>JAGBAI010000005.1 GCA_017939025.1 Oscillospiraceae bacterium
AACCCCCACCGCTGCGCGGAGCCCCCTGAAAGGGGGCACGAGGGGCGTTCCTGTGAATGGAACATACCTCAATTCAGCATTCAAAAAACCGCTGCTTTTGCAAGCAGCGGTTTTTGTATCAAAATCAGAACTCCACTTCGATGGTCTCCATGACCTTGGCGCAGCGGGGGCAGAGGCCGTCGGCGTTGGCGGCTTCGGAGTGCATCCAGCAGCGGGGGCACTTTTCGCCCTTGGCCTCGGTGACGGCGACGGTCAGACCGGGGAAGTTGGCGCCCTGCACACCTTCGGCGTCGCCCAGCTCCACGGAGGAAACCAGCAGAACGCTCACCAGATCCAGCTCCTTCACGGCTTCCAGCGCGGCCTTGGCGGCATCGTCGCGGGCGTTGAGGGTCACATGGGCTTCCAGCGCCTTGCCGATCAGCTTTTCATTTCGGGCGGCTTCCAGCGCCAGGTTCACGTCGCCGCGGAGGGCGAACAGGGTGTCCCACTTGGCCATGGCGGCATCGTCCAGAGCGTATTCGGTGTAGACCTTGGACATTTCGTTGAGCAGAACATTGCGGGCGTCGTCTTCGGCCTTATGGGGCATGGCCAGCCAGATCTCATCGCAGGTGAAGGCCAGGATGGGGGCGAACAGCTTGGTCATGGCGTCCAGAATCAGCCACAGGGCGGTCTGGGCGCTGCGGCGGGACAGGGAGTCCTTGCCGTCGCAGTACAGGCGATCCTTGATGATATCCAGATAGCGGGCGGACAGGGTGACCACGCAGAAATCGTTGACGGCGTGGGTGATCACATGGAATTCATAGCCACGGTAAGCGGCTTCCACCTTTTCCATGAGACCGTTGAGGCAGGTCACAGCCCACTTGTCCAGCTCGGGCATATCGGCGGGGGCGACCATGTTGGTGTTGGGATCGAAGTCCACCAGATTGTCCAGGCAATACTTGGCGGTGTTGCGGAACTTCAGGTAGTTCTGGGCGATCTGCTTGAAGATCTCCTTGGAGCAGCGGACATCGGCATGATAGTCGGAGGAAGCGGCCCACAGGCGGACGATGTCGGCGCCGAAGTCCTTGATCAGATCGGCGGGATCGACGCCGTTGCCCAGGGACTTGTGCATGGCACGGCCCTGGCCGTCCACGACCCAGCCGTGGGTCAGAACCTGCTTGAAGGGTGCGCCCTGGTTCAGCGCGCCCACAGAGGTCAGCAGAGAGGACTGGAACCAGCCGCGGTACTGATCCGCGCCTTCCAGATACACGTCGGCAGGCCACATATCGGGGGTGTCCTTCATGAGGGAGGCGAAGTGGGTGGAGCCGGAGTCAAACCAGCAGTCCAGGGTGTCGGTCTCCTTGTCGAATTCCTTGCCGCCGCAGTGGGGGCAGGTGAAGCCATCGGGAACCAGCTCCATGGCTTCCTTCTGGAACCAGACGTTGGAACCAAACTCGTCGAACAGGGCAGAGATCTTGGCGATGGAATCGGGGTTGGAAACAGGCTTGCCGCAGTCCTTGCAGTAGAACACGGGGATGGGCAGGCCCCAGCGGCGCTGACGGGAGATACACCAGTCGGCACGCTCACGGATCATGCTGGTCATGCGCTCTTCACCCCAGGCAGGGAACCACTGGACATTCTCGATGGCCTTGACAGCCTGATCCTTGAAGGATTCCACAGAGCAGAACCACTGGGGAGTAGCACGGAAGATGACGGGCTTCTTGCAGCGGTCGTGATGGGGATAGGAGTGGATGATCTCCTCGGAGGCGAACAGGGAGCCGTTGGCTTCCATGTCGGCCTTGATGATGGGGTTACTCTCCTCAGTCTTGAGACCGGCGTACTTTCCTGCGTACTCGGTGTGGCGGCCGGAATCGTCCACGGGAACGATCAGCTCCATGCCGTAGCGCATGCAGGTCTGGTAGTCGTCAGCACCGAAGCCGGGGGCGGTGTGGACACAGCCGGTACCGGAGTCCATGGTGACGTACTCGGCGTTGACCAGACGGGAGGTCTTGTCCAGGAAGGGATGCTTTGCCAGCATGTTCTCAAAGAACTGGCCGGGGTAGGTTGCCAGAACCTCGTAGTTTTCAAAGCCGCCCATCTTCATGGTCTTCTCCATCAGAGCCTCGGCCATGATGTAGGTTTCACCGTTTTCAGCCTTCACCAGAACATAGCTGTCCCGGGGATGCAGGCAGATGGCCATATTGCCGGGCAGGGTCCAGATGGTGGTGGTCCAGATGACGAAGAAGGTCTTGCTCAGGTCGAAACCGGCCAGCTTGCCCTGATCGTCGTGCATGGGGAACTTGACGTAGACAGAGGTACAGGGATCGTCCTGATAGACGATGTCAGCTTCGGCAACAGCGGTCTTACAGGAAGAACACCAGGTGACGGGCTTCAGACCCTTATAGATGTAACCCTTGTCAAACATGCGGCCAAATACCTTGACCTCCTGGGCTTCGAAGTGCTTATCCATGGTGCGGTAGGGATGCTCCCAGTCGCCCACGACGCCCAGACGCTTGAAACCGCCCATCTGCTTCTGGATGAAGTCCTCAGCAAAGTCCTCACAGGCGCTGCGGAACTCAGGAATGGACATGTCCTTGTTCAGCTTCTTCTTGGACTTTTCAATGGCGTTTTCGATGGGCAGGCCGTGGTTATCCCAGCCGGGAACGTAGGGGGTGTAGTAACCCATCATGGCGTGGGAGCGGGTGATGAAGTCCTTCAAAGCCTTGTTCAGGGCGTGGCCCATGTGGATGTAGCCGTTGGAGAAGGGAGGGCCATCGTGCAGGATGAAGGGAGGAAGATCCTTATTCTTCTCCAGCAGTGCGTTGTACAGATCCATCTCTTCCCACTTTTTCAGCATACCGGGCTCCCGGGCAGGCAGACCTGCCTTCATGGGGAAGGAAGTCTTCGGGGTGATGATTGTGTTTTTGTATTCCATTGGAATAACCTCCATTTGATAAATCAAATATGATATATGTCATTGTGAGCCAGTGTGCACACTGGCGTGGGAATCTCCTCCAATGAATTCAATGATTCGGGAGATTGCACCACGGGCATTCCCTTCGGTCTCCACACCAGTCTGCGGACTGGTTCGCAATGACAAGTGAAAATAAAAAGCGCCTTTGCCTCAAATAAGAGACAAAGGCGCATATTACCTCTGCGGTACCACTCTTGTTCCGGTTTTCACCGGCACTCGTACATGCGTTATCGGGCATGAGGCGGCGCAGCCTACTTCCCGGAGGTTTCGGTGCACAGCTCGGAGGTGATACAAACGGTTTCCTGCCTGCTGCCTTGCACCATCCGACAGCTCTCTGGAGGCGGTATCACGGTTTGCGTGTCCTCGTCGTAGCGTTTAACATTATGGAAAGGGGCGATGTGGGCATCGCCCCCTACGTATAAGGTGAAAATTATTTGGATTTGGGATCGTAATTCCGGCCGAACTGGAGGTTCAGGCTGGCGAACTTGCTGGTGGTGGTGTCATTGACGGGATGCTTGGGGGCGGGGGTGGGAGCGGTGTTCTTGGTGGAACCGATCATAGCCTCAATGTTCTGGGCGATCTCGTCAGCAACATCGGTCTCCTCAGCCTGGGTAGGGGCGGCGGGAGCGTTGGCGCTCTTGATCCGCTCCAGAGCCTGGATGCAGGTCTTCAGCTGCTCCTGCAGCTCATTGATCTTGGCAGCGGCAGTCTTGCGGGCCTCTTCCACCCGGGCGTTTTCTGCGGCGATCTGATCCTCAGTAACGGGAGCAGTGGGGGCGGGAGCAGCCTTCTGAGCGGCCATAGCGTTGGCATTGTTCAGCATCTTGGCACACTTGGCTTCTGCTTCGGCAACCATCTTATCACAGGTCTTCTGGGCGTTGATGACGGCATCCTTCATGGAAGCCTCATTCTTGCGGTATTCCTCCAGCTTGCCCACCAGAACGCGCATCTTGCTCTTGAGCAGGGCGTTTTCTTTGTACAGCGTGACATAATCCTCGGTCAGAGGCTCCAGAAACTCATCGACCTGCTGCATATCGTAGCCGCCGAAGGTAGCTCTGCCGAAAGAAATCTGATCGATCTGCTGCGGTGTAAACATTCTATTATGTTCCCCTTTCGAATTGGTCTGTCGGATATTGTCTCCGCAGGGGACGATACTCGCATCGGTCTGCGACGGATCTCGCAAAAAGGGACGATGTGGGCATCGGCCCCTACGGAGTAGTATGTTTGTGTTAGATATAGGACTCCACCTCAGCCTGCAGGGTTTCCAGGTCGCCCACGATATCCATGTTATGGGGGCAGAACAGGTAAGCAGACTGGGCAATCTTCTTCACATCGCCGTCCAGGGCGTAGACACAGCCGGACAGGAAGTCCACAACGCGGCGGGCCATAGCCTTGTCCACGTTCTCCATGTTGACGATGACAGCCTTGCGGTTGCGCAGGTCGTCAGCGGCTTTGGAGGTGTCGTTGAAGCTGCCGGGACGGAACAGAACCACTTCCTGCTTGTTGGAGCCGCTCATATTCAGAACCTGGCCGTTAAAGCCGGTGGAGATCGATGCGGCGGGAGCAGCGGGAGCGGGGGTGAAACCGAAGCCGTTGTCTTCCTCTTCCTCAGTCTCCATCACAGGAGCGGGAGCGGGAGCAGGACGGCGGCGTTCCCGGCGGGCGGGAGCAGGGGCTTCAGCAGGCTCTTCGTAATCATCGACATAGTCGTCATCTTCGTCATAATCATCGTAATCGTCATCGGAATAGGGCTGGGCAAATTTCTTTACGTTGTCCCAAAAGCTCATGTAATGTTCCTCCTAAAATATATCCACATCAGTTTGATGAAGCGTCTTAAGCATACTGCCTGGCGCCAAAAATTGCGGTGCCTACACGAATCATCGTGCTGCCTGCGGCAATTGCATCCGCAAAATCGCCGGACATGCCCATGGACAAACAGTCCACCATGACATTATCCTCTATTTTCTTGCTGATGTCAACACTTATTTGGAACATTTTTTGAAAAAACTTAAGATTTTCTCCCGAATTCACAGAAATCGGCGGGATCGCCATGAGTCCTTTTACACAAATGTTTGGGAAATCTGTAATTTTGTCCATCAGTGGAAGAATATCGTCAGCGGCAAAGCCGGACTTGCTGGATTCCTCTCCGATATTTACTTCCAGAAGGATATCCTGCCGGATGCCCTGCCGGGCAGCTTCCTTGTTGATAGCAGCCAGCAGCCGCTCAGAATCCACGCTCTGGATCAGATCTACCTTGCCCACCACCTGCTTGACCTTATTGGTCTGAAGATGGCCGATAAAATGGACAGGGGCACCATCGTAGGCATTTTCCGCCAGCTTGGCGGTGAGCTCCTGGACCCGGTTTTCACCGCAGCAGTCCACGCCGGCAGCGATTGCCTGCCGGACAGCATCGGCGTCGTTCATTTTGGTAGCGGCACAGAGCTTGATTTCTCTGGGATCCCGGCCTGCGGCAATGGCAGCGGCCTCCATCTCGGCACGGATCCGGGCGACGTTTTCAGCGATACTCATAATTGTCAATCTTCTTTCTATATTTGATAGGATAGTTGACAGTTGTTTTTATCGTCATAATGGTTTTATAACTGTCAGCTGTCCACTGTAAACTGTCAACTGCAAAAGGGCAGCGGCTTAGCCGCTGCCCTTTTGCGTTATGCAGCACCTGCTGCCTTCAGCGGCTTCATGGGGGCCAGGGTGGAGATGGCATGCTTGTAGATCATCTGCTGCTTGCCGTCAGACACCAGTACCACCACGAAACTGTCAAAGCCGGTGATGATGCCCCTAAGCTGGAAGCCGTTCATCAGGAACAGTGTCAGGGGCACCCGCTCCCGGATCACTTCCTTTAAAATGGCATCCTGTAAATTCATTGTTTCAGACATATGTATACCTTCTTTCTTATACTCGCGGGGCCTTGTTCTCCCCAGGGCCGTCCGCTGTCAGGATATACACAGTCTAGCATGTTTCACTTGTCGAAAGCACAAATTATCTGTCGTGCCCCGTTAAGAATTTCCTCTGGCGTGGTTTCCGGAGTTCTTACCAGCCAGTGGATCTGTTTGTTTCTGCGCAGCCAGGTCAGCTGGCGCTTGGCATAGCGGCGGGAGGACTGGCGGACAGAATCTGCGGCCTCTTCCATAGAACAGCGCCCGTCCAGTGCATCGATGAATTCCTTATAGCCGATGGCCTGCAGGGCGGTGCACTTTTTAGGGATGCCGCTGGACAGCAGATCCTGAATCTCCCGGATCAGCCCCTGCTCCAGCATAAGACCTACCCGTTGGTTGATCCGGTCGTAAAGGTCAGCGCGGTTTTCAAAATCCAGTGCCAGCCACAGGGGATCATATTTTGGCGGAATCTCCTGTGTTCTCTTATTATGTGCCGTCAGGGTTTCACCGGTTTCGTAAAATACTTCCAGTGCGCGGATGACCCGCCGGGTGTCGCGGATCCGTTCGGCGGATTCCGGGTCGATGGTGCGAAGCTCAGACAGCATGGCCTCAAAGCCGACTTCAGCGGCTTTTTGTTCCAGCTGTTCCCGGACGCCGGTGGCAGGAACCGGAGCAAACTCGTTTCCTTTGATCAGAGAATCCATGTAAAGGCCGGTGCCGCCGGCGATGACGGCGGTTTTTCCCCGGGAAATAATGTCATCGACGATGGGGGAGGCCATGGCGCAGTATTTGCTGACAGAAAAATCTTCGTCCGGTTCCGCCACATCGATCATATGATGGACAATACCACCCATTTCCTCTTTTGTAGGTTTTGCAGTGCCGATGTCCATGCGCTTATAGACATACATAGAATCGCAGGAGACCACTTCACCGTTGAATGATTTTGCGATTTCCACAGCAAGAGCGGTTTTACCGGAGGCTGTGGGCCCGGCGATGCAGATGATGTTGTTCATGGGCTCAAAACCTCCGCTTTTTTAGTGTGGAATTGGCGTGTAGAGCGTGGCGCTATGTCAGTTTCTTGCCACAGTCCGGGCAGTATTCCGGCAATTCCCGGGCGTTATACAGACCACTTCCACAGTGGGGACATTTGATGAATAAAAAGCGCCATAACAGTGAAACCCCGAGAATGGTAATTCCGAGCCAGGCCACAAAATTCAGGCTGCCCTGCTCACTGCTCCAGCCGCCGAGGGCGATAACCGCCAGCGCCACCCATAGGGTTGCGGTATGAATGGCGGTGTGCTGTTTTAAACTAAGCTCGGTCAATTTTTTCATAACTCCACTCTTTATACTCCACACTCAGGCACGTTTAAACTGTTTTTCCAGTTGCTTCTTACTTAAGGAAACACAGATAGGACGGCCATGGGGGCAGTATTTCAGTTCCTCGTTGGACATGACGGCTTCACAGATGGCAAGAAGCTCTTTTTCATCATTTTTCCAGCCGGCCTTGATGGCGGCTTTGCAGGCCACGGTGTGCAGCAGCTCATCCCGGAAGGTTTCTTTTTTCTCCCGGCGGCCGGAGAGCAGGTCGGAGGCCAGGGTCTCGGCGGCATCGGCAGCATCCTCAGGGCTTAAATCCATGGGGATCTGGCGAAGAAGAATGGTGTTTTCGCCGAATTCATCGATCTCAAAGCCCAGTTCATCCAGCATGTCCTTATTGGCAAGAAGCTCGGCACAGGCAGAAGGGCTCAGCCGGACGGGGATGGGAGTCAGCAGACTCTGGGCAGAAATCTTTTCCTGATTGGCCTTCAGCTTTTCAAAGAGAATCCGCTCATGGGCGGCATGTTTATCGATGAGGAAGGCATCGTCTCCCTCTTCTACGATAATATAGGAATTGTACAGCTCACCCACCATGCGCCATTGGGGAGTCTGGGGCATTTCCAGCGTGGTCTGCTCCATTTCCGCTTCCATTTTGAAAGGCTCTTCCGGCTTGACCGTAGGGGCCGATGTCCACATCGGCCCTTTTTCTGCAGAAGAAGCCTTGGGAGGAGTGACGATTTGGGCATCGTCCCCTACGGTGGGGCTGGGCAAAGGGGCAGCAGAGGGAACGATAACGGATTCCCGGAGGGGAAGCATGGCGGGGCGTTCGATCTTTGCGGCGGTTGCCACAGCGGCTTCCCGTTTGGGCTGGGGCGCATCCTTCAGGGCAGTGGAGAAGGTCTTATATTCTTCGGCACTCATGGTGCGGAAGAAGGGTTCCTTTCTGGCGGGTACGCTGACAGCAGGCGCGGGTACTGGTTTCTTTTCAGGTAGGGGAGCTGGTGCCGCAGGGGGCTTCTCCTTGAATTGAATCTGGGGCCGGTCGGTCTGCTTGTTCAGTGCACCCAGAACACCGTAGTGGACGCAGTCAAAAACAGCCTTTTCCGACAGGAATTTTACCTCTGTTTTGGCGGGATGGACGTTCACATCCACCGCGGAAGCGGGCAGGGTCAGATGGAGCACACAGGCAGGGAATTTTCCCACCATGATCTGATTGCGGTAGGCTTCCTCCAATGCGGCAATGAGGGTTTTTGACTTGACCGGCCGGTTGTTGACGAAAAAGGTCTGTAAAGAACGGCTGGGCCGGGCATCGGTGGGCTTGGAGACATAGCCTGCCAGGCTATATTGTTCCCAGCGGCTTTCCACCTTTACCATATTGGCGCATTCCCGGCCATAGACGCAGTAAACTGCTGCCTGCAGGCCGCCGTTGCCGGGGGTGGAGAGGATCTGCTTGCCGTCCCGGAGAAACTGGAAGGCTACCTCTGGATGGGCCAGTGCCTGCAATTGCACGGCGGCAGCTACACGGCTGCCCTCCACCGTGTCGGATTTCATAAACTTCATCCGGGCGGGAGTGTTAAAGAACAGATCCCGGATGATGATGGTGGTGCCGTCGGGACAACCGGCTTCGTTTTCTTCCAGAATCTCTCCGGCTTCCAGATGGAGGCTGACACCGCAGAGGCTTCCGGCGGTTTTGGTCATCAGATCGATACGGCTGACGGAGGCGATGGCAGCCAGAGCTTCTCCACGGAAGCCCATAGTTCCGATGGCGGCCAGATCTTCCGCGGTGCGCAGCTTGGAGGTGGCATGGCGTTTGAAGGCAGTGCGGGCATCCTCGGCAGACATACCGCAGCCGTTGTCCGTAACCCGAAGGAAGGTCATGCCGCCGTCCCGGATCTCCACCGTGACCTTGGAGGCCCCGGCATCCACGGCATTTTCCAGCAGTTCCTTGACAACGGAGGCAGGACGCTCCACCACCTCACCGGCGGCAATTAAATTTGCAATATGGGGGGATAGTTGAATGATTTTGGGCATAGATATACCTCTTTTGGATGGATAGCCCATCGTAGGGGGCGATGTCCACACCGCCCCTTGGTGGAAGGAGTCAGATTTCGGAAAAGGGCCGATGTGGGCATCGGCCCCTGCGGGGTGGCGGTTACATGGCTGTAATGGTGATGTAATTTACGGCAGCGTGGATGAGAATAGGGGCGATGATGGTGTCACCCCGGACATAGCTCCAGCCGAGACACAGTCCGGCGGGAAGGTATTGCAGCACTGCCAGGATCAGTTCCAGGGCAGAATATTGGCCAATGTAACCTAAAATATGGATGCAGGCAAAAGCCAGCATGGAAACAAGGTAGGCTGCCAGCTGGGACTTTTTATAAAGATTCCGGAAAATCAGTCCCCGGTAGAAGCATTCCTCCACCGGTGGTACCAGTATCACCGTGCCAATGAGCATCAGGAAGGAATTGCCCCGGCTCATGGCGCCGATGGCTTCATCATTGTAATTGGTAAAGGAAGGTACCAGCAGCGATACCAGCCAGTCGGTCAGATAAAAACAGGCAAAGTAGGCTACAAAGCCTAAGATCACTGCTTCACACAGAACCAGAGGATGCTGGAAGGCCTGAGACAGAGAACGGCTCAAAAAGTCATGAAAAATCACCAGCATGGCGATGAAATTCGTAAGATAAAAGACAAAATTCAGCTCGGCATCCCGTAAGGGCTGTTCCAGATGACTGTTGATAAAGTGCAGAAGACTGGGCAGGAAAATCAGCTGGAAGGCCAGATAGCAAAATCCGCTGATGGTTTCCTGAGAGGAAGGACAGGGAGATACAGTTCGTTTTTTCATAATGGCTTTTTGTAGGGGCCGATATTCACATCGGCCATAAGTGCATGGCAGAAAACGTATGTGGGCCGATGTGGGCATCGTCCCTACGAAGTACGCTGTCAATTTAACAGTTTCTTGAGCTTATACAGCTCATTCATGGCTTCGATGGGGGTCAGAGTTTCCACGGTAATGGCGTTCAAAGCGGCGATGATCTGCTGACCGGTTAAGTCCAGCATGCTCACCTGATCCTCAGGTTCTTTGGCCTCAGCGGCGCGGGCGGGAGCAGTGCCCTCGGCCTCCAGCTCTGCCAGGATCTCTCTTGCCCGGCTGATGACCACATTGGGGATGCCTGCCAGTTTTGCGACCTCAATACCGTAGCTGTCGTCAGTGGCACCGGGGACGATTTTCCGCAGAAAGATCATCTGATCGCCCCGCTTTTTTACAGCGATGTTGTAGTTTTTCACATTGGGAAGAACCTCTTCCATGGTGGAAAGCTCGTGGTAATGGGTGGCAAAGAGGGTTTTGGCACCTAAGCGCTTGGGGCTGGCGGCATATTCCAGCACCGCCCGGGCAATGGCCATGCCGTCGTAAGTAGAGGTACCCCGGCCAATTTCGTCCAGAATCAGCAGGCTGCGGGAGGTGGCATATTTCAGAATGGTGGCAACCTCTGCCATTTCTACCATGAAGGTGGACTGGCCGGAGGCCAGGTCATCGCTGGCACCGATTCTGGTAAAGACCCGATCCACAATGCCGATCTTGGCGCTGCGGGCAGGCACGAAGGAGCCCATCTGGGCCATGAGGACGATGAGGGCCACCTGGCGCATATAGGTGGATTTACCGGCCATGTTGGGGCCGGTTATGATGGCTACCTGGTTGTTTTCCGCACCCAGTTCGGTGTCGTTGGGGACAAACAGGGAATCCTTCAGTACCGCCTCCACCACGGGATGGCGGCCCCCTTCAATGGAGATCTCCCGGCTCAGGGTGATCTCGGGGCGGCAGTAGCCTCTCTGAACGGCAACCGCAGCCAGGGAGCACAGGGCATCGGCAGCGGCCACGGCAGCAGCGGTCTGCTGCACCCGGGCAGCCTGTTGGGCCAGATGCTCCCGGAGTTTCACAAAAATCTGATATTCCAGAACGGTGAGCCGGTCTTTGGCGGTAAGCACCTGGTTTTCCAGCTCTTTCAGCTCCTGGGTGATATAGCGTTCGCAGTTGGCAAGGGTCTGCTTGCGGACATAGCTGGCGGGAACCTGATCCATAAAGGATTTGGAAACCTCAATATAATAGCCGAAAACCCGGTTAAAGCCCACTTTCAAGGTGCGGATGCCGGTCTTTTCCCGCTCGGAGGCTTCAATGGCGGCGATGGTGCCGCTGCCGCCTTCCATGATATCCCGGAGACGGTCGGCTTCAGCATTGGCACCCTTGCGGATAATGCCGCCCTCCCGGATGGTCAGGGGAGGTTCGTCCACGATGGTGTTTTCAATCAGATCGGCGCAGTCCTGCAGACCGTCAATATGCTGCTCCAGTTTCCGCAGCAGGGGAGCTTCGCATTTGCTCAGCTGCCGTTTTACCTCCGGCAGGGCACGGAAGCCCCGGGCCAGTCCCAGAAGATCTCTGGCATTGACAGTGCCGGTAACGATCCGGGTCATAACACGCTCTAAGTCTGTCACATCCCGCAGGGCTTCTTCCAGCTCGCACCGGACGATGATATTGTCCACCAGATCTTCCACAGCGCTGTGGCGGCGGGTGATCTCGGCGGGATCCAGGAGGGGCTTTTCCAGCCAGGAACGGAGCATCCGTCCGCCCATGGCGGTGTGGGTCTTGTCCAGAACCCAAAGCAATGTGCCCTTTTTCTCCTTGGAGCGCATGGTTTCCGTCAGCTCCAGATTGCGCCGGGCATCCATGTCCAGCTCCATAAAACGGCCGGTGGTATAATATTGCAGCTCCCGGATGTGCCGGAGGTCATTTTTCTGGATCCACAGAAGGGTTTTCAGCAGGGCACCGGAGGAAATGACAGCGGCGGGCATGCCGGTTAAGCCCAGCTGGGAAAGGTTCTGCTGGAAGTGGTTTTCCAGAGTTTCCTCTGCGGTTTCCAGCCGAAAATCTTCGCTTTTTCCCTCGTTGACACAGCAGCTTAAGCGCCGGAACAGGGCATCGTCGATGAGTGTGTTTTCCACGCCCCAGCCATAGCGGATGATCTCACTGGGGGAGAACCGGCCCAATTCGGAAGCTACGCTCTGAGGATCGGTGCAGAGGGTTACGAAAAAGGCACCGGTGGAAACATCACAGAAGCTAAGGCCATATTTGCCGCTTTCACCGTAGATACAGCCGATGTAGTTATTCTTGTTTTCGTCCAGCATGCAGCTTTCGGTAACGGTGCCGGGGGTGACGATGCGGGTGATCTCCCGCTCCACCAGTCCCTTGGTGGTGGCGGGATCACTCATCTGCTCGCAAATGGCAACCTTATAGCCCTTCTGGACAAGTCTTGCGATATAGGAATCCACACTGTGATAGGGCACGCCGCACATGGGCGTCTGCTCTTCCTTGGGCTTGCCCCGGTCCCGGGTGGTCAGGGTCAGATCCAGCTCCCGGGCAGCGGTTTTGGCATCGTCATTGAACATCTCGTAGAAGTCGCCCAGGCGGAAAAACAGGATGCAGTCCTGATTGTCCTCCTTGATCTGCTGATACTGCCGCTGCATGGGAGTAAGCTCGTTTGTCGCTTTAGCCATATAATCTATCTCTATCCTTTTCTGCAATCAAATGCAAAATTCAAAATGCACAATGCAAAATGATGGAATCCGCTTCGCGGATGTAATTGAAAAAGTGGAAGCAACGGATCAATTCTGCATTTCGCCCGTCAGACTCCAGGTGGTGGCACCGGTGATTTTCAGATTCTGATAGGTACCGATAAGACTGTCGCAGCCGGAAAAGCGTACCAGTCTGCCGCCTTCGGTTCGGGCGGTGAGCAGATCCTTGTCCTTGCCGTCTACCAGACAGGGCAGGACTTTTCCAATATAATTATTATGAATTTCCTCGGAAATACTGTTCTGAACAGCACAGAGTTTGTCAAAACGGCGGCTCTTTTCTTCCTTGGGTGTGGGATCCTCCATTTTGGCGGCAGGTGTGCCGGGCCGGGGGGAGAAAATGAAGGTAAACAGGCTGTCATAGTGAACCTGCTGGATCAGGGAGATGGTCTCCTCAAATTCTTCTTCTGTCTCTCCGGGGAAGCCCACGATGACATCAGAGGTTAGAACCAGATCAGGCATGACTTTTTTTGCATAGAGAACCTTTTCCAGATAAGTTTCCCGGTCGTAGTGGCGGTTCATAGCCTTTAAAACCCGGGAGGAACCGGACTGGAAGGGAAGATGCAGCTGCTTGGCGATTTTCTCGTGCCTGGCCATGGTATCAAAGAGCTTGAAGGAGGCATCCCGGGGGTGGCTGGTCATGAAACGGATCTTGAATTCGCCGGGGATTCCGGCAATTGCCTCCAAAAGGTCTGCAAAATCCATGCCGCAGTTCAGATCCTTGCCGTAGGAATTGACGTTCTGACCCAAAAGGGTAATTTCCTTGGCGCCGGCTTCAATGACAGCGCGGCATTCGGCCAGGATATCCTCCGGCTGGCGGCTCCGTTCCCGGCCCCGGACGTAGGGCACGATGCAGTAGGTGCAGAAATTGTTGCAGCCGTACATGATGGAGACCCAGGCCTTCAGTCTGGAGTCCCGTACCTGAGGAATGCCCTCGGCAATGGAGCCGGGCTCGTCCTCAATGAAGAACTGACGTTTCTTCTTATTTAAAACGTTCCACAGAATTTCCGGGAACTGCCACAGATGGTGGGTGGAGAACACGCCGTCCACATGGGGATAGCTTTTTTTGATCCGGTCGGAAACCTTGGTTTCACCGGCCATACAGCCGCACAGGAAAATCTTCTGCCGGGGATGGCGGCGCTTGGTGTGGGTCAGGGCGCCTAAGTTGCCGAAAACCCGCTGCTCGGCATGCTCCCGGATGGCGCAGGTGTTCATAATCACAACGTCGGAACCCTCCGCCTCCTGAACGATGGAGTAGCCGCACTGGGTCAGGTAGCCCCGGAGTTTTTCGGAATCCGCCTCATTCTGCTGGCAGCCGTAGGTCTCCACATAGGCGGTAGGCGTAATGCCTTCAGACTGCCAGTAAGCGGCAATTTTATCACAATAGGCAAACTGGGCATCCAGCTGTGCCTGGGAAATAACAGTAGTTTTGGTATTCATGGGGATTCCTCCGAAGGATAATATCTCAACTATAAATAATAGCATTTTTTAATGGAGTTTGCAAGGGCTATTGGCGATGAAAGGGAAAGATAATTTACGGTTTGTGGGGCTGCATTGTGTATGCCGCTGCCCTGTCCTTGCCGTTGAATTTCCTGAATGTTGCGCCGGACTCTAATTTGTAAACAATCTGTTGCCGCTCTTGCAATCTTCTTTGAAGGGTGATAAACTGTTACGGTTACTTTTACTCTGGGAAAAGAGGATATTTATATGGAAAACGAAAAGAAAGTGACCCCCGGTAAGATCGCGCTGGCTGTGGCGGCTGTGATCGTACTGGCAGCGGCCCTGGTGGCCATTGTCATGACCGGCCGGGATAACAGCGGCACTGTGGACGAAACGTTGCCCACCGATGCCATCGTGGAGGAAACTGTGGAGGCGACCGTCCCCGCTGACGGTAATCCTGAGGATGAAACGGCAAAGGGCAGTTACACGGCCTCTGACGAGGAAGTACTGGCAGCCCGGGAAACTGTGGTTGCCCGGATCGGAGATTACACCCTGACCAACGGCCAGCTGCAGGTCTGCTACTGGATGGAAGTCCAGAACTTCCTGAACTCCTATGGCAGCTATGCGGCATATTTCGGCCTGGATTACACCAAGCCTCTGGACATCCAGGTGTGCGGCATTTCGGATACCGGCTGCACCTGGCAGCAGTTCTTCCTGGCCAGCGCTTTAAACTCCTGGAAGAACTACCAGTCCCTGGCAGCGGAGGCAGAAGCTGCGGATTACCAGCTGGATGCCGCTTTGGCGGAAGAACTGGCCGGAATCGAAGCCATGATGGATCAGAATGCCCAGATGTATGGCTTTGAAAATGGGGAAGCGTTCCTGCAGCATAATGTGGGCAAGGGAGCCACAATGGCAGACTATCTCCACTATATGAACCTGTACTATCCCGGAACGTTGTACTTTGACCAGCTGTGTCTGGAAAATCTCCCTACAGAAGCAGAGGTGGAGGCCTACTTTGCTGAAAATGAGGCAGCTTTCCTGGAAAACGGTCTGGCAAGGGAGGATAAGTATGTCTCTGTCCGGCACATTCTGATCATGCCCGAGGGTGCCGATTCCTCCAACATCCGCACGGAGACCTTCGATGATGCCGCCTGGGCCAGTGCCGAAACCAAGGCCAAGGAAGTTATGGATCTGTTCCTGGAGGGCGACAAGAGCGAGGAAAGTTTCGCTGCTCTGGCGGTGGAATATTCTCAGGACGGCAGCGCATCCAACGGCGGCCTGTATACGGATATCGCCAAGGGCCAGATGGTGGAAAACTTTGAAAACTGGTGCTTCGATGAAGCGCGTCAGACTGGTGACTATGACATCGTAAAGACTGAGTTTGGTTATCATCTGATGTACTATGTGTCCAATCGTCCTGTTTGGGTGGAAGCTGTAGAGAATGAAATGATGTCTGTGCGTTCCAACGAACTGCTGAACGGTATCCTCTCCAAGTACACCATGGAGGCGGAATTCGAAAAGATGCTGATCGCCTCTGTGGACATGGGCGGCGGTGCGGAAAATGACGCAGCTTCCGGTGTGGTTGAGGTTCCTGTCCAGGCAGAGCCCATCCAGTGGGTGCCTGTAGCGGTCATTGCCGGAGTATCTGCGGCTGCATTGGCGGCAGCAGCTTACGTTTTCAATAAGAAGGAACATGAATAATACTATTTCTTGATAAAAAGCTTAAAGAAGCTTTTTATCCCCCGGCTTACAGCCGTGGGGCGCTATTTGCCAGCAGGAAACAAAGTGTTTGTTTCCTGCACCAAAACGCGCCAAAGAAATGTATTGACTGCATTTTTAGGTGGCAATACCACCGAGCCGCGAAACGCGGCTCCAATAAAACGATTTCATCGTTTTATTAAAAATTAGTATAAAACAAGGAAAGCGCTGCCCGGTTTGGGCAGCGCTTTTTGTACCGGTGGAGATTATTTTAACGGAAGGGTATGGAAAATTTCGTCGGTGATGGATTTGAATTCCCGGGGATCGGTGGATTTGCGCAGGCGCTTCCACAGCTTGTCGCAGCCTTCAAACCGGTCGTGGAGGAATCCCCAGTTTTCCTTCAGCCGGAAAATGGCATTGCGGCTGCCGCCGAATTCCACGGTGTAAATCTCCATCAGCTCATTCATAAAGGCTTCCAGAGCGTTCACATCGGTGCCTCCTGACAGCATTCCCGGATCTGCGATGAGACCCCGGCCGATCATCACGGCGTTTACCGCCGGGTACTTTTTCCCGATGGCCTCCCCCTGGGCGAGGGAAAGAATGTCGCCGTTGTAACACAGGGGATTTTTGCTGTTTTCCACAGCATAATCAAACCATTCCATATGAACACTGCCGTCGTAGAACTGCTTTCTTACCCGCGGATGGATGGTCAGCTCCCGGATGGGGTAACGGTTGAGAATTTCCAGAATCGCAGGGAATTCACCGGTGTTTTCCAGACCCAGCCGGGTTTTTACGGAAATGGGCAGAGGGCTGCTGTGGAAGATCTCATCCAGAAACCGGTTCAGAGCCTCCACGTCCCGGAGCATACCGCTGCCCTTGCCTTTGGAGACTACGGTGCCGGAGGGGCAGCCGATGTTTAGGTTTACTTCCTCATAGCCCCGGTCCTTACAGACCTGGGCTGCCCAGAGAAAATCTTCAGGAACTTTCGTCAGGATCTGAGGGATGGCGGTAAAGGGCACGCTGTCTGCCACAGGAAGCTCCCGATCCTCCTTATGGGTCAGTGTCCGGTGGATGGTGGGGGAGAGGAAGGGCATGTAATAGCGGTCCACCCCGGGGAAATATTTGTGGTGGATCCTGCGGTAGATGCTGTCGGTAAGCCCCTCCATGGGGGCAAAGTAATACTGCATAGGAATCACTCCGTCGAAAAAATAAATGCAAAATGCAAAATTCAAAATGCAGAATGAGAAAATCATTTTGCATTCAGCATTCTGCATTTTGCATTTTGGTGATCAGATTTCGCTGATCACCGGCAGGATCATGGGATTGCGCTTGGTGGTCTTATACAGGTAGCCGCTGAGGTCGTTCTTAATGGCGGACTTAATGGTGTTCCAGTCCCGCACATGCTTGCGCTGGCAGCGCTCGATGGCTTCCATAGCCACCTCCTGCAAAGATTCCATCAGCTCTTCGGATTCCTTTACATAGATGAAGCCCCGGGTGATGATATCCGGGCCGGTGAGAACACTTCCGTCCTCAGCGCTCAGGTTCACGCAGACCACGATCATGCCGTCCTCTGCCAGATGCTTCCGGTCACGGAGCACTACAGCGCCTACGTCGCCCACGCCGGTGCCGTCCACAAAGACCTTGCCGGCGGGCACGGTGCCCTTGAGCTTACAGGTTTTTCCGGTTAGCTCAAACAGGGAGCCAATCTCACCGATGTGGATGTTCTTGGGGTTCATGCCCATGGACTGTGCCAGTTTGGAATGGATCTGCAGCATCCGCTGCTCGCCGTGAACAGGCAGGAAGAATTTGGGGCGAACCAGACCGTGGACGATCTTCAGCTCCTCCTGGCAGGCATGTCCGGAGACATGGAGCCCCTCACTCTTTTCGTAGACCACGTCAGCTCCCTTGCGGTACAGCTCATTGATGATCTTGGAAACGGATTTTTCGTTGCCGGGAATGGCGGAGGCGGAAATAATGATCCGGTCACCGGCGGTGATGTCTACCTGCTTGTGCATGTTGAAGGCCATGCGGTACAGGGCGGACATATTTTCGCCCTGGGAGCCGGTGGAAACGATGACCACCTTGTTCTTGGGCAGGCTCTTGATGGCGGCAAGATCCACGATGGTACCCTGCTTGACCTTCAGATACCCCAGTTCCTGGGCAACCTTCAGCATATTCTCCATGCTCCGTCCGGTGACGGCCACCTTCCGTCCATAGCGCTGGGCGGTGGCCAGAATGGACTGGATCCGGTGCATGTTGGAGGCAAAGGTGGTAACAATGATCCGCTGGTCGCAGTTGCGGAACTGGCGGTCCAGATTGTCTGCAACAATATTTTCACTGGGGGTGTAACCCTGGCGCTCCACGTTGGTAGAGTCGGCAAGCAAAGCCAGAACACCCTGGGTGCCCAGCTCGCCCAGCCGGGCCAAATCCATCATGCCGTCCTTGGCGGTAGGATCAATTTTGAAATCACCGGTGAAGATGACGGTGCCGACAGGGGTGTGAACAGCCAGGGCACAGGCATCGGCGATGGAATGGTTGACGTGGATGAATTCCACCTGGAAGCAGCCTGCCTTAACCATGTCAGCTGCTTTGTGGGTGTGAAGCTTGACCTTGTCAGCCAGCTTGTGCTCCTCCAGCTTCAGCTTAATGAGGCCGTTGGTCATGGCGGTGCCGTGGATGGGAGCGTTTACCTCCCGCATGGCGTAAGGAATGGATCCGATGTGGTCCTCGTGGCCGTGGGTGATGAAAAAACCGCGAAGTTTTTTCTGATTGGCCACCAGGTAGGAAAAGTCGGGGATCACCAGATCCACACCGTACATATCCTCTTCCGGGAAGCCTACGCCGCAGTCAATGACGATCATATCCTTACCGTATTCCAGAACGGTACAGTTCTTGCCGATCTCGTCCAGACCGCCAAGAGGGATAATTTTCAGTTTTTCAGCCAAATAAATACTCCTTTCAATGATAAACGTCCGAAAATGGACAGCAAAACGAAGCAGCCGACTCCCTGGAATTCCGGCCCTGAATCGCCTTTTTCCGGAGATACGTCTGCAAAATCTCAAATTGTAATTAAAAGAATGCCCGGGTCCAGCCCATCACCCGGCGCTGTTCATGCTATAGTATACCACAATTATGCGGAAAAGTATACTTCAATTTGGCACGGAAAAAATGGAAAAGCAGTTGCGTCTTTTGGTTGGATTTGCTATAATAGCGGGTATAACATGGATTAGTATGGCTTGAACCTGGTATCATTCCGAGCCGGCGCGTACGCTGGCGTGGGAATCTCCTTTTGTTACGGAGCAGGAATGACATCGGGAGGAATGCCGTACCCGTGTGCACACTGGTTCGCAAGGACAGGATGAAAGAGGAGGCGGATACGATGAACAGAAAGCTTGGACGGCTGCTGCGGCCCGGCATGGGTATGTACTTTTTTGTGATGGCGGCCTTCTGCGCAGCGGCGCTGCTGGAGGAGCAGTACTGGCTGGCAGCGGCGGAAACATCTGTGACGCTGCTGGTGTTCATGCTCTATATCATGAGCCGGAACCGCCGGGATAAGCAGATCCAGCAATATATCCAGACGGCATCCAATACGCTGGAAGCCACCTCCCAGGGTGAAAGCCCCCTGCCTGCGGTGCTGGTTCGGTTGGGTGACGGCGGTATTATCTGGGCCAACCACCGGTTCAGTGAGCTGACCGGCTATGCGGACACCATGATGGAGCAGGTGCTGGAGGAAGTGCTGCCGGGCTTCAATACCGACTGGCTGATCTCCGGTAAGACCGAATGTCCTGCGGATGTCAGCCTGAATGACCGGCGTTACCGGGTCTACGGCACCACCGTCCGGGCGGATGACAACCGGGGCACCATGCTGGGTGTGCTGTATTTTACGGATCTGACGGAGCTTTATCAGATCCGGGATGAGTATATCCGTTCCCGGCCTGTGGTCTCCATTATTCTGATCGATAATTACGAGGAACTGACCAAGAATCTGACGGAAAGCGCCATTTCCACCCTCAACGCCAAGCTGGGTGACACCATCACCGCCTGGACGGAGAGCTACAATGGCCTGCTGCGTAAGCTGGAGCGGAACCGCTACCTGTTCATTTTCGAAAAACGGGATCTGATCCGGGCTACGGAGGATAAGTTCTCACTGTTGGAAAACATCCATGAGATCACCTCTCCCGCGGGCCTGGCTGCGTCCATTTCCATCGGTCTGGGTGTGGATGGCAGCAATTTTGACGAAGGCTATAATTTTGCGGCCCTGAGTATCGAAATGGCGCTGAGCCGCGGCGGTGACCAGGCGGTCATCAAGGACCGGTTTAACTTTACCTTCTTCGGCGGACGGAACAAAGAGGCGGATTACCGCAGCAAGGTTCGTTCCCGCGTCACTGCCAACTCTCTGATGGAGCTGATCGGCCAGAGCAGCCATGTGTTTATTATGGGCCACCGGAATGCGGATCTGGATTCCGTGGGCGCGGCAGTAGGTGTTGCGTGCCTCTGCCGGAAAAAGGGTAAGAAGGCAAACATCGTGCTGGACCTGGAGTGCAATGTCTCCAAAAAGCTGCTGGCAGAACTGCTGGAAGAGCCGGAATATAAGGAGATTTTTATTTCCGGACAGGATGCCATGCTGATGGCGGATAACCGCAGTATCCTCATTGTGGTGGATACCAACCGTCCCGACCAGGTAGAGTTTAAGCCCTTGCTTGAGGCCATCTCCAAGGTTTGTGTTATTGACCATCACCGCCGGGCAGCGGACTATATCAATCCCGTGGTGGTCAATCTTCACGAGCCTTATGCCTCCTCCGCATCCGAGCTGGTAACGGAAATCCTGCTGTATGCAGTAGAAAAGAAGGATGTACTTCCCATCGAAGCCAAGTCCCTGCTGTCGGGTATCTGCCTGGACACCAAGTTCTTCAATGTCCGCACCGGCGAGCGTACCTTTGAGGCGGCAGCAGCTCTGCGGCGGATGGGTGCCGACACTACGGAGATCAAAATGCTGCTCCAGAGTGATTTCCAGGATACCATGGCAAAGTACCAGATCATCAAGGCGGCAAAGCTCTACCGGCAGGAGATTGCCGTGGCAGCATTGAATACTGCCACCACCCGGGTGCTGGCGGCTCAGGCGGCGGATGAACTGCTGAATATTGCGGGTATTACCGCATCCTTTGTGATGTATCCGGACAACGACCAGGTGATCATTTCCGCCAGATCCATCGGCTCTGCCAACGTGCAGATGATCCTGGAGCCTTTGGGCGGCGGCGGCAATACCGCAACGGCAGGCTGCCAGATGAAGGGCGTTACCGTCAAGGACGCTCTGGATCAGCTGGTGGCATCTATTGATAAATTCTACGAGGAATAAAATTATGTATGTCATTGCGCGGAATGCGCAGCGCGACGCGGCAATCTCCATAAAATTGGGAGTGTGCCTCGCCAGTGTGTGCTGCCTGGCGCAAGGGCATGGATGAATAAAGGAGTATTTACTATGAAAGTCATTCTGTTACAGGACGTTAAGGGCAAGGGCAAGAAGGGCCAGATGATCGAGGTTTCCGACGGCTACGCCCGGAATTTTATGCTGCCCAAGAAAATGGCCATCGAGGCTACCCCCGATGCCATCAATACCATGCGTATGAACGACAAGGCTACCCAGGAGCGGATCGCCCGGGAGAAGGCAGAAGCTCTGGCAGTTTCCAAGAAGCTGCGGGAGATGACCGTCACCGTCACCGCCAAGGGCGGCGGCAACGGCCGTCTGTTTGGCTCCGTAACCAACGCGGAAATCGCTGAGGCTCTGGCAAAGCAGGGCGTCAAGCTGGATAAGCGTAAGATCGTTCTCAGCGAGACCATCAAGAACGTGGGTACTTACACCGCTACCTGCAAGCTGGGCTACGAGATTACTGCACCTCTGACCGTCAAGATCGTGGAAGCCTGACAAAATGCAAAATGCTGAATGCTGAATGCAAAATGAATGTATGTATTTGGCAGTATTTTAAATTGTCACGAAGTGACACCATAATTCTGCATTTTGCATTTTGAATTTTGCATTATTTAGGGAAGGAGAATGGACATGGACGAAGAACTCTTGCAGCGTCAGCAGCCTCAGTCATT
This sequence comes from Oscillospiraceae bacterium, assembly GCA_017939025.1. The sequence continues at coordinate 22,027 of JAGBAI010000005.1, forward strand.
GGAGGCGGAGCAGGCGGTTTTGGGTTCCATCCTCATTGACAGCCGCTGTGTTGCCGATGTGGTGGGTGTGGTGAAGCCGGAGGATTTTTATCTGCAGCAGAACCGGGAGATTTATGAGACCATCTATACCATGTTCAACTTCTCCCAGACCATTGACCCGGTTACGGTGCTGGATAAGCTGAAGGAACTGGGCTATTATCATGACAATTCCCGGGATTACATTCTGCAGCTGATGGAAATTACCCCCACTGCTGCCAATGTGGTGCGGTATGCCAATATCGTCCGGGAGAAGGCCATGCTCCGGGGCCTGAACCAGGCAGCCACCGATATTCACGAGATGGTCTACGAGGAACTGGGTACCCCGGCAGAAATGCTGGAAACTGCTGAGAAGAAAATCTATGCACTGCGTAAAGGGGAGCGGGGAGACTCGCTGGAGCACATCGGAACCACGCTGCACAAGGTCTTTGACCGGCTGACGGAGCTGGCCCAGTCGGATTCTCTGATTCCCGGCCTTTCTACCGGTCTGCGGGACTTGGATACCAAGATCAACGGTCTGAATAAGTCTGACCTGCTGCTGGTGGCAGCCCGCCCTGCCATGGGTAAGTCTGCCTTCGCGCTGAACATCGGCGTGAACGTTGCCAAAAAGTATAAAAAGACCGTGGCCATTTTCAACCTGGAAATGTCCCGGGAGCAGCTGGCCATGCGCCTTCTGGCTAACGAAAGCTTTGTGGAGCTGCAAAAGCTGGCTACCGGCAAACTCAATGATGAAGAATGGACCAAGCTGTGTATGGCCTCCGCGGCTCTCAGCCAGACGGATATCCGTATTGACGATAATCCCTCCGTCACGGTTGCGGACATCAACGCCAAGTGCCGGAGACTTGACAATCTGGGCCTGGTCATCATTGACTACCTGCAGCTGATGCAGGGCAGCGGCTACGGCAAGAATAATGAGAACCGCGTTGTGGTGGTTGGTGAGATTTCCCGTTCCTTAAAGATCATGGCAAAGGAACTGAATGTGCCCGTCATCTGCCTGAGCCAGCTGTCCCGTGCGGTGGAAAGCCGTACCGATAAGCGGCCCATTCTGTCGGATCTTCGTGAATCCGGCGCTATTGAGCAGGATGCAGACTCTGTCATGTTCCTGTACCGGGATGAATATTATAATGAAAATACCGAAGAAAAGGGCGTTGCTGAGTGTATCGTTGCCAAAAATCGCCATGGCGAGACCGGTGCGGTGAAGCTGCAATGGATCGGCCAGTACCAGACCTTTGCCGACCGGGAGTGGAAGCATGCTGAATAAGATGCGGAAATTCCTGCGGCAGCAGGATATGGTGGATCCCGGCGATACGGTAATCTGCGCCCTGTCTGGCGGGGCGGATTCTGTGGCACTGACCTTTGCCTTCTATATATTAAAGGAAGAACTGGGAATCTCGCTGGAAGCGGCCCATTTTAATCACCATCTCCGGGGAGAGGAATCGAACCGGGATGAAGCCTTTGTGAGAGAATTCTGTGACCGCTACGACATTCCCCTCCATGTGGGAAGCGCGGAAGTCAAGCCCGGGAAGAAAGGGCTGGAAGCAGCGGCCCGGGAGGCCCGGTATGGATTCTTAAGAAGCCTTAGCGGCAAGATTGCCACGGCCCACACTGCCGATGACAATGCGGAAACGGTGCTGCTGCATCTGATCCGGGGCACAGGGCTGAAGGGCCTTGGGGGCATCACACCAGTTCACGGAAATGTGATCCGGCCTATGCTGACCATTACCCGGCAGGAGGTAGAGAAATTTCTGGAAGAATGGTGCTTAAGCCACATCGAGGACAGCTCCAACGGCACCGATGCCTTTTTGCGAAACCGCATCCGCCATCAAGTGATGCCACTGCTGAAGGAGGAAAACCCGAAGCTGGGAGAAAATCTTTCCCGGATGGCTCTGATCCTGCGAAGGGATGAGGCATATCTTTCACAACAGGCGCAGTTTGAGATCCTACCCAGAGTAGAGACGCTGAAACGGCTCCATCCGGCTGTGCGCAGCCGCTGTTTGGCGGAATTTCTGAAGCAAAGCGGCGTGAAAGAACCGGAGGAGTCACATATTATCCAGGCAGAGGCGCTGATCTGGTCGGAAAAGCCCTCCGCAAGGGCCTCCTTCCCAGGCGGTGTGACCATTGCCCGGAATTATGATCGGCTGGAAGCACTGGAAGAGAGGGAAAGCCTGGAAAAAACCTTTCTGCCCTGCCCCGGGGAGGTCACGGTATCTGGGGTGCGGGTAAGCTGCTTTCCTGCGGCAGAAATCATCAACACGCCGGATACCTTTACGGTGGTAAGCTGTGGCCCGGTTTTTATCCGAAGCCGCCAAAGCGGTGATTCTATCCGCCTAAGGGGCGGAACCAAAAGTCTGAAGAAATTGCTGATCGACCGGAAAATCCCTGCTGCCCAGCGCAGCGGCATCCCGGTGGTCTGTGATGATAGGAGCATTCTGGGTGTTTATTCCATTGGCGCAAATCTGGATCGGGCCGCGAAGGAACTTCCGGCGGTGACCATCCGTTTCCATAATACAGAGAATAAGGGAGAATAACTATGGATAGAGACATTGAAAAGATCCTTTTGACGGAGCAGCAGATCCAGAACCGGATTCAAGAGCTGGGCGAAATTCTGACGAAGGAATATGAAGGAAAAAATCCTGTTGTTGTGGGCGTGCTCAAGGGTGTTGTGGTGTTCTACGCCGATATGATCCGGCGGATCAAGACTCCCTGCCAGCTGGACTTTATGTGGATCAGCTCTTATTCCGGCACCAATTCCGCCGGAATGCTGGTGCGCCAGGATGTGACGGCTGACATCAAGGGCCGCCATGTGCTGATCCTGGAGGATATCTTCGACACCGGTAATTCTTTGGATTTTACCGTCAAGCACCTGATGGAAAAGGAGCCCGCTTCCTTGAAAATCTGCACCCTGCTGGATAAGCCCGAAAGAAGAAAGCCCGGCATTACCCTCCAGGCGGATTACACAGGCTTTACCATTCCCAATGCTTTCGTGGTGGGTTATGGACTGGATTACAATGAAAAATACCGGAATCTGCCCTATGTGGGCATTTTGAAGCCGGAAGTATATGAAAAATAAGGAGAACTCCCAATTTGAAAAACCGTAGATTTATCCCCATGATCGTCTATCTGCTTCTGCTGGTAACGGTCTTCTCCTGGGCAAATGAGCTGTTCTCGGATGAGAGTAATCAGCTGGCGTACTCTCAGGTGATCCAGCTATTCCGCAACGAACAGGTTCGGGCCTTTGAAATTCAGGATGATACCATTCTCATGGAGCTGTACACCACCATCGATGGCGAAAACATCGTCCGGGCGAAGCTTGCTTATCCTGAAACCTTCCTGACAGAGATGTCGGAACTGCTGGAGGAACAGACTGAGTCCGGAGTGCTGGAATACTACCGGCTGTCGCCTAAGGAACCCTTTTCTCCCTATGAGCTGATCCTGCCTTTGGTACTGGCGGGCATGGTGCTGCTGTTTGTCTGGGCCATGTTTATGAGCCGTGCCAATAACAACAATCCCCTGCAGAATTTCGGCAAGGCCCGGACGGTTCTGGGTGTGCCTGACGGCAAGAAGGTGACCTTTGCCGATGTGGCGGGCGCTGACGAAGAAAAGGAAGAATTGCAGGAAGTGGTGGATTTCCTGAGAAACCCTGAGAAATTCACCCAGATCGGTGCCAGAATTCCCCATGGTATGCTGCTGGTGGGTCCTCCCGGTACCGGTAAGACCCTGCTGGCCCGGGCTGTGGCCGGTGAGGCGGATGTGCAGTTCCTTTCCATTTCCGGCTCTGACTTTGTGGAAATGTACGTTGGCGTAGGCGCCAGCCGTGTCAGAGATCTCTTTGAACAGGCCAAGAAGGTGGCTCCTGCCATCATTTTCATCGACGAGATCGATGCCGTGGGCCGTAAGCGCGGCAGCGGCTTAGGCGGCGGCCACGACGAAAAGGAACAGACTCTGAACCAGCTGCTGGTGGAGATGGACGGCTTTGCCCGCAGTGAGGGGATTATCGTTCTGGCCGCCACCAACCGCCCCGACATTCTGGATCCTGCTCTGCTGCGGCCCGGCCGTTTTGACCGGCAGATCCATGTGGGCCGCCCGGATGTTAAGGGCCGTGAAGAGATCCTGAAGGTTCATGCCAAGGGCAAAAAGCTGGATGCTACTGTCAATCTCAAAACCGTTGCCCGTTCCACCGCCGGTTTCACCGGTGCGGATTTGAGCAATCTGCTGAATGAGGCTGCCATCATGGCTGCCCGGGATGACCGTCCTGTGCTGACCATGGAGGATCTGAATGAAGCCCTCATGAAGATCACTGCTGGCCCTGCAAAGAAGAGCCGGGTTCAGATCCGCAAGGATCTGAAGGAGACGGCCATCCACGAGGCAGGCCATGCCGTCGCCATGTATCACCTGCCCACCCATGATCCGGTGCGGCACATCACCATCATTCCCCGGGGCCAGTCCCTGGGCTCTACCTGGTCTTTGCCCCGGGATGATTCCTTCAATATGACCCGGAACCAGATGTATGAGCAGATCGTGTCCCTGCTGGGCGGCCGCGTGGCCGAGGCGCTGTTCCTGGGAGATATCTCTGTGGGTGCTTCCAACGACATTGACCGGGCCACCAAGCTGGCCAAGGATATGGTGGCCCGCTACGGCATGTGCGAAAAGCTTGGCACCGTGTCCTACCTGGACGGCGGTGAAGTATTCATCGGCCGGGACTACCAGACCACCAAGAGCTATTCCGAGAAGTACGCGGCCACCATCGATGATGAAGTGAAGCTGATGATCGACAAGGCCTATGACCATTGCCACAAGCTCCTGTCTGAAAACAGTGAGAAGCTTCACAAAGTAGTGGATTTCCTGCTGGAAAAGGAATCCATGACCGGCGAGCAGTTCGAGGCCATCATGGAAGGCAGGGAAGTGGGCGAAATGTCCGCCACGGCCATGTTTGATGGGTTTGAAGTGGAAAAAACGGAAGAATAAAGTTCATCTTTCGGCACTGTTAATTTGCCCCTGAGATAATGAATCCGACCTATGGTTACGATCATAGGTCGGATTTTTTTGAAATTAAGGTTCTATGTCAATAGTTGGGGTAGAGCCAAAATGAAACATCTAAGGATCGTGTCGGAGCGGCAGCTCCGGCACGATTTTTATGTATTACAGAAGAGGATTCTCTTTCTGAAATTATTGAAGTTTCTCATACCAAAACAAACCCGCTTCAAAACTTTCGTCTTATTATTACAGCCTTCAATGTAACCATTGGACCAGGGCACATCCATTGAATTCAATATCTCTTGGAACCAGTTTCGATAGGCTTTGGCGCAGTCATCAAATTCCGGCATTTGCATAACTTCAACAGACAGCAGCCAGTCTAACAGCTTTTGCCTGCCCTCTGTAGAGGATTTAGAATGAAAGACAGCAATGAATTCATTTTTAATGCGGTAGGCATCCGCCAGGCGTGGTATTAGTATAACTCATTGCTGACTTGATATAAGAAACCATATTATCAACCCATTTATTTATATTAGTTGTACAAGGTAATGTTTTAACAATTCCTTCTGCTGTTGTTGTTTTAATTCCATTTATATCAATTTGTCCTTCTTTTGAAGCCATTCCATAGAAAATTTTATATAAATTACCAACATATTGTTTATCATTTATAATAAAAATTCCATTATCTTCAATAATATTGTCTTTGAATGGATTATAAATTATATATTCATCAGTTTTTTTATGTATAAAAAATGTTTTTGCTGCACTTTCAACAAGTTGTGAAAAAACACTTCCAATCATAACATAATCAGCACCCAAAGCTAATGCTTTAATTACATCAGAATAATTTCTGATACCACCATCAGCAATAATTTTAGGCATTTCACACATAGGTATTCCTTTTTCGCAAGCAATTCTATTTTTTATTTCAACCATTTCTTCTATTAATGAAGCCATTGGAAAATGTATAGAAGTATTTGATGATGTGATACACCCAGACCCAGAACCAATTCCAACTCTAACATAATCAGCATTACATTTTAACACTTCTTCATAAGTTTTTGGGTTTGCAATATTACCAATCATAACTTGTAAAGATTCACCATAAAGTCTTTTTGCTTTTTTTGTTAAAACATAAAGTTTTTTCATATGACCATTTGCAATGTCAATCAATACTTTTTTCTTATGTTTAATATAGTGTTTTACATAACCTTCATCACAAAAAAAGTCTTCAAATTCTTTCAAAGAAAATGCAGCCCATTTATTATTTAAAGCATATTCAATTCTCTTATCATATTCAACACTTCTAGGTAATATAGCGTGAATTTTATTTTGTTCAAATAAATCGAAATTTTCTAAACAAACAACAGTACTCATTGGTGCTGTAAAAATAGGTAAAAAACCATCTTTATGAAAAGGGTCACATTCTTCACGATGTTCAATTGTTGAAATTTTATTTGGAACAATCATAACATCATTATAGCAGTAGTTTGTTTCTTTTATTAACATAATTAATATATCTTTTAGTATAAATATTTAATTTAAGTTTTATTAACATTACAAAGATATATAAAATATATGTAAAAACAAAATACCGTGTTATTATTTTTCATAACACGGTATCAAATATTATTTTCTTCCCATTAATGTGAGGTACATATCACTTCTTTGTTTACAAACAGCATCCAATGAATATGTATCTTTTACTGTATCATAT
>JAGBAI010000049.1 GCA_017939025.1 Oscillospiraceae bacterium
AGGTCGTTCATAGCGGACGATGCGGGCAATGTATTCCAGTGTCAGCGGTTCCATATAGATCTTATCCGCAATGGAAGGATCCGTCATAATGGTGGCGGGATTGGAATTACAGAGGATCACCTCATAGCCCTCCTCTTTCAGCGCCAGACAGGCCTGTGTGCCAGCATAGTCGAACTCTGCTGCCTGGCCGATGACAATGGGACCGGAACCGATGACCAGTATTTTATGGATATCTGTTCTCTTAGGCATGATCGCATTCCTCCATTCTGCGGATAAATTCATCAAACAGATAGCTGCTGTCCTGGGGACCGGGTGCGCTTTCAGGATGGTATTGGACGCAGAATACATGATCCTTCTCGCAGCGCAGACCTTCCACCGTTTTGTCCAGCAGATTGATATGGGTTACTTCCAGACCAGTGCCGGCAAGACTTTCCCGGTCTACCGCATAGGAATGGTTCTGAGAGGTGATCTCTACTTTTCCTGTGATCAGATTCTGTACCGGATGATTACCGCCCCGGTGTCCGAATTTCAGTTTGTAGGTTTTAGCTCCATAAGACAGCGCAATGATTTGGTGTCCCAGACAGATACCGAAAATTGGATACTTTCCCCGGAGCTGCCGCACCAGTTCCATGACCGGGGTCACATCCTCCGGATTTCCCGGGCCATTGGAAAGAAAAATCCCGTCCGGATGCAGCTGCTCTACGTTTTCTGCTGTTGTGTCCCATGGAACGATGGTCACATCACAATTTCTTTGATTCAGACTGCGGATAATATTGTGCTTGATCCCGCAATCTACAGCCACGACATGATATTTTGGTTTTTCTGCAGGGGAAACCCAGCTCGTTTTCGTGCTGACCTGCTGTACCTGATTTGTGGGGAGGAGCGTGCTGTGCAGTCGGGCGAGGCCTGCCAGATTGGGGGTGGAACCTTGTGTGATCAGTCCTTTGCAGGTTCCTTTGTCGCGGATATGCCGTGCCAGACGGCGTGTATCCACCCCGGCAATTCCTGCGATCCCATGGCGCTGCATAACCTGTTCCAAGGTTTCTTCCGCCCGGAAATTGGAAGGCTGTTCATTGTATTCCCGGACGATCAAAGCGCTGATAGTCGGCACTTTCGTTTCATAGTCGTCAGTACAGATGCCATAGTTGCCGATCAGCGGATAGGTCATAACAACGGCCTGCCCGGTGTAGGAAGGATCCGAAAGGATCTCCTGATAACCCACCATGGAAGTGTTGAAAACCACTTCAACGATTTTTTCAGAATCGTCACCGAAACCGAATCCATAGAATTCGGCTCCATCTTCCAGGATGATCTTTTTATCATACTCCCGAATCATAACTGTTTCCTGCCTTTCACCAGGGAGAGCTTCTGCTCGAACTGATCTTTTCTGGTATCTTTGGGGATTTCCGTAGGATACCGTCCGGAGAAGCAGGCACTGCAATAGGCTGTATTTCCGCAGAGGTTTTCCAGATTTTCCAGGGGAAGATATCCCAGAGAATCCACACCAATGATTTTGGCAATTTCTTCCACGCTGTGATGACAGGCGATCAGGTGATCCTGAGAATCAATATCGGTGCCATAGTAGCACGGATACAGAAAAGGAGGAGCGGAGATACGCATATGGATCTGCTTTGCACCTGCATTTTTTAGCAGTGTGACGATTCTGGCGGAGGTGGTGCCGCGAACGATGGAATCATCAATCAAAACGACACGCTTTCCCCTGACCACACTTTCTACAGGGCTTAATTTGATCTTCACCTGATCCACCCGGTGATCCTGACCGGGAGAAATGAAGGTACGCCCTATGTATTTGTTTTTGATGAGTCCCATACCGTAGGGAATCCCGGATTCCTGGGAATATCCCAGGGCAGCATCCAGTCCGGAATCCGGAACACCGATGACAATGTCCGCATCCACCGGATGC
>JAGBAI010000050.1 GCA_017939025.1 Oscillospiraceae bacterium
GTGGCTTCTGTTTCAGTGATGCTTTCCGTTGCACCAATTTCAGCGGCAGATACGTTAGGGATCATGCCGAAGCACAGAACCAACACCAACAGAAACGAAATAAATCCCCGTAAGCGTTTAGTCATAGAAAAATCCTTTCCTGTAGATTTTGAAAGGCACCTGCCAAAATGACAGGTGCCCTTGGGTTAGATTAGCCAAACAGACCGGACAGCAGGGGAACCAGAGTAATGCCGATGAGGGCCACACCGCCGCCAGCCATGAGCTGCTTCATGCCCTGGGACTTTGCACCAGGGTTGTCGTTGCCGTAGCCTTCCAGAAGATTGATTGCACCCCAGATACCAAGACCTGCGCCCAGTGCAACCACCAGAGTCTGAAGAACGCCAACTGCTGCGTTGAAAAATGCCATAAATATATACCTCCAAAAGAATTTTTGAAGGTACATTCTCCACGCCTCTCTGAAAAGCAGTGGAATCCGCCTTATGCGGCGGGATCACCGGACTGGGAAACGGTGTATACCTCGAAAGCATCGTCCGGTTTCAGCTTGAGGTGTGTGGACAGAAAACGATCTATGCTCAGTTCGTTTTTCTTGTCATAGTCGGATGTGTACTTGTAGTTGGGATGCTTGGTGATGTCATATTTGTTCGACAGGAATGGTCTGACACCACGAAGCTGCAATATACACTTGCCGCCGTCCATAACGGCCAGCTCGTCCTGGCTCATAAGGTCCTTGCCCAGCTTCTGGTAGTTAAGGCTGTGGGAAGTTTCCCGGCCCCGGCTCTCTCCGGTGTTGTAGGTGTCAATGGTTTCTCTCCCAAGGGCATTGGCTAATTCCTTCAGGGTGGTCGGTTCTTTGCCGCCCAGGAAGATGGAAGTATCCATGTTGCCGATGATGGTATCGGCATTGTCCTTGTAGATTGCTTTGAGCTGGGACTGGGCCTGCAAAACCAGACACGCAGAGATTTCTCTGGACCGGATCGTGGCGACCAATTTTTCCAGCCGGGGGATTTGCCCGATGTTGGCACATTCATCGATCAGGCAGCGGACGTGGACGGGGAGTCTGCCGCCGTACACATCGTCTGCTTTTTCACACAGGAGATTGAAAAGCTGGGTGTAGATAAGGGAAATGAGGAAATTGAACGTATCGTCCGTATCGGACATGATGAGAAACAGGGCGGTTTTCTGGTCGCCCAGGGTGTCCAGTTCCAGCTCATCGTAAGCGGTCAGATCCCGCAGCTCCTGGATATCGAAGGGAGCCAGCCGTGCGCCGCAGGAAATCAGAATAGATTTTGCGGTTTTGCCAGAGACGAATTGTCAAGGACTTTTTAATCAAATTTCCAGGCGAATTGCAATAGCAAGTTGCAATAGTTTTGACAAGTGACGATCTTTGTGGGGGCGGTTTGTTCTTCTGGAGGGAGGGGCGAAGCCCCGACCAGAGGAAGAACAAACCGCAGCCGGCGCTCAGATGGCGTAGATTCGGTCCAGCTCTTCGTCAAACAGCTCCTCCGGTGTCCGGTAGCCCAGGAGTTTCCTCGGTAGCGTATTGGCCCAATCGGCCATGTAAGCAATGTCTTCCGCCGAGTACCCTGCCATACTGACACCCTTGGGAATGAATCTGCGCAGCAGTTTGTTGTGGCATTCATTTGTGCCCTTTTCCCAGGATGAATACGGATGGGTAAAGTATACACTGGTGCCTTGGGATGTCAATTCTGCCAGCCTTGCAAACTCAGATCCATTATCTCTGGTAACACTCTTGAAAACGGTAGATGCCTTAATTCCAAAGTAGTCCATGATGCTTTGAATTGCCTCTTGAACCGCATCAGCCGTGTGATTAGCGGCCTTTATCCAGATGGAATTACGAGTTTTTCTTTCCGTCATCGTTACGGTACAAGGCTCATCCTCATATTTGCTGCCCAAGACGGTGTCCACTTCCCAGTGACCAAATTCCTCCCGCAATTCCACGCTTTCAGGGCGCAATTCAATGCTGTCGCCAAGAACCCGCCTGTGTTTTCGTACTTTTTCCTTTTTTGTGTTGCGTTTTAGCTTCTCAGGCAGATCAATGTTTTTGATCCCGATCAACCCGTTGTCCACATAGTTGTACAGGGTTTTGGTACAAACTATCTGCCCCCGATGGAACTTTCCGGATTTAAGTGCTTTTCCAACACTGGCGTCCAGTGACCAACCCTTGGAGAACCATTCTTCCACATAGTCAATGAAGGAAGAAACTTCCAACCGCTTGTACTGGCGACGGCTGTTTTGGCGATTATCTTTGTACTGCTGCTCTCCGGCCTTCGCTTTGTATCGAGCCACCTTGCCGTTGTACAGGTATACTGTCCCTCGGGCAATTTCATTCTTGATGGTGTTGTATGCTCTGCCCAGATGCTTCGCAATTCGGTAAGGAGACCAGCCGTCCTTTAACCGCACTTCAATTTCGTGGCGTTCTTCTGCTAAAAGGTGTTGCCCTTTGCGATGTTCAGTAGTATAATTCTGAATGTCCATAGTGTTCGATCCTTTTGGAGTTTTTTGTGTGGTAACTTAATTCTACCACTGGATCGTCACTATGGATTTTTTATTGTTACTATTGCAGGTTCATTTTACAACGCGCCAATCAAATTTCCAGAAAAAATGGGTAAAAAAGAAGGGCTGGGAACCTGTTACGATTCCCGGCCCGTTACTGCACGCCCGATGTATGCTCTTATGGTTTCTCAAACTGTTTATCACACAGCTCTGCATATTCCGGCAGTTGGTCGATGTAGGGGTTCCAATGCCGTTCTATCTCGGCACGTTCCTGAAGATCAACCTCATAGTAGGCGTGACCACTCTGTGTCAGCGTCATGACATCTGTAAAGATTTCGCTGAGCAGTCGATCACAAAGCATTTCCGCATTCAGAATCACGATGCCTTCTTCAACATATCGCTTTTCTGTTGAAATCACGATCAGAATATAGCCGACTTTATCTGACCAAACCCATTCCAGATATGGGCTTGTCCGAATATAATCCTGAAACACGGAGTAGACCCGTTCAATTTCAGCCTTTTCCTTTTCTTCGTACAGCATAGCTTCCTCCTTGGTACTTTGGTGGGCGTGTAGACCATTGTACCATAGATGGGAGGTTTATGGCTTACATTTGTGAAACTTCGTTTTTAAGCATCCGCTTAATCTTATCGCTCATGGTTTCCCGGCTGGTGGTGCTGAAATGTACCCGCACCTGGTAGGTGGTCTTTCCGATTTTTCGTACCATTGCGGGGGCATCATTCGGCTGAATGACAGGTGTTGCGATTGGGGTAGTGTTTTCATGATTCATAGGCGTTCCTTTCTCAGAAAAAATGTCATATCATAATCTGGGTTGTGCGACGATTTCCTTGGCTGCGGCTCTGGTGGCTGCTGCATTTTCCTCCCGGAAATTTTTTCCAGCAAAGAGGATTGGGGCACAGCGTTCCAGAATGCGGTCATAAATACGGGCGTGGGCCAGATCGGGAGGATGCTTCATCTCGTCCAGTTTTAGGTTGGTGGTGACGATCATGGGCTTGCGGCTGCGGTAGCGGCAGTCAATTACATGGAACATCTGCTCCATTGAATAATCCGTACTGCGCTCGACCCCCAGATCGTCGAGTATCAACAGATCGTATGTGCCCAGACTGGCGATGAGTTCCCCTCTGTCCTCGCTGAACATCCCTGTCAGCTTGTTCAGGATGGTGGGGAAATTGGTCATCAGCACCGGAACATCCCTGTCAAGCAGGGCGTTGGCGATACAGCCAGCGAAAAAGGATTTTCCCGTGCCCACATCCCCGAATAGCAGCAGGCCGGTATTATTTCTATACGCCTCATTCCAATGCTCAACATAAGAGCGGGCTTTATCCATCAATGGGTTCTGCCCATTGTCATTGGCAAAGATGTAGTCATACAGATACCGGTCTTGCAGCCCCTGTGCTTTTCGGTGCTTGGTTCTGTCCATGCGTTCCCATTGGGCGTCCTCCTGTTTTCGCTGCTGTTCCGCTGCCATCTGACAGGGGCAGATACACCGGGGCGTGAGATAGCCCGGCTTCCCAAAGTTCGGAATCACGGTCTGCCGCAGACCGCCGCATTTCTTACAGCGCAGCAGTCCGTCAGCCGGGTCAACATATTCATCCTCCCTCGGTTCCGGCTTTCCGGCATACTGCTCTATCCAGCTGCGGACTTCGGATGTCATTTCAATCATACGGTTTCTCCCTCCTCAACACGATAATCCCGATTCCGGGTCTGGGGTACATCCTTTTGGCTATCCTCGGCAGCCCAGCGCCGGATGGTGGCTGCGTGGCTGGCATACTGCTTGCCGGTGGAAGCCATATAAAGGGAAAGCCGGTCAACATAGGCCTGCCAGAGTGTGGGCAGCTCGGATTGCAGCTCTGCCAGTTCTGCATCAGTCAGAAATACATTCTGATACTGACCATAGGCGCGGGCGCTGGGAGCTGTTTCACTCTCTATACTCTTATCTCTATTCTCTAATCTCTTATCTCTAATCTCTGGTGGACAAATGTCCCCCCGGCTATATGGTGGACATTTGTCCACCCCACCAGAGGGGAGCAGATTTTGCCGCTGTAAGCGTGTCCGCTCCCGCTTTTTTCGCTCTCCCTCCGTGGAGGACTGCCCAATCAGAAGCTGGATGTCGGTCATGTAGAAGGCACCATCCGTCAGGATTTCTACAAGACTGAATTCCATGAAAACCTTGATTGCCCGCTCCACCGTGCCGATCTGGTGTCGGGTGAAAGTGGCAATAGTCTGGGGCGTGTGGGGAAGCCGGTCATTCAGCATGAGGATACCGTTGTATTTGAGGGACATCAGGTACATCTTCAGCAGCAGATTGGAATACAGCAGTCCATCCTGCATACTCTCCAAAATCACCATTTTCTCGCTTGTGAAGAAATTCTCCTTCAATTTCAGATAGTAGTATTTTCGATTCTCGGACATGATTTACTCCTTCGTTTTTATGCGCTCTGTACGCAGTCAGAAACCGTTTTTTGAGGGGAGAAGGCAATAATACCGCACCCCCTTTGACCCTTATGGAAAAGTGCTTGATTTACAAGGGGTTTTCAGCCTCTAAAGCGTGACATTTCCCCCTTTGCTTTCGTTTGCGTTCAGCGGCTTGGATTCGCTTGATGGCAGCACCGCAGTCCGGGCAGTATTTCGCCCGATTGGAGCCAGGGAAAAACAGACTGCCGCACACAGCACACCGCTTTGCGGCCAGCCTGTGATACAGGGCTGCTTCCAGCTCCCTGTCCTTTGGCAGCACTGCAGCACGGAACCATTTGCACAGCAGGGAATAGGAAATGCTCTGGACACAGACACATTCCTCTCCATCGTCCAGTGCAAGGCAGTTGCCGCCATCGTAGTTGCAGCAGCTATGTACCATCCGCCGCATTTTGCGGAACTGCTGGTAGTCCATCACCGGGACAGGGCTATGCGGCGTTGCTTTCATAATATTCCATTGAAACCTCCTAAAGAAAAAGTTGTAAATTTTTCGTGCATAGTATTGCTTTCTTCGTGCAGATGGAATATACTAAGAATACCAGCAGGAAGGGAGATGATCTTATGGCTGGCTCTACTACCAATATCAGCATCCGCATGGATTCGGATTTGAAGGCGCAGGCCGACGCGCTGTTTGCGGAACTCGGCATGAACCTCTCCACGGCGTTCAATATCTTTGTGCGCCAGTCCCTCCGTGAGGGCGGGATTCCCTTTGAAATCAGCCTGAATCAGCCAAATAAGGAAACAGTCGCTGCCATGTTGGAAGCGGAAAGGATTGCGAAAGACCCGTCCGTGAAGGGTTACACCGATCTGGATGAGCTGTTCGCAGACCTGAAGGCATGAGAAAGACAAAGCTGACCGTCAAACCCACCACGCAGTTCAAGAAGGATTTCAAGCTGGCAATGAAGCGCGGTTTGAAAATCAAGCTGCTGGAAGATGTGATCGCAGCTCTTGCAATGGGAGAAACTCTGCCGGAGAAGAACAAGGATCACGCCCTGACCGGCGATTGGGTGGGCCACCGGGAATGTCACATCCAGCCGGACTGGCTGCTGGTCTACCGGATTGAGGACGATGTGTTGGTGCTGACCCTGGCCCGGACGGGAACCCACAGTGATTTGTTTGGCAAATGAGATACCAACCTATGGGTGAGAAACCTGTAGGTTGGTTTTTCAATGCTCAGGCTCATGCTCCTTTGGCGGTTCTGCTTTGGATAGCTGCTCAGCCGCTTTGCGCAGCCGCTCCACAGATTTGATTTCTTCCCGCATGGCTCGCATATTCCGGTACTGGGAATCTTTCTGGGCGGTCAGTGCATTTATCTCCGCCTGCCATTTTTTCGGAGTGATTGGTTCCCCGGAGGATTTCAGATTTTCTAAATACCGGGCGGCAGCTTCAAACAGAGCCAGCTCCATATGATGGTTTTCCTCGAAAGCGGTACGCTTGGAGGGCTTGAGATTGGCGTATTGCCTGCGAACAGCCTTGTAGCGTTCATACTGCTGCCACATGGTGAGCTGTTCTTCAAGCTTGGCAATCCGGCGTTCCGATGTGACGATTTTTCCACGGAGGTCATAGTAATCGCTGTTCATGGCCGCAATCTTATCATGGAGCTGCGGCATGGTGGTGATGCCGTTTTCACTCAGGAGATTAAATAGCGCCGCCTGTGCCTGCAAATTCTTCACCTTGCCGGAGCGGGATGTGGGCTGGTTCATTTCCTGCTGCATCTGCCACAACTGTGCTATGGTGGGCTGGTCACTCTGGGGCTGTGCGGCCTGCTCCTTCGACCAGTTATAGAGCCGGGTGATCCGGGCTTTGATTTCCTTGAGCAGTTTGTTGTCGGCGGCAATCTGCCGATTGACATTGCCCTTGTCGGTCAGAATCCCACGGCGTTCCATCCGGGTAGCAGCCACACCCATGTGGATGGTGGGGATTTTCTCAACACCCTGCCGCTTGTAGCTGCGGTGGTCAATGCGCTCCGGCCTGCCTGCGGCTTCCAGTGCGTTGTTTACATAATCTGCCCACGCCTTTCGCCATTGCTCAGACTTGCCACGATCATTCCAGTCGGTGGTATCCTCCCGGTGGTTCTTCCACCCGCCGCTTCCGTCCGGGATGCGCTGGCTCCGCTGGTCCAGATCGTAGACCTTGCGGCACTTGGCACCCCATGCGCCAGTTTCAGTCAGGGGGCGAACCGTCAGCAGAATATGGGCGTGGGGATTTCCGTCACCCTTATCATGCAGAGCAAAATCTGCGCACATTCCGGCAGAAACAAAATTGTCCTGGACATAGGAGCGGACAAGTACCAACTGCTGATCCCGGGACAACTCCACGGGCAGAGCTACCTCAATCTCTCTGGCGAGTTGGCCGTTGCTGGATTTCTCAACCTGCTCCACGCTGTTCCAGAGGGTAGAACGATCCTGAAACTCCGGCGGCGCATGAGCGGGCAGCAGGATTTCGGACTGGACAATGCCTCCTTTCCGGGTGTAGTCATGGGTTATTCCGTCCCACTCATTTACCAGCTTTGTGCCGCTTCGGTAAGCGGAGGCAGCAACGGCGGATTTTCCCTTGCTGCGCTGCACCATTTTGATGGAACAATGGAAGATTGCTATGGTATCAACTCCTTTTAGCGGTATATTTCAAGCTGCACGGAACGGAATAGCCGCTTGCGGGTATTTCGTTCTGTGCGGCAGGCAAGAGGTTTGGAGGGTGCAGCCCTCCATCGCGGACGAAGTACGCAACAGCCCCGGCAGGGCGCACGGCACCGGAACGGTGCATAAGTGCGCCCTA
>JAGBAI010000006.1 GCA_017939025.1 Oscillospiraceae bacterium
CATTACCAGTGACAGGAAAAGAGAAATTGCTTTTTTCATGTTCTTCTCCTTCTCTCCGCTCATTCTTCGGCGGAGACAGAAATAATGGTTTGTTCTCTATTCAATTGTCCGCGAGACTGTACGTTATTTACATAACAAGGCAGCCTCTATGGCACTTTATCACACTTTCCCTCTGATTGCAAGAATATTTTTCTCCAACCGCCCCGCTGCCGTCTATAGTTTCCCGCCGTGAAACGGTTCTTCTCTTTCCTTTCCTCCCATTCCCCATTATTGTGAAAAAGATGTCATAAAAATCACCTTTACTTTCGTTCACAGAATGTTAAAAGAGTAAAAAGTGACGCTAAAATTTTGTTAATTTTAGCAATTGCGTCATGGTGTCAAATCCTGTATACTTCCTGTATGGTCCCATAGTTGTGTTCATAGGGAAATTATTGCTTTTTCCCCGTGGACAACACTACTAACGTTTCCTGTAATCACGGGAAACACACTTTTTTAAAAGGAGAGAAAACTATGGAAAGAAAAGGCTTTAAGTCCAATTTCGGCTTTATCATGGCCGCCGTTGGCTCCGCCGTTGGCCTGGGTAACATTTGGGGCTTCCCCAACAAGATGGGCGCAAACGGTGGTTTCACCTTCCTGCTGATCTATCTGGTGCTGGCTGTCTTCTGCGGCTTCATCATCATGCTGGGCGAGTTGGCCATCGGTCGTAAGACCGGTCAGGGCGCTGTCGGCGCTTACAAGATCATCAGCAAGAAGTTCAGCTGGATGGGCTGGATGGGTATCGCTTCTGCATTCTTCATCCTGTTCTTCTACTGCGCACTGGGCGGCTACTGCATCAAGTACGCCGTGCTGAACGTGGGCGACCTGTTCAAGGCCGGTTTCGGTACCAACGGTCTGTCCGGCGGCGAGGTCTTCGGTGCCTTCATGTCCTCCCCCTGGGAAGCCATCATCTTCGGCGTTATCTTCGTGGCTCTGACCATGCTGATCGTTATGGGCGGCGTTGCCGGCGGTATCGAGAAGGTCTGCGCCATCGGTATGCCCTGCCTGTTCGTGGCTCTGATCATCTGCATCATCCGTGCTATCACCCTGCCCGGTGCTATTGATGGTCTGAAGTACATGTTCGTTCCCGGTTGGGCCGTTGCTCAGGGTATCGTTGATAAGCCCAGCTTCTTCAGTGTCCTTTCTACCGCCGGCGGTCAGATGTTCTTCTCCCTGTCCCTCGGTATGGGCGCTATGATCACCTACGGTTCTTATCTGGATAAGAAGCAGAACCTGGAGAAGAACGCTATCATGATCGTCGTTCTGGACACCCTGGTTGCTCTGATGGCCGGTCTGTGCGTTATCCCCGCTCGTTTCGCTCTGGATCCCACCGGCGCTCTGGGCGGCCCCTCCCTGCTGTTCGTCACCATGCAGAACGTGTTTAACGCCATGGGCGCTATCGGCCCCGTGTTCGGCATCCTGTTCTATGTCCTGGTGGTCTTCGCCGCTATCTCCTCCTCCATCTCCCTGCTGGAAGTCATCGTTGCTCACTTCGTTGACAAGGCTGCTGAGAAGGGCAAGGGCGACAAGCGTAAGAAGTACACCCTGGTTGCTGCCTGCTTCGTGGCTATCGGCTGCATCCTGGTCTGCGCTGACCGTCTGGGTGGTGCCGGCATCCACCCCGCAGCTCTGCTGGGTCTGGAGAACGCAGGCGCTTGGGCTGCTGACTGGCTGGACTTCTTCGACATGCTGTCTGAAGGTATCATGATGCCTCTGGGCGCACTGCTGATGTCCCTGATGCTGGGTTGGGAGGTCGGTCCCGATCTGGTGAAGGAGGAGTGCGAGCAGGAGGGCAACAAGATGAAGTCCTTCGGTTTCTTCAAGATCTGCGTGAAGATCATCACGCCTCTGTGCATGCTCCTCATCCTCTGGGGTCAGATCGATTCCTTCTTCTAAGAGAAGGTTGGTTGAACCAACAAAATAAAGCAAAAAAATTGGAGCCCTCGGGCTCCAATTTTTTGTTCTTGAAAGGGGCATAGCTACGGCCTCCTCGAAAAAAGTTGTTTGGTCTGTGGGAAAAGCCAAAGAACATGACAAAATTTTGTCAAAAACCAAGAAAAGTCTGTGAAGAGATTGACAATTCTGTTAAGAACATATAAAATAAACAGACCATATAAATTGAGGAGGTAAATCTCATAATGGAAAAGAAGAGCACAAAGATCGCGTATGGCGTAGCATGCGCGGTAGTGGTCGTTCTGCTGGTCATTTTGGGTATCGTTTTTAAGGATCGTCCCATTTTGGTCGA
>JAGBAI010000051.1 GCA_017939025.1 Oscillospiraceae bacterium
CTCTCGTCAGACCGCCCATCGTCGTGAGATAACCTTTCGTACAATGCTGTGATTTTACCCTTTTGCTCCTGCTTCCTCATGTGTGTAACCTCCTGTTTTGTATTTTCACGACCTTTCTATCCTTATTATAGTGACCCTTTGGGATCCGTAACCACATAACTGGAATGGCATTGCAGAAGATTGGGCTTAACAAAGAAACGGGTTTTACCGCTGCCGGAGCCTCCGATCACCAGCACATTTTTATTGCGTGCATGAGCCGGATTCTTCGGACGGTTGCTCATCATCAGGCGTTCTGTCTGGGTCAGAATCACATTCTGATCAAAGACAGGGTCGATGAAGGGTTTGATATCTTCTGCTGTTCCCCATGAAGCGTTTTGTCAAGTGTTTTTTTGAGTTATTGACGCAAAAGGGGGTTGAAGTGGCGAAGTGGCGAAGTGGCAAGGGGTCTGGGTTTTGCCACTTGGATTTTGCCACTTCACTTTTTGAGGGCGTGATACCATGCCGCGCCAATGCGCTTTGAGGTAATGCGCCCGTCAAGGTTTCTCTTGGCTGCCCGGACGGTACGGGCTGAAATACCCGCCTCCGCTGCGGCTCGGTCAATGTCCTCGCTTGCAAGCTCTGTCCCGTCTGCAAGTAAATCCAGTATCAGCCTTTCCGCTTGCTCGGTCTTGGTGGCGGTGTTACCTCCCGCGCCGGACAGAAGTTCGTCGGCGGTAATGTCATATTCGCCTATCCACTCAAAACCGCGCTCCGGGTCAAGGCAAAAGGCGACGGGCTTCCCCTCCGGCGCAAGAGAGGATTTGTCATGGATAACGACGCGCACATTCGGCTCACGCTTCACGCGCCCGATCAGCAGCACGCTACGGGCGGCTGCTCGGAAGTCGATTGAGCCTAATCCCCGGTATGCGCTCTGTCCTCCGGCTGCTTTGTTCAGGTGTCCGATAAGGATAACGGCGCACCCGGTACGCTCGGCAATCTCCGCAAGGCGGCGAAAGATGGGGCGTATCTCGTTTGCCTTGTTCATGTCGGTTTTTTCGCCCACATACGCCTGTATGGGGTCAAGGATAATCAGCCGCGCCCCGTTCTGCCGGATAGCAGCCTCTATGCGCCCATCGGAGAGGGAAAGTCCCTGCTTCGCCTCGTCAATCACAAGTACCCGGTCAAGGTCGGCCTCCGCTTCCATAAGGCGGGGCTTTACGGTGTCGCCCAAACCGTCCTCGGCGGTCTGATAGATAACATTAAAAGGCTCATGCTCGGTCATGCCGGGGAAGCTGCGCCGGTTGGTGCAAGCGGCGCAAAGCCGTAATGCAAGGGTGGTCTTTCCCTCGCCGGGGTTGCCCTGCACAATGGTAACTTTCCCAAAGGGGATATAAGGCTCCCATAACCATTCAACGGTCTGTGTATCAACCTCGCTCATGCGGATAATCTCAACCGTTTCCTCCTGCGGCGGCTCACGCAAGCCATAGACAGCTTCCCGCAAATATTTCCCGTCTGTGATTTCTGCCCTGCGCTGTAAAACCTCGTTCCAGTCTTTGAACAGCGGCACAAGGCGGTGGACGGTCAAGCCCTCCGGCGTGAGCTTTGCAAGGCGGTCTGTGGCGGCGTTCCCGGCCTCGTCGCTGTCAAGGCAGAGATAGACGGTCTTGACATTCGGACGGTCAGAGAGGAAACGCAATAGGGCGCGTTCCCCGACGCCTCCCAACGATAGGTAGCTCTGTTTCTGCCAATTCTTCTTGAACAGGCAGAGAAAGGAAAGTAGGTCAATCGGCGCTTCAAAGACAAAGAGCTTTTCGCCCTCGCCCCGGTAGCAGAAGTTAAAAGCCTTGTCGCTGCCTTTCACATCAAGCCGGAAGCTCCCGGCTGTGCCTTTTTGGTGGGCGTACCTCGGTATGCCGCCCTCGTCCCGCCCGACAAATACGGCGTTGCGGTGGGCGGCTTCCTCGTAAATATCGCCGCCGGAAATGAAAAAGCCCGCCACATCTTCATCAATGCGGCGGGTGTCAACAAGGTATCTCTTTACGGTGTCGGCGGTGGGGCTGCGCTCCGGCAAACGGAAATCGGAGAGGGGCGCGGGGCATGGCTGCCCCGGCTTGCCCTCGCCCTGTTCTCCCGTCAAAAGCTGTATGGCCTCGGTAAAGGTTTTGCCGTAAAACTCCATGACAAAATCAACCGGGCCGCCGCCTTTGCTTTGGCTGTGCCGATACCACTTGTTTCCTCTGACCGTCAAGCTGTCGTGTCGCTTCCATCGGTATTCATTCCCGGCGCGGGTCAAGTCCTCGCCCTGCGATTTCAGAAATGATACAAGGTCGGTCTGATTTGCCCGGTCTATCTGCTCCTGTGTGTAATACATGGCTCGTCCTCCTTTACTTCAAGTTGGGGCAGCGTTTACAAACGCCATGCTCTCGCTCGTCAAGGGTATAGGGGCAGGGCGCACACTCGCCGCCGTAGCGTCTGCTGACGGTGGGGAGATACCCTAACTCTTGCAGCATTTCAATCTGCCTGTCGGTCAAGGTCGTTTCAAATTCAAGCTCTTTGCGGGTGCGCCCGTCAAGCTCGATAAGGTCGGAAAGCGGCCTCCCGTTGGATAAGGGGTCGCCGCTTAAAATCCGCTTCGCTGTCCTGCGGATAGGGTTGTACTCATGCTTCCAGTCATATTTTTTCATTGTCAAAAATCCTCCTTAATCATCGTTCCTGTTCGTGTTTCTTGGTGCGGGTCTGCTCCGGCGCGTCAGCTTTCAAGGCCACATCGACATAGCGGCGTATCTTCTGAAGCTCGGCTACTTCTGCGCGGCGTTCTTTCAGCTTGGCATACTCGCCCTTGTCCTCGGCGGTCAGCTTCGCAAGCTCGGTCTGCCATGCCTTAACGGTCAATTTCATATCCGGCAGATTTGCCCGGAGATAGCGGTTAGCCGCTTCCCACAAGGCAAGCTCGGCGCGGTGTTCCTCGCCATATTTCTCCTGCTTGCCTTTCCATCGTATCTGTTTGAACTCGTCATGGATAGGCTTGTGGCGTTGGTAGCTCTGCGCGTACTCAATGAGCTTTTCAAGTTGCTTGATACGCTTCTCTTTCTGCACCATTCCGGCGCGGATAGTATCAGCACTTTTACTGACAGAGGAAAGGGCAGCGTCAAGTCCGTCAAGGTCGGAGATACCTTTTGCGGAGAGAAGATTGACCGCTTTTGCTATCGCCTTTAGCTCGTCGGCGGTGTGCTGCCTCTGCCAACTTTGCGAATACTTCCGGTCTCGCTCTTTCTGAATATCCATGTACTTGAAAAGCAGGGTAGCAAGGTCGGGGGATTTGGGCTGCTGCGGCTCGGCTTGTAGTTGCTTTTTGGCGTTGAATAGCTCCACAAGCCAATCTTTGAGGGAAGCGATATGCTGACGGATCTCCCGCATGATACGGTTAGCCGCTTTGATGTTTCGGTTAAGCTCCCCGCGCTCGGTGGGTATGCCTTTCTTCTCCATCTGCGTTGCCGATACGCCAACATGGACGGTGGGGATTTGGTCTATCCCTTGCCGTTCAAAGCTGCGGTGGTCGATACGCTCCGGGCTGTTGTTCCTCTCCAAAAACTCGTTGGCAAGGTCAGCCCATGCCTTGCGCCATAGCTCGGCGTTCTCTTGGCTGTTCCAGTCCACAAGGTCAACCTTGCGGGTCTTGTATCTGCCGCTTGGCAGCTTCACGCGCTCCCCGTTCTCGTCAAGGACATATTCTTTTTTGGATTTCGGTAGCCACTTGCCGCGCTCGTCCATCGGGCGCATAGTCAAGAGGATATGGGCGTGGGGGTTGCCGCCGCCTGTGTCGTGGATATTGAAGTCGGCGCACATACCTTTGGAAACAAATTGAGAGGAACAATACTCCCGCACAAGGCGGGTCTGTTCCTCTCTCGATAGCTCGACGGGCAGGGCGATTTCAACCTCCCGCGCAAGCTGCGCGTTATTCGATTTCTCCGCTTCCTCTACGCTGTTCCATAGGGTTGAACGGTCAGAGAAAGAGGGCGGGGCGTGGGTCGGCAGCATGATTTCAGAATGGATAACGCCGCCTTTTCTTGTATAGTCGTGGGTCAGTCCGTCCCACTCGTTTGTCAGCTTTTCCCCGGCGCGGTAGGCTGCTGCGGCTACGGCAGATTTGCCTTTCCCCCGGCTGACAATCTTAATGCTGCAATGGTAGATTGCGATAGTACCACCTCCCGGATAGGATATTCAGACTTGTGGAAAGTGAATAGCTTGCGTAGCAAGGTGTTCGCTTTCCGCAAGTACACAAAAGGGTAGGCAGCGCAAGCTGCCGCAGGGAAACTGTAGGTTTCCCTGTGCGGCAACGCCGCCAATCTCGGAGCGCGGGGCTGTGTCCTGTGTGGAGAGAAAAGCCCTCGGCAGAGCGCACACGCCCTTTAGGGTGTATAAGTGCGCCCTTGTGTTCAAGGGTCTTTTTCCGTAGTCGTTCCCTCGGCTCGTTTTCTCAAAAACTCCCTCGCTTCCTCGGTGTGCAGGATAAGCCGGAGAAAGGCTTTTGCTTCCTCGTCGGTCATGTCGATCAGCTCCGGCGTGATACTCTCCATATAGCCGCCCCGTAAGCAAAGACGGTGGTTGCGCTCCTTGCGTTTTTCAAGGGCAAGTTTGCGGTCAAGCATTTTGTTCCTGTTCTCATACTGCCGGATTTTTTGCTGTGTGCGCTCCATTTCGGCGTTACATTCCTCGATGGTCTGCGGCATTTTCTTCTTCGTCATGGTCGCTCCTTTCTGCCCGTAGGCACAAAAAAAGGGCGGCTACTTCGGTTTGAAATAGTCGCCCTGTGGGTCAGATATTCAGTTTATGGGGTGTTGTCTGTCTTGTAGTAGCGATAGGACGCAATCATGCACAGGATTAACCAAACAATGATTACAACAGTCATCACAAGCAAATTCCAAACACCCGGCACAAAAGCAGAAATAACTATCATTGCAAGTCCACACAGTACCGAAGCAATCCCTCCGAAACGCTGACTTTTTTGCCATACACTATCGTTTGCCATACTCCACTTAGTCCGCAAACCAAACATCGCATTTCGCCGCATTTTAGGCATGATATTTCCGAGTACGATGAGCAATATACCGATTGCAATACCGGTAAACTTCATTACATCTATACTGACTGTGGCGGTTGCGTCGGGGTCATATCTGATAGCTTTAAGCATGAAATAGAAACCGAGTGCCGTAAAGAAAAGCAGGGTACATATCCCGGTATAGAGAAGGATTTTCTCGTTTACAGCTAAGCCATTTTTGCGCTGTAGTTTTGCAAACAGAATGAAAAATGCGCCCATTATGATGGCAAACAGAGGGAAAATTAGATTTTCGTACTTGCTTCCAAAACGGTCAACCTCGCCGGCAAAATTGTAGTGGGCTGGTATGGTATCCGGCGTAAATATAAGGAGTATTGCCGTACCGACAATACACAACAAGATAACTCCGTAACAGAGCGCATATAACTTCTTCATCATTCTCCTCCTCTTAAATCTGTGAGCCATAGCAGGGCTTCATCAAGAACCGAGGCGTTAAGCTCATAGAAAATATACTTGCCTTCTCGTTGGTCACGAATAAGGTCAGCTTCTTTCAAAATAGATAAGTGTTTTGAAATTGCCGGTAAACTAATGTTAAAATGCTCTGCTATTTCTCCGGCTGATAGCCGCCCTTTCTTCAACAGGTTAAGAATTGTTCTCCGAGTAGGGTCAGCTAAAGACCTCATTGTATTTTGAAGCCCCAACACATCACCACCAATCATTTAACCTTTAGGTTAATTATACTCATAAAGCCGCTTCTTGTCAATAGGTTGTAGCAAGTACATGAAAAAGTTACAGCTTATTCACACTATTTTGCTTTGCCGCTTCGCTTGCGGCTTTCCGGCGTTCCTCGCTGTATGGGGCGGTCAGACGGAAAGAGAAGCGGCCTTTTGCAATCTCAAATTCCATGCAGCCCGTTTCTTTGTCCTCGTCGGTCAGCTTGCAGACAGAGGGGCAGCGGCGGCTGTACGCTTTCAGCCTGTTTTTGAGGTCGGTGTTGTGGGTGCGGATATAGATAGTCGGGTCTTTCTCGTCAAACCAAATATCGGTGGTCTTTTCCTGCTTTGTCAGCCCTGTTTTCATGGCTCGGTGTCCTCCTGTTCGATTTTTGCTCTGAAAATGCGCCCGTCACGCAAGAGGGGCATTTTTCGGGTGTTTTCTCCGGCTCTTGGCTTGGGGAAAACGGCGATTTTGCAATAGAAAACGCTCCGGCGATACATTCCTCGTCCGAAGCGTTCAAAAATCGCAAATATCCAGTTTTTCCGGCTCTTGACCGTCAGCCGCCGAACTGTCGGCAAGTATTACTTTGAGCAGCTTGTCGCGGAATGTTTCTGTGCTGCTGGGGTTGAAAAACAACTCCGCCACAACGGTCTGCCCGTCCCTCTGCGTCGTGATGATACCGTCGGGCGTTCCTTTCTTTTCTGCCATTGGGTCACTCCTTTCTTGGGCGTGAAAAAGGGATTTCCCGCAATCGGAAAATCCCTCTCTGCTGTCGGTTATTCTGTTTTACGCTACGGGCGCGGCGGCTTGTGCCTTTTTCCTTGCCCGGTATTCCCGCGCCTTGATACGGTCATACTCCCGCTGCTTTTCAAGGTTTCTTGCCCGGTACTCCTTTGAATACTCGCGGTGGTAGGCGCGGCTCTTTTCCTTTTTCGCTTCCTCGATTTCCTCCCGCCTCTGCCGGATTTCCTGCTCTGTCGGCTCGGCAAGCTGCGTCACTTCGTTTTCAAACCTGCCGATATGGGTAAAGTATATCCCGATGTGCTGAATGGCGTATCTCGCCCTCTTTTGGTCGCGCTCATGCACTTCAATCCGGCTGATAAACTCGTTGAGAATAGCGGGGGTAAGCTCTGTAAAGGCGGCGTAGCGTTCCGTCAGCCTCACAAACCGCTGCGCCCGTCCCTCGGCGTTCTCAAAAGCGGATAGCTGTTCTTTGAGTGCCGCAAGCTCCGCTTTTAGCGTGTAGTATTCCTCTGAATACTTCTGCGACATCTGCTCATAGCGGTCTTGCGGGATTGCGCCCAGGGCGTTGTCCTCATACAGCTTGTTCAGCACCCTGTCGATCTGTTCAAGGCGGGTCGTGATTTGCGGGATGCGCTTCTGCTGTTTCTTCGTCCTGTCGGTCTGCTGCATGGAAAGGCTCTTTTTCACTAACGCTTCAAAATCTGCCCGGTTGCTGATAGAGTAGTCCGCGATTTTTTTCAGCGCGTCCGCGACGGTCTGCATGAGTAAATCAGCGTCCATGATGTGCGGGGAGCTGCACTTGGGGTTTTTGGCTTTGCCCTTGTGGTACTCGCTGCAATAGGCGACATGACGCTTGCCGCCGTTGCGGTAGTCTATGCGGATGTGCATTTTTGCACCGCAGTCCTTACAGAAAAGCAAGCCCGACAGAGGGTGTATTTCCCCGTCCCCATTGGGGCGTTTTATGGGTGCGGTTTCCAAAATCCGCTGTACCGTTTCAAAGTCGGCGCGGTCGATAATCGCCTCATGCACATTCTCGGTTATCTGCCACTCGCTTCTGTCTACATAGTGGTTGCGCTTGTCCCGGAAATGCTTTGTGGTCTTGAAATTGACAACATCGCCGCAATACTCCTGCCTTGTGAGGATACGGGTCAAGGTCGCCTTGTTCCACTTGTAGCGGTTTTCCTCGTTCAGAGGCTTGCTTTTCGCTGTTCCGCGTCCCCGGTCTTTCATGTAGAAAGTGGGCGTTGGGATTTGCTCCTGCGTCAGATATACGGCGATTTGGTTTCTGTTCTTCCCGCCGATGAACAGACGGAAGATAAGGCGCACAATCTTGGCGGCTTCCTCGTCGATTATCCAAAAGTCCTTGTTGTCCGGGTCTTTGATATATCCGTAGGGGGCTTCGGTGGCAATCGGTTTCCCACTCATGCCCTTGGTCTTAATGCCTGTCTTGACTTTCTTGCTGATGTCCTTTGCGTACCACTCCGACATGATATTGATAAAGGGCGCAAACTCCAATGTGTCGGGCTTCTCGCTGTCTATGCCATTGTTGACCGCGATAAAGCGCACATTGTTCCGTCTGAAAATCTCCATAGCGTTGCCGACTTGGAGATAGTCACGCCCCCAACGGGTGAGGTCTTTCATAATGCAGACGCTTACCTTGCCGCTTTCCACATCTTCCATCATGCGGGAGTATGCGGAACGGTCAAAAAATCTGCCGCTTTCGTCGTCGTCGATGTAGTGCCGGATATTGGTCAGCCGCTGCTGCCGGGCATAGTTCTCTAAAAATGCCTTTTGGTTGACAATGCTGTTGCTCTCGCCGCCGTCCCTGTCCTCGTCCCCTACGGAAAGGCGGGAGTAAAGGGCGGTAATTTTGCTGTATTCATTCATGTGCATATCCTCCTGTGTCAATAAATATGTTTCCTACACTTAAGATTATGCACCACAGCGGGCTGAGCCGTACTCCATCCCCTTGCGATACTTCTTGGCGTTCAACCCTTTCACATAAACAGCAAGCCGCAACAAACCGCCGCTGAGCAAGCCGATGCACAAGTCCATCGGATGGAAACTGGGCAGAAGCGACCGAAATGCCATCCCGATGCCATTCATCAGGTTCATCGCCTTTTCAGCTGCGTTGATGCCCTCTGCCAGTCGCCATCCCTGCCCCAGTTTGGTTGCTATTAGCCCGATCGCAACATATGGGAGGCATTGCAAAACGATCTTTTTCAGGTTCATCTGCTCAACTCCTTGTCCTTGTTCCGAACGGGATTACGGCTTGCGACCATGTTCCTGAGCTTATTCAGCAGTTTCAGCACCGAGGGACGCTCCTCGCGGTGCAGTTGCCTACTGGCGTACTCTGTCATGGCAGCGGTGATGGCATCCTCATCCCTGCCCTTGAAGAAAATCAGGTACTTATTCGGCTCGTCCTTCATCCGCTTAACGGCGTAGTCCACGCCATACTTACGGGCGATGCGATCAAAGTCCCGAATGTGCGGGTCGGTCAGTTCCACGCTGGTAACACCCTGATCCTTCTGAAGCAGCTGCTTGACCGTCTGCTTGCCATGATGCGTGACCTCCCTGTTGGGAGGCGAATGGTTCTTCATGTGGGCAAGAAACTTCCGGATTGCAGCCAGAAGTGTTCTGCCGGTGAACTTGCCGCTGTTTACCATCAGAGTAACGGTTCTGTTTTCAATATCCTCCTGCAAATTAATCCCTCCTTTCATTTAGGCAAGAGAAAACACCCTCCATAAATTTGAAGGGTGTTTATGTGACTGATGACCGCATCATTTCCTATGTCTGCCCTTGCGATTCGCCAAAAGAAAAATCACGAAACCGACAACCAGCAGGCTCACACCAATCCACGTCAGCGCATTGGGGGATATCTCCACACCGGTGGCAATGGTGGGATAATTGACCAGCCGTTTCAGCTTCTCGGGAACAGTGTAGTTCTCATCAATCACCACCTCAATGGTGTCATCGGTGCGGGAATAGCCCTCCAAGGGTTCCAGTTCCCGGATGGTATAGCGACCGGGAGTGAGGCCGTAGACATACACCACGCCATCTTCACCGGATATAACCTCCTGTACCTTGTTCCCCAGTTCATCCTCTACAGAGAACATCACGCCCGCCAGCGGATTCTTTCTGTTGTCGGACTTGAAGAACATGTAAGTGTTGGGGATATTGACAAGCGTGATAGGCTCCGGTTCCGTCCAATTCTCGTCCACCTGAAGGTAGATATCCTCCATTGGGCTATAGCCTTCCGGTGCTTCCGTTTCACGGATGATCCAACCGCCGTAATCGAACTTGGTGAAGATGAACTCGCCCTGCTCGTTGCTGGTTACCACTTCCACAACCTCATTGGTTGCGCCGTTGATCAGGCTGAATTCTACTCCGGGCAGGAAGTTGCCAGAGGTGTCCACTTTGATGTACTTGATCTGCTTCAGGTGGTTGACCATCGTTGCCACAGGTTCATCACCGCCGGTGTAGGACGCATCAATCTTCACAGGGATCTCTTCCTTGCTGAGCAGATAACCCTCCGGAGCTTTTGTCTCCACGATGGTATAGCTACCATACGGAATCTTGGTGAAGCACACTTTGCCCTCATCGTCAGAAACAGCCGTGGCGAAGGTTTCTCCAAAGGCATCAACCAGAGCAAACTCTGCTCCAGCCAGCGGATTGCCAGCTTGATCCACTTTCAGAATCACCACTTTGTTGGGAATGTTGGTAATGGTGGCAAGCGGCTCATCTGAGTTGATAAAGGTTCCATCCACAGTGACTTCTACGGCAACATCGGTAGCGTAGTACCCAGCCAGCGGTCTGGTTTCCACAATGCGGTAGCTGCCAAAAGGAACCTTCTCGAAAGTGGCAATACCCTGCTGGTTGGTTTGGGCTGTCATCAGAGTAGAACCATCTTCACAGAGCAGACTGAACTCCACCCCCATCAAAGGATTCTGGTTTTCATCCTGCTTACGGATGGTGAACCGGCTGTAGTCATCACGGATCACCGTATCGCCTGTTACGTTGCCGTTCTCATCGACGGTAAAGCCCATGACGGCTTCGCTCAACGCATATCCCTCAGGAGCACAGACCTCACGGAAGATGTACTCACCGGGAGTAACAGGAATATCTGCGATTTGGCCATTCTCATCGGTACATTCTCTGTAGATGACTGTTCCGCTTTTGTCGCTGATCTCGATCACCGCGCCGGGAAGGGTTTCTTCGCCGGTAATATCCGTTTTGGTCAGGGTGATGGTGCCATAGATCAGCTTATTCAGAACAGGTGCATCGTGGCTGTAGCGCAGAGTAGGTGCGCTTTCTGCCTGCAGATCAGGCGAAAGAGTGATGAAGATCTTATCGCTGCTCATCTGCCAGCCTGCTGGGGCAGACAGCTCTTTCAGATAGTATTCTCCATGAGGGAAGTGACCCGTAATGGTTAATACACCATTTGCATCAGTCGCTGCGGTAGCAACCAGCGTGTCTGCCATCAGCGTTTCGCCGGGGTAAGCAATATCCATATCGGTATACAGGCCGAACACGAAACCCTCGCCGGGAACACGGGTAATGGACGGTGTCAGCAGATCGCTGTTCTCAGTGGTCTGAATGGCCTCTTTTTCTTTGATGAGCGTAATCTCTGCCGGCATGTATGCATTGCTCAGAGGAAGATGGAACTGCACCATAGGCGTCTGATCATCGGCATATTCCAGTTCCACCGTCACGGGGGAAGAATCGAAGGAGTAGCCGGAGGGTGCAGAAACCTCTACAACTTCATACACGCCAAGAGGCAAGACCTTGGAGGTATCCATGCCATCGGCTGTGGTGGTAATGGTATCCACAACCTGTCCTGCCTCATACCAGAGGGTTCCATCCTTACCGATGATCTGCTGGGCAGCCCGGATTTCAAAGACAGCACCTTCCAGATACCGTTCTTCATAAACCGGCGTATGAACTTCATTACCGTAGGCATCCTTCTCCAAGCGGAAACCAGTAAGCTGCAAGCCCTTCTTCTCCAATACAACCTGCCCCTTTACAGGATCGTTGGGAATCTCAATATCCAGCTCATAGGTCTGACCGGGCTGATCACCGCTATTGCCAACGAACACAGGGAGTTCCTCTGTGCGAATCAGATAGCCTTCAGGGGCTTTGATTTCCTCAATGGTATAGTAGCCCCACGTGACGGTTTCAGGCAGCGTCACTGTTCCGGTTTCATCAGTCGTAAAGGTATCAATCTCCATTTCCTTGGGATAGTACACCTTCTGGGTCACATACTGACCATCCGCATCCTTCAGTTTGAAGGAGGTGTTGCTTACCTGAACAATATTTCCGGTTTCTGCATCCGTTTTGATAAAACGAAGCCGATACAGAATGGGTCTATCGTTCAGGGTCAGCGGAGGCGGATTGACCAGGCTTTCCGTGCCGTCAATCTCAAAGGTGATCGGGCCTTTGATCTCATATCCCTCCATGCCCTTCGTCTGTTCCAGAACATAGATACCATAAGGCAAGGATTTGGTTTTGGCATAGCCGTGTTTGTCCGTCTTGAGAATATCCCGCTCAAAGGGGCGGGCGTTTTCATAGGAGCCTGCCTTTTTCAGATAAACCTGAAACTCTGCACCCTGCTCCGGGGTCTCAGCCTTCGTAGGATCAGATTCGTCAGTTTGATCGCCAAGAATCTTCACGATGGCACGGGCACCATACAGGATTTCATTTTCGACAACACCCTCATAGGTGATCACAGCTTCTGCAGACTGTTCTGCGGCGCTTCGTGCATCCACAATGACCGAAGCAGTACTGGGGCGATAGCCGACAGGCGGCGTAAGCTCCACGATCTTGTACTTACCGGGCCAGAGATCACCGGTCGTAACGGAGGCACTATCTCCGGCAGTCACCAGAGAGGCGATGACCACATCCCCTTTTTCATGAATCACATTTCCCTGCCGGTCGCAGATGTTGGCAGCTGCCAGCACCTGAAACTCTGCACCGGTCAGAATGCCATCACCACGCACAGTAGGCGCACTGGCAAGGTCACCGCTGTATTCATCTGCATCACGTTTGTACAGCTTCAACCTGACCAGTACAGGCTGATTGGTTATCGCCAATTCTGTGGTTTCATCCGACCTGACCGTGGCATCCAGCTGGACTTCCTCAAAGACATACCCGGCAGTTGCACCTTTTTCTTTGATCAGATACTTGCCCTTTCGCAACGGTTCAGAAACAGCAACGCCGTTTTCATCCGTGGTCATGGTGGTTGCCAGACCACTGCCAAATTCATCATTGTAGTAAACCTCAAAGACAACACCATTGATGGGATTCCCATTTACACGGTCAGTCTTGGTGATCTGAATCCAGCCCTTGGTGGGTTCATTCTCAACCGCAATTTCGTAGGTTTGAAGATTATCGGCAGTGATTGCTACCTCAGTAGAGAATTGGTTATCAACAAAGTGCTCGGGTACAAGGGTTTCTTCAACCTTGTAAGTGCCATAGGTCAGCAAGGGTGAAACTGCAACACCGTTTGCATCTGTTGTGATCACCGCAACGATCTCGCCATCTGCCTCGCCGTTGTGAGACGGAAGACCCGACAGGCGGGTGATGGTGAACTCTGCGCCTGCCAAAAGCTCGCCGGTCAGCTGATCCTTCTTGACGATCTGGATCTTCCCTTGGATGGGCTGATTGGTTGCGTGCAGCTTCGTGGTCTGCTCGGAAACGACAGTAGCATTCATCTCCACCAGATCATAAACATAGCCGGTGGGTTCACCTGCTTCCTTCACCAGATAACTGCCTTTACGCAGGGCGGGAGACTTGGCAACGCCCTGTTCATTGGTGGTCATGGTGCCAGCCAGCCCCGATCCGTATTCGTCGTTGTAATAGATCTGGAACTCAACCCCGGCGATAGGATGGCTATCCAAGCTGCTTTTCTTGGTCAGCTGAATCCAGCCCTTTTCCGGTTCATTTTCCACATCAATCACATAGGTCTGTCCATTAGCATAGGCCTCGATAGTGGTGGAAAAATGGTTGTTCACATATCCATCAGGAACACTGGTCTCCTCCACCTGATACTTGCCCCAGTCCAGCCAGCCGGTTTCTGCAACGCCGCTTGCATCCGTCGTGATGGTGAAAGTATCACCCACACCTGCGCCGCCAGCAGATGCAGGAGCAGAAAGCCGTGTGATGGTAAAGACAACTCCCATCAACGGTTCACCGGTCAGCTGATCCGTCTTTCGAATCTTGATCTTGGCAGTGATCAGATTGTTGGAAAAGGTAGCAGAAGAAGTCTGCCCATTGGTTACCGTAACGTTTTGCGTGCTTTTCGTGCTGAGCTGATAACCCTGCGGAGGCGTTTTCTCCCGTACCATATAGGAGCCAGGAGGAACATCCTTGAAGGAAGCCACACCATTCGCGCC
>JAGBAI010000052.1 GCA_017939025.1 Oscillospiraceae bacterium
CTGCCTACGCTGCCAAGAAGATGGTGGACGACATCTGCTTCGTTCCCGAGGTCGGCAAGCTGTACTACGGCAAGGTCGTGCGCATCCTGCCCATCGGTGCCTTCGTTGAGATCGCTCCCGGCCATGACGGCATGGTGCATATCTCCAAGCTGGAGAACCGCCGCGTGGAAAAGGTCGAGGACGTCCTGAATCTGGGCGACATGACCTGGGTCAAGTTCATGGGCTTCGACGAGAAGGGCCGCGCCAATTTCTCCCGTAAGGACGCTCTGAAGGAAATGGGCGGCAACGCCGCCAAGTAATGGCGTGACTGTTATATGGTCTGTCATCCAACACCATTGGGTGGTCTCCTCCGCGTCAAGAGCCGCCTTCGGCGGTTGCGCTCTGTATGCCGCTGCGGCGGCTAAGCCCGATTCGATATCAATTCCTATCATTAAAAAACTCCACAGACTTTTCAAAGTCTGTGGAGTTTTTATGTAGGGCGGGGATATATCCCCGCCGGGCACTATCTCACCTTTGAGCGCTATACTAGCCGTGCAATGATTGTTACTGCCCGGCGGGCATGTATGCCCGCCCTACGATTTGTTTATTTTGTGTTTTATTTTGAATAAAAACAATCCTTTTCCCAATTCATAGGATTGCTGTCGATATAAAGCCAAATTTTTTGGAAGCCCTTTTCATCCCGGATAATATGGTCATGGAAGGAATCCTGCCATATTTTCAAATCAGGATGGATTTTATGGATCTGCCTTGTTACATGCGCCTTATATTTGCCAATAATCTGATCCATGCTGTTTTTCCCGTCGGAAAGATATAACAAAATATGCACATGATTTGGCATGACTGCATAGTGTTCGATCCTTACCTCGGGATAATGTATCGGAATCTCCAGAATTCCTGTTTCTGCAATTTTCTTCTCTTCTGTATTTTCCCCGATTTTTCCAAATAGAAATTGCTTATTATGGGTACAAATCGTGACAAAATAATAATTTGTTTTGGAATAATCATACCCTTTTAACCTTGGATTTTTTCTTTTCGGATATTTTTCCGTATCGTAGGGATTATACAATATATTCACCTCTTAATTGCTTCCGGTGCCCGGCGGGCATATATGCCCGCCCTACAAAAGGATCCCTCCGACCAAAAGTCGGAGGGATCTTGCTTTTACTTAACAGTGGAAGTAGAACGCAGGGTGACATCGTGGGCGCCGCCTTCGACGATGGAGACGGAAGAAACCAGAGTCAGCTTGGCATCCCGCTGCAGGTCGGGGATATTGATGACACCGACATTGCACATGGTGGACTTGACCTTGTACAGGGAAGCCTCCACATTGTCATGCAGGGCGCCGGCGTAGGTGACGTAGGAGTCAACGCCTTCCTCGAAGCTCAGCTTGGTCTTGCCGCCCAGGTCGTAGCGCTGCCAGTTCCGGGCACGGTTGGAGCCTTCGCCCCAGTATTCCTTCATGTAAGCACCGTTGATCATGACCTTATTGGTGGGGGACTCGTCGAACCGGGCAAAGTAACGGCCCAGCATCAGGAAGTCAGCGCCCATGGCCAGAGCCAGGGTCATGTGGTAGTCGTGGACGATACCGCCGTCGGAGCAGATGGGCACATAGATGCCGGTCTCCTTGAAGTATTCGTCACGGGCAGCTGCAACCTCGATCAGAGCGGTAGCCTGACCGCGGCCGATGCCCTTGGTCTCACGGGTGATGCAGATGGAACCGCCGCCGATGCCCACCTTGACGAAGTCCGCACCGCACTCAGCCAGGAAGCGGAAGCCATCCCGGTCAACCACGTTGCCGGCACCGATCTTCACGGTGTCGCCATAGGTCTCCCGAACCCACTTGATGGTCTTTTCCTGCCAGCAGGTATAGCCCTCGGAGGAGTCAATGACCAGCACATCAGCACCGGCCTCCAGCAGAGCGGGGATACGGGTAGCATAGTCGCGGGTATTGATACCGGCGCCCACCAGATAACGCTTCTTGTCGTCCAGCAGCTCCAGAGGATGCTCCTTGTGGGAGGCATAGTCCTTACGGAAAACGAAGTACATCAGATGATCGTTCTCGTCCACGATGGGCAGGCTGTTCAGCTTGTTATCCCAGATGATGTTGTTGGCTTCCTTCAGACTGGTTTCTGCGGGAGCCACCACCAGCTTTTCCCGGGGGGTCATGAAGGAGGAAACCTTCTCATCGCCGGTCATACGGGAAACGCGGTAGTCACGGCTGGCAACGATACCCAGGAGCTTGCCATGGGCAGTGCCGTCGTCGGTAATGGCAACGGTAGAGAAGCCGTTCTTGGCCTTCAGGGCCAGAACATCATTCAAAGTTGCATCAGGGGTCAGATTGGAAGCAGAGGTAACAAAGCCAGCCTTGTAGCCCTTAACCTTGGCAACCATAGCAGCCTGATCCTCGATGGTCTGAGAACCGAAGATGAAAGAAATGCCGCCCTCTTTAGCCAGAGCAATGGCCAGGGTATCATTGGAAACGGACTGCATGACAGCGGAAGTCAGAGGCACATTCAGAGAAATAGCGGGCTCTTCCACGCCCTTGCGGTACTTGACCAGAGGAGTCCGGAGGCTGACACGATCGGGGACACATTCCTCGGAAGTATAACCGGGAACGAGCAGATATTCGCTGAAAGTATGGCTGGGTTCGGGATAATAGTACGCCATTGGTAGTTCCTCCTGTAAAAAATAGATATATGATAATTGTTAGGTTTTACGGAATTAAAAATTATAAATTACAAATTACAAATTTGTAAGGTCTTACTGCAGAACAATTTGTAATTTATCATTTGTAATTTGTAATTATAAGGTTTTGCCATCTCCGGCATCCAGCATGGATTTTTCTTCCTTGCCGTCGTGGGAGAGTTTTTTGAAATTGCCCACCACTTCGCCCACAGGATCCATGATGGCAAAGGTATTGGGATAGCTGCGGCAGATGTCGATGACCTTGGAAGCCTGGGTCTTATTCACCACGCAGATGAGCATATTGGTCTCCTTGCCGGAGTACATGCCCTTTGCGGGGATCAGGGTGGTGGAATGACGGGTGCGCTGGATGATTTCCTGGGAGATCTCATTGGGAAAGTCTGTGATGATCTCAAAGCAGATAGCTTCCCGGCCGGACTTCTGGAGCCGCTCACCCACGGTGGAGGACATGAAGCTGTACAGGATGCACAGGATCACCGGCTCCATCTGATAGCCATAGACAAAGTAGCTGGCCATGGCCACAAAGACATTGATGGTAAAGCTGAAACCCAGAACGGACTTGCTGGGATCCCGCTTATGGACAATGGCAGAAATGAAGTCCGTACCGCCGGAATAGGCGCTGGCCTTCATCAGGATGGAATAGACATAGCCCTGGATCACACCGGCCACCAACGGGCCCAGGATTTTGCTGGTACCATTGTCTGTGGCATAGGCAAAGACCGAAAGATCCACATGATCCAAAATCACCAGACCCAGTGAAAACATGACAACATATACCATGGAGCGGGTGGCAATGGGCTTACTTACCTCAATATAGCACCAGATGGCCAGAGGTACATTGATCAGAAGGCTTAAGTATCCCACAGAAATGCCCGTAACATGCTGAATCATGGTACAGATACCGTTCAGACCGGAAGGGGCAAACTGATTGGGAAACACGAACAGCTCATAATTCACTGAGGCCACCAGGGCAACCGCAGCGATGACCAGATAGGTCCAGACTTTTTTTGCATTACGCATAAAAAGAACTCCTTATGTATCGAAATAGATCCGTAGGGGCCGATGCCCACATCGGCCCAAATGCAAGGGCAGAATCCCAGATAAGGGCCGATGTGGGCATCGGCCCCTACGATTTTTCTTTTCGACTCGCTTGTTCTTAATTCAGTATTTTAACATAGGAAATTCGTAGAATCAAGGAACATTTCGCACGAAAATAGGGAGCTTTTTTATATTCCTTTGCAGAGTGTTTACCAAGTGTCCGCAAGACAGGAATATCTGTCCGCAAAAAAGCCTTCCCCCGGGGGGAAGATGCTGAGCGAAGCGAAGCGGATGAGGGGTGGCGTGCACTGAAAAAAGGATCATGATTTCATATAAACGGTACATTTTCCCTTTCCCTTTTTATCATGGGTGCATACAAAATTGAAATATTTCGCCATCCCTCATCCGTCTCCCTTCGGTCGGCACCTTCCCCCCGGGGGAAGGCTTTTTTGCGTACAATTTTTCCCGATTATTCCGGAGAAAAATTGTTTAATTTCTTATTTTAATTCCACAAAAATTCCTTGAGTTTTATAGTAAAATGTGATAAAATTTAGCGTGAAAGAGTATGCCCAAAAACAATTTGGATTCCATGCCCATCGTAGGGGGGCGATGCCCACATCGCCTCTTCTTACGAAATCTTCCCATAAGGGCCGATGTACCCATCGGCCCCTACGATTGGCATTTTCAATCCTTAAAACAGGCATTTACAGATAAGAGAAAGGAGCCGCAATCTATGTATTCTTCCGCCTACGTCTGGGCAAAGGTGCTGAGCCATATGGAAGAGAGACTGGGCGCCATAACGGTTTCCGCCTGGTTTGACGACGCCGAGGTGGTGGAGCTGAATGAGAGCAATCTGATCCTCTATTCTCCCTCCGACTTCCGCCGGGAGATCATCCGCCGCCGCTGCACCGATTACATTCACGATGCCCTGAAGGAGATCTTTAACTCCGACGCAAAGCTTCTGGTTTTCGGTGATGAGGAGCTCAATGCCCGGAAAAACCGCGGCAAGGCCTCCACCTCCATGGACTTTAATCCCCAGTTCACCTTCGATAATTTCGTGGTGGGCCCTTCTAACCGCTTCGCCCACTCTGCCGCCATTGCGGTCTCCAAAACTCCGGGCCAGGTATACAATCCCCTGTTTATCTACGGCCCTCCCGGCGTGGGCAAGACCCATCTGCTGTACGCCATCGCCAACGGCATCCGCCGGGAAAAGCCCGATGCCAACATCGTCTACATCAAGGGTGACCAATTTACAAACGAGCTGATCGATGCCATCAAAAACGGTAAAAATATCGAATTCCGCAGCAAATACCGGGAAGCAGACCTGTTCCTGGTGGATGATATCCAGTTTATCGCCGGCAAGGAATCGACACAGGAAGAATTCTTCCATACCTTCAACAAGCTCTATGAAGAACACAAGCAGATCGTCCTGACCTCTGACCGGAAGCCCGACGATATGCTGACTTTGGAAGAGCGTCTGAGAAGCCGTTTCCTCTGGGGCCTCATCGCGGACATCAATCCCCCTGACTATGAGACAAGAATGGCCATCATTCAGAACAAGGCAAAGCAGCTGGGTCTGAATCTGCCGGACGATGTATGCAACTACGTTGCCATCAACATCACCAACAATGTCCGTCAGATCGAAGGCACCGTGAAAAAGATCCTGGCCTACCGGGATCTGAACGCCATGCCCCTGGATCTGCCCAATGTCTCCCGGGCCATTGACGACATGTTCAAGAGTGAAGGCAACGCCCTGCCCACGGCTCCGCTGATCATCTCCCAGGTCTGCAAGTTCTACAATCTGGATGAAGCTGTAATCCGGGGTACCCAGAAAAACAAGGGCACTGCCGAAGCCCGGCAGGTTGCCATGTATCTGATCCGGAAGCTTACCAATCTCAGTTTGCCTGACATTGGTAAGGAATTTGCAAGAGACCATTCCACGGTTCTTTATGCCATCCGCAAGGTGGAGGTCGCCTTGAAAAACGGCGACAGTCATATGCAGAACAATATCCGGGATATTACCGCCAATATCAACTCGTCGCTGTAATATCACCGGGGATATATGTACTTTTCTTGCTTCGCCATCCGACACCGGAAAATGTTCCGATTTTCCGGTGTCTACCGTGAAAAAACCTGTAATCTTTTGAGCGTTAAGCGTTCAAAAATCGGGACATTTTTGGACGCTGGTCGGCGAGGCGGCGGGTGGGGTACATAGGGGAGGGCGCCTTTTCGAAGCGCCTCCCCTATGCCGACTTCTTTGGTTACTTTCTTGTTCGGCGACAAGAAAGTAACATTACCGCACCTGGAATTTTTGCACGCCAAAAGATTTCCACAGCCCCTGTGGAATGTGGAGAAATCTTGTGTGGAAAAGTTGCACGAAAAAATTTTCCCCACAACTTCACAATTACCCTGTGGAAAACTTCTCATTTCCACACATGACGTTGTGGATAAAAAAGCGTTGCGCCCCTAAAGAAAAAACCACTTATCCACATAACTTTGTACTACGGCTGTTACGACTGCCTTAACCTATGATAGATATATCTATCTTTCTTATTTTTAACAAGAAAGGAAATCCGCTATGCGTTTTACCTGTGAAAAAAACATGCTGGTTCAGGGTCTGAATATCGCAGGCCGTACTGTGGCCCAGAAGAGCAGCCTTTCCGTTATCGAGGGTATCCTCTGCCGGGCAGGTCACGGTATTTCCCTCACCGGTTATAACATGGAAACTGCCATCACCTATGATATTGAAGCAGAAGTAGGCGATCCCGGCCAGTGCATTCTGCCGGCAAAGCTCTTTGGAGATATTATCCGCCGTCTGCCGGAAGGCCCTGTTACCGTGGTGGTAGGAGATGATTTCAAGGTCTCCATCCGGTCAGGCTACGCTTCCTTCACCATTTCTGCCGAATCCGCTGACGATTATCCCGAACTGCCCGATGTCAATTCCGGCCGTCCTATTCAGATTCCCCAGAATAAGCTGAAGGAGCTGATTTCCGGCACTATTTTCGCAGTCAGCGAAAACCAGGGCCGCCCTATCCACACCGGTGTGAAATTTGAGGTCACCAACAACTCTATTACCGCCATTGCTGTGGACGGCTTCCGTCTGGCCCGGCGGACTTACCATCCGGAAAATTCCACAGAGCGGGAGCTTTCCTTTGTGGTTCCTGCTCAAGGCTTGAAGGAAGTGGAAAAAATCGTCACCGATTCCGATGATATGGCCTCCTTCACCCTGGGTCCCAAGCACATTCTCTATCAGATCGGCAATGCCACTCTGGTCTGCCGTCTGCTGGACGGCGAATTCCTGGATTGGAGAAGAGTGGTTCCCACCAACTGCCCCATCAAACTGGTGGCCCATGTTTCTGACCTGGCCTCTTCTGTGGAACGCGTCGGTCTGATCGTCTCTGAAAAATATAAGAGTCCTGTGCGCTGTGTGTTCAGCCACAATGAGCTGCTGATGCGCACCAACACCACCATCGGCGCTGCTGAGGATAAGTGCGCCATCGCCGGTGACGGCAAGGAGCTGGAAATCGGCTTCAATGTCCGCTATCTGGCTGACGCGCTGAAGGTCATTCCCTCCGACGAGGTCACCATGGAGCTGACCAACGGCTTAAGCCCCATCGTGCTGACGCCTGTGGACGAGAAGTACGATTTTGCCTATATGGTGCTGCCTGTCCGGATCAAGAACGGCTAAAAGCCTTCCACCGGGGGGAAGGTGCTGAGCGCAGCGAAGCGGATGAGGGATGGCGTGCACCGAAAATCTGAACACGGCTTTCAGAAAAACGGTACATGCTGCTTCTTCATCTGAGGTGCGTACAAATTTGTAAGTTGTCGCCATCCCTCATCCGACCTCCCTTCGGTCGGCCACCTTCCCCCCCGGGGGAAGGCATGGGTGCGGCAAACATTTGAGGTATTATATTATGAAAGTAACAGTCAAGAAAAAGGATAA
Organism: Oscillospiraceae bacterium; assembly: GCA_017939025.1. The sequence goes on from JAGBAI010000052.1 coordinate 7,685, forward strand.
CTCCATCCCCGTATCCATTTCCACCGAATATATCAAGCTCCAGGATGCTATGAAATATGCCAACATCGTCTATTCCGGCGGTGAGGCCAAGCAGCTGATTCAGGAAGGTCAGGTGCTGGTCAATGGCGAAGTGTGCACCATGCGGGGAAAGAAGCTGTATAACGGCGACAAATTCACCTTTATGGATCAGACCTATCTGATCTCCTATCATTCATGAATTTAGAAAGTCTGTATCTGCGCTCCTTCCGCAATTACGGAGAAGTGAGCCTTACGTTTGAACCCGGCGTGAATCTGATCGTGGGTGACAATGCCCAGGGAAAGACCAATCTTCTGGAGGCCATTTCCTATTTGGGTTCGGGAAAAAGCTTCCGGGCTCTGAAAACTTCGGAAATGATCCGCTTTGGGGATGATTTCGCGGAATTGCAGGGAAAGGTTTTTGCCCAGGAACGGAGCCAGGAGCTGCGCTACCTGCTGTTCAAAGGCTCCCGGCCCCGGCAGATTTTCCGCAATGGTGCCAAAAAGAAATCCGCATCCGAGCTGGCGGGCGTTCTGCCCACGGTGCTGTTCTGCCCGGAGGATCTGCTGATTCTGAAAATGGGCTCCTCCCAGCGGCGGCGCTTCGGAGATTTGGGATTATGCGGGCTTAGACCCAATTATGACGCGGCTCTGACGGAATATAACCGGATTCTGGATCAGAAAAGCCGGATCCTCAAGGATCATTTTGACAATCCTGCGGTACTGGCGATTCTTCCGGAATATAACATGAGACTTTGCCAGGTGGGCGCTCTGCTGATTTCCTACCGGGCCCGGTTCTATGATGCCCTGGGGAAAAGCGCGCAGAAATTCCACAGCCAGTTTTCCGGAGGTGTGGAAAACTTTCAGCTTTCCTATAAGACGGTTTCCACCGTCACCGATCCTTTTGCTCCGGTGAAAACGCTGACGGAAAATTTACAGGAACACCTGGAACGCCACTACCGGGCGGAATTGGAAACGGCCCAGTGCCTCACCGGCCCCCACAAGGATGATTTTACCGTTTCACTCAATGAGATCGATCTGAAAGCCTACGGCTCCCAGGGCCAGACCCGCACCGCTGCCATCAGCCTGAAGCTGGCCCAAAGAGAGCTTATGGGCCGGGAATGGGGCGAAGAGCCGGTGCTGCTATTGGACGATGTTCTGTCTGAATTAGACCCCGGCCGGCAGGATTTTGTGTTGAACCAGATCGTATCCGGCCAGGTATTCATCACCTGCTGCGAACCGGGACGGTTTACGAAATTAGGAAAAACCATTGAAATTCAAAAAGGCAATGTAATATAAAACGCGATGGCACGGCAGTGTCCAAAGCCTTCCCCCGGGGGGAAGGTGCTGAGCGCAGCGAAGCGGATGAGGGATGGCGTGTACCGAAAAAAGTACAGAACTTTCAGCTGATCGGTACACGTTGCTCCTTCATCGCAGGTGCATACAAATTTGCTGCCTGTCGCCATCCCTCATCCGAGCCGCCTGTCGGCGGCCCACCTTCCCCCCGGGGGAAGGCTTTCACACTGCAACATGGGAGGCATTTATGTCTGACGAAACAAAAGTAACCCAAGAATACGGCGGTTCCCAGATTCAGGTTCTGGAGGGCCTGGAGGCTGTTCGGAAGCGCCCTGGTATGTATATTGGCTCCACCTCATCCAGTGGTCTGCACCATCTGGTCTATGAGATCGTGGACAATTCCATTGACGAAGCTCTGGCAGGCTACTGCAAGCATATCACCGTCACCATCAACCCCGGCAATTCCATCACCGTCACCGACGACGGCCGCGGTATCCCTGTGGATATCCAGCCCCAGACCGGCAAGCCCGCTCTGGAAGTTGTCTTTACGGTGCTCCATGCCGGCGGTAAGTTCGGCGGCGGCGGTTATAAGGTCTCCGGCGGCCTCCACGGCGTGGGTGCCTCCGTTGTTAACGCCCTTTCTGAGTGGCTGACGGTCAGAGTCCACAAGAACGGCGAAATTTATGAGATGAAGTTCTCCCGTGGTCATATCACCCAGGAGATGAAAGTGGTGGGTAAAACCTACAAGACCGGCACCGAGGTCACCTTCCAGCCGGATCCGGAGATGTTTGACACGCTGGTCTATGATTATGAGATCCTGCACGAGCGCATGCGGGAGGAAGCCTTCCTGAATGCGGGTCTGTCTATCACCATCACCGACAACCGTCAGGCAGATGACATTTCCGAAACCATGTGCTATGAGGGCGGTATCAAGGAATTTGCCGCCTGGTGCAACCGGAACAAGACTGCCATCCATAACGACATCATCTATATGCACGGTACCAAGGGGGATGCCTCCGCGGAAATTGCCGTTCAGTATAACGATGGCTATAACGAATTCCTGCTGTCCTTTGCCAATGATGTCCGTACCCCCGAGGGCGGTATGCACGAAACGGGCTTCAAGACCGCTCTGACCCGTGTGCTGAACGCCTACGGTCAGAAGAACAACATCATTAAGAACGAGGATAAGGTTTCCGGTGAGGACTGCCGGGAGGGCATCACAGCCATCATTTCCGTTAAGCTTACCGATGCCCAGTTCGAGGGCCAGACCAAGGCAAAGCTGGGCAATGCCTATATCCGTACCCTGGTGGACAGCATTGTCAACGAACAGCTGGCTGTTTACTTTGAGGAGCATCCTGCCACTGCCAAGGCCATTCTGGAAAAGGCCATGATGGCCAACCGGGCCCGTGAGGCAGCCAGAAAGGCCAGAGAGTCCATCCGCCGGAAAACCGGCCTGGAGTCCGGCCAGATGCCCGACAAGCTTCAGGACTGCAACGAGCGGGATGCCAGCCTCTGCGAAATTTACATCGTCGAGGGTGACTCCGCCGCAGGCTCTGCCATTCAGGGCAGAGATTCCCGGTTCCAGGCAATTCTTGCCATGTGGGGTAAAATGCTCAACGTGGAAAAGGCCCGGGCCGATAAGATCTACGGCAACGACAAGCTGTATCCCCTGATCGTGGCTCTGGGTGCCGGCATTGGTGAGGACTTCGATATTGAAAAGCTCCGCTACCACAAGGTCATCATCATGTCCGATGCGGACGTGGACGGTGCCCATATCCGTACCCTGCTTCTGACCTTCTTCTTCCGCTATATGCGGCCTCTGATTGAGAATGGCTACGTTTATTCTGCCGTGCCGCCCCTTTATAAGCTGACCCGTGGTAAGACGGTGAGGGTCGCCTACTCCGACGAGCAGCGTGACCAGATTTCTGCCGAGCTGCGCGGAGACAACCCCAATACCAAGGTCATCATTAACCGGTTCAAGGGTCTGGGCGAAATGGATGCCCACGAGCTGTGGGAGACCACCATGGATCCGGAAAAGCGTACCCTGCGCAGAATTACCCTGGAGGATGCCCGCCGGGCCGATGCCATCTTCACCGTCCTCATGGGCGAACAGGTGGAACCCCGGAAAGAATGGATCGAGCGGAACGCAAAGTACGCGGTCAATATTGATATCTAAGCGCCGGAGGCGCAAAGGCTTCCCCCGGGGGGAAGCTGTCAAAAATCTTTGATTTTTGACTGATGAGGGATGGCGAAAGATAAAGAAATGTATGCAGCTTCGATGAAGAAGTTAGGTGTTTGTTTCTTATCAGCCTGATTCCTTTTTGATACTGCACGCCAACCCTCATCCGACCCGGCTGACGCCGGGCCACCTTCCCCCCGGGGGAAGGCTTGGCGGCTTCGCCGCTTTATACTAAAACTGGAGGTGTCATAATAATGGCACATAACCGCAGTTACAAACCTGAGGATATTCTCTTCCCCGACCAGGCGATCACGGAATCCAACCTGGTGGATGAGATGGAGAAGTCCTATATTGAATATGCCATGTCCGTCATCGTGGGCCGTGCTCTGCCTGATGTCCGGGATGGCTTGAAGCCTGTCCACCGCCGCATTCTGTATACCATGTACGAAAGCGGCCTGACCTCGGACAAGCCCTTTAAAAAGTCTGCCACCTGTGTCGGTGACGTGCTGGGTAAATACCATCCCCATGGCGACGCATCCGTTTACGATGCCATGGTGCGTCTTGCCCAGGATTTTTCCATGCGCTACATGCTGGTGGACGGCCACGGCAACTTCGGCTCCGTGGACGGCGACCCTGCCGCTGCCTACCGTTATACTGAGGCCCGCTTAAGCAAGCTCAGTAATGAGATGCTCCGGGACATTGACAAGGAGACTGTAGACTGGGATCCCAACTTCGACGAAAGTCTGAAAGAGCCCCGGGTGCTGCCCTCCCGGTTCCCCAATCTGCTGGTGAACGGTTCTTCCGGTATCGCCGTCGGTATGGCTACCAACATCCCGCCCCATAACTTAAGCGAGGTCATCAATGCCTGTGTCTGTGTTCTGGACGATCCCGAGGCCAATATGACCGATCTGATGGAGCATGTCACCGGCCCCGACTTCCCCACCGGCGGCATCATCATGGGCCGCAGCGGTATCCGGGCAGCTTACGCCACCGGCCGCGGCAAGGTGGTGGTTCGTGCCCGCACCGAGTTCGAGGAATTCGGCAAGGACCGGACAAGAATCATTGTCACCGAGCTTCCCTATCAGGTGAATAAGCGCCAGCTGATCAAGAACATTGCCGAGCAGGTAAAGGATAAGCGCCTGGAAGGCATTTCCGACCTTCGTGACGAGACCGACCGCAACGGTATGCGCATGGTCATCGAGCTGAAAAAGGATGCCAATCCTCAGGTGGTCTTAAACAACCTGTTCAAGCAGACCGCCCTGCAAAGCTCCTTCGGCATCATCATGCTGGCTCTGGTGGACAACCAGAAGCAGCCCAAGATTCTGTCCCTGCGGCAGATCATTGACGAGTATCTGGCCCACCAGAATGAGATTCTGACCCGGCGCACTCAGTACGACCTGCGTAAGGCCCGGGAGCGGGCCCACCTGTTGGAGGGTCTGCTGATTGCCCAGGATAATATTGACGAAGTGATCCACATCATCCGCAGTGCCTACGACGATGCCAAGCAGAAGCTGATGGAACGCTTTGGCTTAGATGATATTCAGGCTCAGGCCATTCTGGATATGCGTCTGAAAGCCCTCCAGGGCCTTGACCGGGAAAAGCTCCAGAACGAATACAATGAGCTGATGGAGCGGATCAACTATTACCTGGAGCTGCTGGCTGACCCCGAAAAGATGAAGGCCGTCCTCCGGGAGGAGCTCATCGCCATCCGGGATAAGTTCGGCGATAAGCGCAAGACCGAGATTCAGGACATCGAGGATGAGATCGACATTGAGGATCTCATCGAGGAGGAGACCTGCGCCTTTACCCTCTCCAATCAGGGCTACATCAAGCGGATGCCCGTGGATACCTACCGGACGCAGTCCCGTGGTGGTCGTGGTGTTAATGCCCAGAATCTGAAGGATGAGGATTATGTCAAGTCTCTGAACATTGCCTCTACCCACGACCATATGCTGTTCTTTACGGATAAGGGCCGTGTCCACCACCGGAAGGGCTACCAGATTCCAGAGGCTGGCAGAACCGCAAGAGGTACCGCCATCATCAATGTGCTGCCTCTGGAGCCCGGTGAAAGCGTTACCGCCATGGTCATTACGAGAGAATTTGACGAGAATGAATTCCTGGTGATGGCGACCCGGAAGGGTACCGTCAAGCGTCTGCCCTTCATTTCTCTGAAGACCAACCGCAAGGGCGGTATCCGGGCCATCACTCTGGAAGAGGACGATCATCTGATCAACGTCATCCGTACCGAGGGCAACGACAACATCCTGCTGGCAACTGCCAACGGCATGGCCATCTGCTTCAACGAAAACGATGTGCGCTGCATGGGCCGTGACGCAGCCGGTGTCCGTGGTATTATGTTAACTGGTGATGACTATGTGGTAGGTGCCGAAAAGGCGGAAGAGGGCAAGACACTGCTGACCGTCACCGTCAATGGCTTCGGCAAGCGTACGGAGCTGAGCGAATATCTGCGCACCGGTGCCGATGGTACCAAGGTTGCCCAGGGCCGCGGCGGCAAGGGCCTGAAGAACTATAACATCACAGCAAAGACCGGTATCGTAGCCGGCTGCCGTGTGGTTGCGGATAACGATGATGTTATGTTAATTGAAAATGGTGGTGTCATCATTCGTATTCCTGCTTCCTCCATCAATGTTTATAAGCGCGATGTCCAGGGTGTCATCGTTATGCGCATTGAAGAGGGCAACCAGGTGGTTTCTCTGGAAAGAGTTGAAAACATCGAGGAAGAAGCTGCCGAATGAAAACCGTAACCTTATACACAGACGGTGCCTGTTCCGGCAACCCCGGCCCCGGCGGCTGGGGCTGCATTCTGGAATATATGGGCCATGAGAAGGAGCTGTCCGGCGGTGAATTAAGCACTACCAACAACCGGATGGAGCTGACGGCCGTCATTGAAGGCTTAAAAGCCCTGAAGGAGCCTTGCATCGTGGAGCTGTATTCCGATTCCAAATACGTCATTGATGCGCTGGAAAAGGGTTGGGCCTGGGGCTGGAAAAAACGGAACTGGATCAAGTCCGACAAAAAGCCTGCCCTGAATCCCGACCTCTGGGAGATCCTGCTGGCACTGACCCAAAAGCACCAAGTCCGCTACCACTGGGTCAAGGGCCACGCCACCAATCCCAAAAACAACCGCTGTGACGAACTGGCAGTGGCTGAATGGAAAAAGCTGAAATAATCAGAATTTACTGTAGGGGAGGGTCTTGACCCTCCCGCTACCTTATGTTTTTGAATATGGATGATTATAAAAAGTTGTTTTTCAAAAACAGAAAATCTCCAAGACTGCCAAGTTATGATTATGCAAATCAAAATTATTATTTTGTGACCATTTGTACCCATGAAAAACACTGTCTGTTTGGCAATATAGGAAAAGTGAATCGCTATGGCAAAATTGCGGAGAAATCTATTGATTATATTCGCAAACAGAACATTGTCGTAGACCAATATGTGATTATGCCGAATCATGTGCATATGATTTTGGTGATTGGATGTGGAATCAGTGAGACAAAAAAGCTGGACACAGTGATTGGTCTTTATAAGTCGGGGGTGTCCAGAGAAATCCATAAAATAGATCCGAATATTAAGGTTTGGCAGAGATCGTTTCATGATCATGTAATTCGGAATCAAAAATCATATGAAAAAATATGGGAATATGTCACATACAATCCTCAGAAATGGGAAGAAGATTGCTTCTATTGTAATGCTCAGTAATTGTGACGTTGCGGGAGGGTCAAGACCCTCCCCTACAGATAAAAATGGAGAAAATTATGTATCTATCCATCGGCAACGACATGGCGGTTAGAGACAAGTCCATCATCGGTATTTTTGATCTGGACAATACCTCCACCTCCAGGCGAACCCGGGAATTTCTGGAAGCGGCGGAAAAGGAGGGCGAAGTGGTGCCCTGTGATGATCTGCCAAAGTCCTTTGTGCTGACCAGCGAATACGGCTTCACCCGGGTGCGGCTGACCAGTCTGAATACGGCTACACTGGAAAAACGTTTGAAGTAGTCCACCGGTGTTTTTCACTTGTCCACATGAGTTATCCACATTATCCACAGGTTTTTCCACAATACTTTTCGTATGGTATGTGGAAAAACAGAAATAACGATAAAAAACTCCACAGCTTAATCAAAAGCTGTGGAGTTTTTGCGGCCATTGGCCGCTGACAATTACGAGACTTCGGCTGATTCGTTAACCATCGGGTGGTCGGCCCGATTCGATGTTGAGCAGTTATAAACAATGCTATTGTAGGGGAGGGTCTTGACCCTCCCGCTATTTTGCGATTTTTGAGCAGTATAATTCTGTGGAAAATATTACAATTTCTATAATACCAGCTGTTCCGTAATGGATAGGTTGCGGGAGGGTCAAGACCCTCCCCTACAGTAACAGATTGGAAATTACTCCACAGACTGTAATTTACTTAATCGTAAATCATCTTCGCGGCGAAGATCCGTTCATCCTTTTCGCCGTTCCGGCGGTGGGCATCCATGAAGAGGGTGCCATCCTCCGCAAAATCCCAGCACAGCCGCAGCTGCTGGCCCTCCCGGGCTTCGTTTAAGTAGCAGACGGTGAATTCCTTTACGCTGTGATTGCCGTGGAAAGCAGAGGGCAGCAGATCATCGATCCAGTCCATGTATTTGGTGTTATTCATATGACCGTTCCGGTCAAGATCGGTGAAGGAGACAGTACGGCTGTGCTGGTTCTGCAGAACCTTGGCAGGCAGGCCCAGAGGAGAGGCCAGTTCATTGCCCCGTAAGGTTCCGGATACCTCAATGCCGCTTTTTCCCGGCAGTACCATGGCCCGGTTATTTAAGTCCATCAGCACCCAAAGGGTAATGGCCCGGAAGCATTCATTTCCGGCTTCATCATAGGCAACCACGCTTCTGGGATAGGCCACCCGGGTGGTGGGCATGGGCCAGGTCTCTACCCGGATGGTCTCACCCCTCTGGGGCAGCCGGGTCACCTGCACCTTATGCCGGGTAATGGCCCAGAACAGGCCCCGGGACAGCATGGTGTCATAGTCCATGGAGAGCTTCGCGAAATGGTGCCCTGCCACCTCCTGGGCCAGAAACAGGATCATGCTGGTCTTGAGTCTGCCAAGACAGTTTACATGAAGGTCTGTGATTTCAAAGTTTTGAGAATAAATGGGTTCCATAATATAACCTCGATCCATAAAATTTGCAGTAACCAAGCCTTCCCCCGGGGGAAGGTGGATCGCAGGAGGCGAGACGGATGAGGGTTGGCGACAGGCTGCAAATTGGTATGCACCTTCGTTAAAGCAGTAACGTGTACCGATTATCTGAAAGTTCTGTGCAGGTTGTTAGTGCACGCCTTCCCTCATCCGCTTCACTGCGTTCAGCACCTTCCCCCCGGGGGAAGGCTTTTTTTATCCTCTGTCCTCGGTGAGGATCAGTTCCACCAGATACCGCTGGCCGGCCCGGTAAATAACAGCCTCCACGGTTTCGCCCACTTCATAATTTACAATGGCAGTACGCATTTCATCCATGGTGGTGACGGGATTGTCATTGATGCTCAGCAGGATGTCTCCATCCTCAATGCCCCGCTGGTAGGCGGAACTGTTGGGGTCTACCCAGGTGATATACAGTCCCGGGGGCATCCGGTAATAGTGCTGGTAGACACCGGAGATGGTCTCACCGGTAAGACCCAGGGTGGGCCGTCCGGAGACATAGCCCTGCTGCACCAGCTGATCCACGATCTCCTTGACTGTGGTGCTGGGAATGGCGAAGCCCAGGCCTTCCACACCGGCAGTGTCGGTAAAGGTGCCGATCTTCATGGTGTTGATACCGATGACCTGCCCGTAGCAGTTGATCAGCGGGCCGCCGGAATTGCCGGAGTTCAGAGCAGCATTGGTCTGGATCAGGGTCATGGTTCGGCCATCCACATCCACATCCCGGTTAATGGCGGAGACAATGCCGTTGGTGTAGGTGCCCCGGAATTCGGCACCCAGGGGATCACCGATGGCGACCACCGTGTCACCCACCCGCAGGGAGGCGCTGTCACCGAACTGGGCGGGGATCAGATCTCCCACACCAATGAACAGCACGGCCAGGTCGGAAATCTCGTCTGCGCCGATAATCTCTGCCTCAAAGGTTCGGTCGTCGGTCAGCTGCACCATAATCTGGGCAGCATCGTCCACCACATGGGCATTGGTGACAATAAAGCCGTCGGAGGAAAGAACTACGCCGGTACCGGTGGAACCGGTGCCATAGCCGGAGCAGGTGATGGAGACTACACTCTGAATATTATTGGTGTAGATATCCTGTAAGGAAAGGCCTCCCTCGGTGGGGATATTGTCCAAACCTTGAGGAGAGGGCTGGATGCTCATGGTGGCAAAGCCGGTATCCGGCACCGTAGAAGGGGCAGCGGTTTCTTCCGAAATGGTGGTAGCCACAGCCGTGTCCAAAGGCTCTGTTGCTTCCGTGGTGAAGGCAATGGACAGTTCATCTGTTTCCTTCTCCTGTAGGCGCAGCTCCCGGAACATCCGGATATTCAAAATACCCAGCACCGTAATGATGCCGGTGAGGAAGATCAGCAGCATCAGCATCAGGGCGATCAGTCCGCCGTGATTTTTCGGCGGCTTTGTGGGCCCGGTGCCGTAATACTGGTCATCCCAGTCATATTCGTAGTCGTTGTGTTTGTCCATAGGATTGTCCTCATGGTTTGGATTTGTTGTTCTGGCGCGGCAGCGCCTATGCCTTCCCCCGGGGGGAAGGTGGGCCGCCGATAGGCGGCTCGGATGAGGGATGGCGACATTTAAAAATTTGTATGCGGTTGAAAAAGACACTATATGATTCGTCCTATTATAACCTTTACATATGATATCAGTGCACGCCAACCCTCATCCGCTTCGCTGCGCTCAGCACCTTCCCCCCGGGGGAAGGCTTAATTTACCAGGGGCATGGTAAAGGTAAATTCCGTCTTTCCATCCTTGCTGCTGACGGAAATGTTTTCTCCGTGGCTGCATACGATGGTTTTGACGATATACAGGCCCAGGCCCCAGCCGTCCCGGTTCTGGGAGCGGGATTTGTCCAGCTTGTGGAACCGGTCGAAAACCAGGGGCAGCTCCTCAGCCGGGATGGTATCGCCGGTGTTGGAAATGGAGATATAGGCTTTGTTTCCGCCCTCCCGGATCTTCAGCCCCAGGGTACCCTGTTCGGGGCAGAATTTTACCGCGTTGTCCAGCAGGTTATAAATGACCTGGGTGATATAGTCCCGGTTGGCGAAGGTGTAGACCGGATGCTCCGGGAAATCCACGTCCACATCCAGATTTTTGTCGTTGATCTTCTTTTCAAAGGTGATCAGCACGGAGCCTGCGCACTCTTCCAGATCGAAGTGCATCTTTTTGTCTTCCGGGATCCCCTCTTCCTTTTGCAGCTGGGAGATATCCAGCATGGAACGGACCAGACGGCTCAGACGCTTGGTCTCCTCAGAGACGATCCGCAGATAATACTCTGTCCGGTGGGGCGGAATGGTACCGTCCAGGATGCCGTCAATATAGCCGGAAATGGTGGTCATGGGGGTTTTCAGCTCATGAGAGACGTTGGCAACAAACTCCTGCCGCTGATATTCACTCTTTTGCAGGGAGATGGCCATGTTGTTGAAGGCCAGGGCCAGCTCCTCCATTTCTTCCGAATAGTCATCCTCCAGCTTTACCCGGGCCTTCAGGTTGCCATGGGCAAAGGCATTGGCTACCCGGGCCATTTTTTTCAGCGGGAGGCTTTCCTTTCGGGCGAAGGCCGTAACAGCCAGAACTGCCAGCAGCACCACAAAAACTGCTGCCGTCAGAAAAATATTGGAAATCCGGTTCAAAATCAGATTGGTGGCAGCAGTAGGGGTGGAGACAATGACGATACCCTTGGGTACGTCGCCGTTTACAATGGGAGAGGCTACCACATACCGCTGATCCTCATAAAGGCCCTTGACAATGCCCACCGCATTGTCACTGCCCTGGGAGATGACCTTGTCCAGATAATCCCGGTTTACCTGCCAGCCCTCATGGTCGCAGCCGGTAAGGGCATCGGAGCAGAGAATGATGTAGCCGTTTTCATCACAAACCACCACATCCGCGTCAGTGACCTGGGAAACAATGTCTAAGTTCAGCAGCAATTCCCGGCTGCTGAGTTTCCCATCCACGCTGTAGGCCGCTGCCAGATTGGCAATGACCGTGGCATCCTGCTGTAAGCCTGTAACGGTGGTATCCTCCATAAACCGGTTCACCTGCAGCTGGAAGGATGCACCCAGGGCGGTCAGAGCCAGCAGCAGGATCGTCGCAGCGGTAAAAAAGCTGCGGCTGAAGGATGATTTCATGGTTCGCAGCACCTCAGATCGATAGGATAAAATAGATAGAATTATTATAATAAATCCCGGTTGATAATGCAACCGGGACAGTGAAAAGTTTACATTTCTGACATATTGCCGAAAAAGAAATGTCATCCTGAGCGAGCAAAGCGAGTCGAAGGATCTGCGCACTTACCCACTGCGTACAGGTTTGTTCGTGGGAAGATCCTTCGACTACGTTGCGCTTCGCTCAGGATGACAGGCTTTGTGGTGAATTTCGGTTTGAGAGTTGTTTTACAGGACTTCAAAACAGGGAAGCTTCACTTATGCAATAAACTTCACTTGCCCCAGGCAAACTTCGTTAAATTCAAAGTTTATAAAACTTCAAACTTATAACCCACGCCCCAGACGGTTTTCAGGCTCCAGGGTACATTGGGAATTTCAATCTTTTCCCGCAGGCGCTTGACATGGACATCTACGGTGCGGCTGTCGCCGAAGTAGTCAAAGCCCCAGACCTCATCCAGCAGCTGGTTGCGGGTGTAGACCCGGTTGGGAGAGGAGGCCAGATAATAGAGCAGTTCCATCTCCTTGGGCGGGGTGTCGATCTTCTTGCCGTCCACCGTCAGCTCAAAGGCATCCATGTCGATGGTCAGCTTGTCAAAGGTCAGTTTTCTGGCCTTCACCTCGGTGACGGTGGTGCCGGTGCGGCGCAGGACGGCTTCAATTCTTGCCAGGACTTCCTTCATTTCAAAGGGCTTGGTAACGTAGTCATCAGCACCGGACTTGAGGCCAGTGACCTTGTCATCAGTCTCACCCTTGGCGGTTAACATAATAATGGGAGTCTGGGCTTCGGCACGGATAGCCTTACAGACAGCCCAGCCGTCCATCACAGGCATCATCACATCCAGCAGCACCAGGTCGGGCTTAATGGCCCGAAATTTGGAAAGACCCTGGCCGCCGTCGCCTGCGGTGGTGACGGCGTAGCCTTCCTTTTCCAGATACATCTGTAACAGTTCCGCAATGTTGCGGTCATCTTCTACAATCAGAACAGAGACAGCCATAGCGTTTCCTCCTTAAAATGCGTATAGTTTCCTTTTTCCCTATTATACCGCAAAACTGGAAATTGGAGTGAACAATTTGTTAAGAGTAAGAAGGTAATTTGTGAACAGGGAAAAAGGGTTGCAATTGTTTCGTTTTCAGAGTATTATTATCGTAGGGCGGGGATATATCCCCGCCGGGCAGTATCGAAAATTGAGCGTTTCCTGTGGCGCATAATCCCATAAGTGTCCGGCGGGGATGTATCCCCGCCCTACGATATTGTTTTTGAAAGGCGTTTTTTATGATCGAACTATTGAAAGCTGTCCTTTTTGGCATTGTGGAGGGCATCACCGAATGGCTGCCCATTTCTTCCACAGGCCATCTGATTTTGCTGAATGAATTCATCACTCTGAACGTGTCGGAAGAATTCGGCTCCATGTTTGATGTGGTGATCCAGCTGGGTGCCATCCTGGCGGTGATCGTGCTGTTCTTCCACAAATTGAATCCTTTTGCTCCTTCCAAAAGCAAGGCGGAAAAGAAACAGACCTGGGATCTGTGGTTCAAGGTGGTGGCTGCCATTATCCCTTCCGGCGTGGTGGGTGTGCTGTTTGACGACTGGATGGATGCCCATCTGCACAATGGTATTGTGGTTTCCATTGCCCTCATCGTCTACGGTGTGGCCTTCATTCTGGTGGAGCGGAAGAATCAGGGAAAGCATCTGAAAATGGTGGAGGATGTTCACGACATTACTTACAAAACTGCCCTGATGATCGGCCTGTTCCAGTGTCTGAGTCTGGTGCCCGGTACATCCCGCAGCGGCAGCACCATTCTGGGTGCCATTATGATCGGTGTGGGAAGATCCGCCGGTGCGGAATTTTCCTTCTTCATGGCCATCCCCACCATGCTGGGTGCTTCTGCCATTAAGGGTTTGAAATTTATCCTCTCCGGTGTCAGCGCCACCGGTACGGAGATCGGTGTGCTGGTGGTAGGCTGCGTGGTTTCCTTCATCGTCAGCCTGCTGGTGATCAGGGGTCTGATGGAATATGTGAGAAAGCATTCCTTCTCTGCCTTTGGTGTGTACCGGATCGTGCTTGGTATCATTGTTTTGGCATATTTTGCATTGCTTGCATAAATCTACAATGTTGTCATCCTGAGCGAAGCGCAGCGGAGTCGAAGGATCTACGCACTTCGTTATTGCGTACAGCTTTGTTAGTGCGAAGATCCTTCGACTCCCTTCGGTCGCTCAGGATGACAAATTTTTACAATTATCAAATTTGGGAGGAAATTATGGAATACACAATTGAAAATGAGTACTTAAAACTCACCGTCACCACCTGGGGTGCCCAGGTGAAGAGCGTTGTCCGTAAGTGCGACAATGTCGAGCACATCTGGCAGGCGGACAAGTCTGTCTGGGGCTATCATGCACCCATCCTGTTCCCCCATGCCGGCAAGGTGGTGGGCGGCAAGATCATCGCCAAGGGCAAGGAATTTGTGTCCAGCCAGCATGGCTTCGCCCGGCTGATGGAGCATGACTTCGTGGAGCAGTCCAGAGATACCATCGTTCTGGAGCTGTGCAGCAGCGAAGAGACACTGAAAACATTCCCATATGAGTTCCGTCTTGTTTCCACCTTCACCTTAGAGGGCGATACCCTTCACCATACCCTCACTGTGGAGAATCTGGACGAGGAGGAGCTGCCCTTCGGCATCGGCTATCATCCCGCCTTTACCGTTCCCTTCGACGATAAGCACGTTGCTACCGACTACGAGCTGCGTTTTAGCGAAATGGAATCCCCCATCTGTATCAATAATCTGCCCCACGGCCTGATGCACGGCAATATCTACTACCTGGGCAGCAACATCCAGTCCATTCCCATTGACGAGCGGCTGTTTGCCAACGATTCCCACTGCATGGTGGGCCTCAAGTCCCAGACCCTGGGCCTGTACGAGAAGGACACCGGCAGAGGTGTGGTGTGCAACATTTCCGAGTTCCCCTACACTCTGATCTGGTCCAAGCCCGGCATGCCGAAGTTCGTCTGCATCGAGCCCTGGCACAGCCTGCCTTCCCCCGAAAACGGTACCTCCTACTGGAACGAAAAGCCCGCCGCCGCTATTCTCGCCCCCAATGAGGCCTGGAGCTGCACGCTCAGCACTTCCTTTGTAAGATAATATTATTATTTTGGCCCCTTCTCTACAAGAAATCGTAGGGAAGGGGCATGCCCCAACCCTACAATGTATAAAATAGACCCGCTGCATATAGCAGCGGGTCTCAGCTTGTCGAAAAAGGCCTACGGCCTTTTCCGCCAGTTTTTGCAGTCTGCTGCACGCATTTCGTCGATGCGCCAGATACAACGCTTCGTTTCCCGCATACGGGAAACTGCGCCTGTATCTGTGCATCTCCTCTCCCCATAAAGCGCGTTCCCGCTTTATGGGGTCCCCTTTCTTTGACGAACAAATTCCACACTTGCAGCCTGAGAAGTATTTTGTGTCAGGTACACGCCCTGACACAAAATGTTTTAGATTTTGTTTTTCGCTTACGCGAAAAATTCTGCGAAGCTTTTTCTACAGTCTGAGACCCGCTGCATATAGCAG
>JAGBAI010000053.1 GCA_017939025.1 Oscillospiraceae bacterium
CAAATTCCAATCAAATCATTTCTAAATTCAAAATATGAAAGGAACCAATATCCCTATATGAAAAATTTCAAAAAGGCAATCGCGCTGTGTCTTTCTCTCATGCTGATCCTGTCCTTCCCCGTCAGTGCCTCCGCTGTGGAGCCCAACGATCCCACGGAAAATGTCCTCATTGACGAGGACCGCACCGGTTCTCTGACCATCTACAAGTACGATATTACGAACGCCGAAAAGGACGGTGTCTGGGACAGCTCCTATGTTTCCACCGGCCGCTATGATGAAACTGGGGTCAATAATATCTTGGGCGGTACCAACCGTGCCGGTGATTCCGATAGCCAGTCTGATCTGGGCAATGGCGAGGTCAGCTACGGTTATGCGATTCGCGGTGTCGAATTTAGCTATCTGCGCATCGCGGATATCGTCCAGTTCTCCGAGTCCAAAGCAGATGGCCGTACCGACAACCATGTGGAAGTGCTGTATGGCATTGATAAGACCGCAGGTGCAGACTTTTTGAACGCCCTGGGTCTGGAAAATGGTGCCAATCGCTATACCAATGCGGACCATCTAAACGAAAACCAGTATTTCTATCAGTCTGACGTGCTGATTGACGCTCTGGCAGCCGGTCTGGAAGCCAATTCCACCACTGTCAAGAACGCTATGGAAAACTACATTGCCGCAAATGGCGGTACCGCAATGCCTCTGACCGATTCCTACGGAAAGACCGAGGCACACGATCTGGACCTGGGCTTGTATCTGCTGGTAGAAACCAAGGTCCCCGAAATGGTCACCTCCACCACTGACCCCTTCCTGGTATCCGTCCCCATGACTACCGTTAACGGCACCAATGCAGAAGATGGCGGTACCCGCTGGATCTACGATATCACCCTCTATCCTAAAAACCTCACCGGCATTCCCAGCCTCGTCAAGGAGCTGCGCGAAAATGCACATGATACCGGAAAGCACAACGGTTCCGCCAATGACATTAACGATGGCTATGCCCATATCGGCACCGCTTCTGCTGGTGATATCGTGGACTATCAGATTATTTCCACTCTGCCCTCCATCACTTCCGAATCCACCTATCTGTCCTGCTATACCTTTGTGGATACCCTGTCCCAGGGCCTGAGCTATACAAAGGGTGATGTTGTCCTGGAGTTCTTCACCGATGCAGACTGCACCGACCTCATTACCACCTGGAAGGAAGCTGACGGTTTCTTCTCCGTTGCCTATAATACCGCCGCTACCGGCGAGAGTGTTATGACCATTGAAATGACCGAGCGCGGCCTGTCCGAGATCAACACTTCCAAGGTTGTCTATGCAGGCAGCAGCATGGTCAACTCCGGTTTCTCCGACTGCACCGTTCGCATCACCTACACCGCCAAGATGGACAGCGACAATTCCGTGGTCTTTGGTGACAATGGCAATGATAACAAAGTCGTTCTGACCTGGAAGCGTACTTCTGAGAACTATTATGATACTCTGATTGACGATTGCCATATTTTTACCTATGGCATTGACCTGACCAAGCTGTTCTCTGATGGCAAGGGTGACTTCTCCAAGGTCCAGTTCCTGTTGCAGAATACTACTGACCGCTATTTCGTTCACGCAGAACTGAATGAAGCAGAAGGTGTGTATTATGTCACCGATCATGTCAGTTTCCCCGAAGATGCAACCTACTTCGTTCCCGTGGAATCCAACGGCAACCCTGGCAAGATCATTATTAAGGGTCTGGAAGATGACAGCTATGTTCTTACTGAGATTCGCACCGACAATGGTTACACGCTGCTGAAGGACGACATTGAGATCATCATTTCCCAGAAAGAAACCTCTGAACTGTGCGATATCTACGAATCCGATGTTCTGGGCCTGATCCAGAATGATCCCCGGTATGCCTCCATCATCAACGATACCGGCGACCTGAAGAATATGCCTCAGGTGCATCTGGAACACCATCTGCTGACCGCCTCCGCTACCATTGACGGCAATGCCGTCAATATGCTGGAAGATAATGGCAGTGCCAATGCGGAAGCACCTCTGTCTGTGGTCAATACCCGCGGTTTCGACCTGCCTGAGACCGGCGATCATGGAACCATGATGTTTACCATCGTGGGTATCCTGATGATGGCTGGTGCCGCAACCTTCATCGTCCTGGCTTCCAAGAAGCGCAACGCCCGCTGATCCACATAACCCCGGAGGAATATCCTCCGGGGTATTCCTATACATGGGAGGTATCTTATAACGAAGCAGAAGAAAATTGAAATCATCGTTGCCGCTATCCTGTTTATACTGGCCCTGGGTCTGACCCTGTATCCGCTCATTTCAAATTATGTAAACCAAAAGTATGCCTCCGAGATCCATACCGCCTATTTTGAAGTGATTGAACAGGCAGACGATGGCACCCTGCGGGAAAGCTGGGACTGTGCTGTTGCTTACAACAATTCCATTACTCCCGGCACTGCCGATGCAGACGCATACAGTCAGGAGGCGCTTACGGCTGCATCTCAGAACTACGATACCCAGCTCAACATTGCCGGAAATGGCATGATGGGCTACGTGGAGATCCCGAAGATCAACGTCAATTTGCCCATCTATCACGGCACTGGTTCAGAGTCCCTTGACCGTGGCGTGGGTCACCTGCTGGGCAGCTCTCTTCCTGTCGGCGGCGAAAGTACCCATTCCATCCTGACCGGTCACAGCGGCATGGCAAGCCAAAAGATGTTCACCGACTTGGAGCAGATTGCCCTTGGGGATGTATTTTATCTTCGTATCCTGAATGAGACCCTGGCTTATCAGGTCAGGGAGATCAATACAGTGCTGCCCTATGATACAAGTCTTCTGGGGATCCGCTCCGGTGAGGACCTGTGTACCCTGGTCACCTGTACTCCCTACGGCGTGAATACCCACCGGCTGCTGGTCTGCGGCTCCCGTATCCCTTACGAGGAAGCGGAGGTCATTCTGGAAGAAACCTCCCAGGAGGAACAGCCGCGATCCAGTTGGATGAAGAAATACATCGAGGGTATTGTCTGGGGTATCGTGGTTGCCATTGGCTTGATCCTTCTTATTGTTTCCGCTGTCCAAATCTACCGGAAATTCACAAACAACTATGGAGGTGGCACCTATGCTGAGAAGTAACTGGGAGCGCTTCTATGTGGTTTTCATGGTACTGCTGTTCATCAC
>JAGBAI010000054.1 GCA_017939025.1 Oscillospiraceae bacterium
AATTGGCCTTGACAATACGCCGACGCACGGCAAGGACGCCACGTCCAAAAGCGCCAAACAGCCCCGCCGAAATGCGGGGCGTGTTCGACTCCCGTTGGACTAACTCTTGCAAACTGCAATTTGACTGCACCATCGAATCGGGCCGACCACCCAGGAGTCCTGGATGACAAACCAGCCGGATTCCCGCCACTGCGCCCGCAGGCGCGTGCATGCGAGCAACCGCCGAAGGCGGCTCTTAGCGAGTCGTATTGTCCGCGGCCACTGGCCGCACAAACTGCAATTTATCGTTTCTTCCCCCTTGACGATGTTCAAAAAATGGGGTATAGTAATAAAGTATTGGGTGAAAGCCTCGAGTCACGTCTGTCAGGGAAAATCCTTGCAGGCGTTTTTTTGTTGATCTTTTGAAAGGCAGGATTTGTCTATGTCTCAGTCCCACTCCCAGACGCAGCGGCCGCTGTCTCTTCTGCTCGTTGTGCTGGGCAACACCCTGTATGCGCTGACGGTAAAGCTGTTTCTGCTGCCTGCGGGCCTCATCAGCAGCGGCACCACCGGTCTGGCCTTTACTGTGAACCATCTCACCGGCATCCCCATGACCGCCTTTATTCTGCTCTTTAATATTGCCATGCTGGCAGTGGGCTGGTTTGCACTGGGCCGACAGTTCGCCATCACGACAGTGTTTTCCTCTCTGTTTTATCCCATCGCGCTGGAAATCCTCAACCGCACCCTGGGCGATGTGTTCATCACCCAGGATCTGCTGATGAACACCCTGTTCTCCGGCCTGGGCCTGGGTCTGGCCCTGGGTATTGTCATGCGGGGCGGCGCTTCCACCGGCGGTATGGACATTCCGCCTCTTGTGCTGAAAAAATACTTCCGGATCCCTGTATCCGCCAGCCTCTGGGGCTTCGACTTTGTCATCATGCTGACCCAGATGATGTTCCACTCTCCGGAGGATCTGCTCTACGGCATTTTGCTGCTGATGGTCACCTCCTTCTCCCTGAACAAGGTGCTGCTTCTGGGCACCAGCCGGACAGAAGTCAAAATTGTCAGCCCCAGGGCCGATGCCATCCGGGATGCCATTTTGTCCAAGGTAGACCGGGGTGTTACCATGCTCCACGGCGAGGGCGGTTTCCTCCATGCCCCCACAGAAATCATCCTCAGCGTGGTCTCCAACCACGAGATGCCCAAGATTGAGCGTCTGGCCCGGGACATTGATCCCGACTGCTTCATGATCGTCAGCCGGGTCACCGAGGT
Organism: Oscillospiraceae bacterium; assembly: GCA_017939025.1. The sequence continues at coordinate 1,252 of JAGBAI010000054.1, forward strand.
CTGGGGCCGGGGCTTCAGCCACGGCAAGCAGTACCGCAGCTGCTGATCCTGCATGATCCGGTAAAATATCAATTTTTTGTAAATTTTCCCTCTGTTTACGACCTGTTCACAGATATTTACTAGGATTACAGCAAAAGGGGGTATTGGATATGTTCGGCTATGTCACCGCCAACCTCACAGAGCTGACCAAGGAAGAGAAAGCGCGCTACGGCGCTGTTTACTGCGGCATTTGCCGTGCCATCCGGGATCAGTCCGGCCAGACCGCCCGGCTGGGCCTGAGCTATGACATGGCTTTTCTGGCCCTGCTGCTGATGAGCCTTTACGAGCCGGAAGAACGCTCCGGGAAAAACACCTGCATCGTCCACCCCATCACCCGCCGGGGCTGGGTAGACAGTCCTTATATCCAATATGCCGCAGATATGAATGTGGCTTTGGCTTATTACAACTGTCTCGATGACTGGCAGGACGACAGAAACAGGCAGGCAAAGCTTCTGGCAAGCATCCTGGAAAACCAGCTGCCCACCATTGAAGCCCGGTATCCCCGGCAGTGCAGCGCTATCCGGCAGTGTATCGCTGACCTTTCCCGGCTGGAAAAAGAAAACTGCCCCAACCCTGACGAAACTGCCGGCACCTTCGGGCTTCTGATGGCCGAACTTCTTGTTTATCAAGAGGATCTGTGGGCTGGGGAGCTGCGGAAGCTTGGCTTTTACCTGGGCCGCTTCATCTACCTGCTGGATGCGGCGGTGGACTACAGGAAAGATCTGAAAAAAGGGAAATACAACCCCTATATTGCCATGGGCGCGGAAGAAAACCGGGCTCAATGGGAAGAATATCTGGTGCTGACCATGGGCCGCTGCACGGACAGCTTTGAAAGGCTGCCCCTGGTACAGGACAAAGCATTGCTGAATAACATTCTGTACAGCGGTGTCTGGTCAAACTACAGACGGAAGCGGAAAGAGGAGGATCCGAAATGATCGACGATCCCTATAAAGTGCTGGGCCTAAGCCCCGATGCCTCTGACGAGGAGGTAAAGCGGGCCTACCGGCGGCTGGCCAAGAAATACCACCCCGACCTGAATCCCGGCGACAAGGAAGCCGCCCGGCGGATGCAGGAGGTCAATTCTGCCTATGAGCAGATCAAGAATCCGGAAAAGTTCCGCCAGCAAAGTCAGCAGCAGGGAAGCTACGGCGATCCCTTCAGCGGCTGGTATGATCCCTTCGGCGGCTACCGCCAGCAGCAGAGCAGTCAGACCGGCGACCAGTACCAGCAGTCAGCTCAGCAGTACATCCGCTTCGGCCGCTACCGGGAAGCGCTGAACACTCTGCAAAACTCTCCCGAGCGCAATGCCCGGTGGTATTACCTCAGCGCCCTGGCAAACGACGGACTGGGCAATCAGGTCACCGCTCTGGAGCACATCCGCCGGGCCGTATCCATGGATCCGGACAATTGGGAATACCAGCAGGTTCTGACCCGGATGGAGCACGGCGGTGCGGCCTACCGTCAGCAGGCGGGAAATTTCCGGGGCTTCACCATGGGAGGCGATCCCTGCACCAATCTGTGCATGTGCTATCTGATGAACCTCTTCTGCTGCGGCGGCCGGGGACTGTTCTGCTGTATCTGATCAGGCAAACTCCCCCAGTCACCGGCTAACGCCGGTGCCAGCCCCCTCATAAATGCGGGGGCCGAGGCGGCTGCGCCGCTTAAACTGAATTTGATACGCCTTGACACCTGCTTGTGCCCGTGCTACAATGTTTTCAGACAACTGAATACCCATAGCGTGGCAGCTTTGGCGGTAACAGCCGATGCTGCTGAACAAGATAATCGGGTGTGAATCCCGGACGGTACCGCCGCTGTATGTGCCTATGGGAGGAACCTTGGCGAAAGCCAGTCACTGGGGATCACCCCGGGAAGGCCCGTTCCTCCTCACCTTGTGTAAAGGCATGAGTCAGAAGACCTACGCTTTGGTGCTTCCACGCCCTGCGCGTATACGGGGTCGTGCTTGTCGCAGAAAAACGGCTGCGGTGCTTATCTTGCACCGCAGCCTATTTGCTTTTTGGGAGGATAACAGAATGAAAAACAAAAAAATCATCTTCGCCGCCGTTGCCCTGGTTCTCATCATCGCCCTGATGGCCGGCATCGCCTACGCCAACCGCCCCCAGGCTGTGGAGGGCAGCAAGCAGGTCACCGTCACCATCATCCATAAGGATGGCAGCGAAAAGACACTGGAATACGCCACCGATCTGGAATTCCTGTCCGAGCTTCTGCTGGAGAAGGAGCTGGCAACCGGTTACGCATCCGATGAATACGGCTTTACCATCGAGTCTGTAGACGGTGTTACCGCCGACTGGGAGAAGGACGGCGCCTACTGGGCCCTGTATGAAGGCGAGGAGTACGCCACCACCAGCGCTGCCGGCATCGTGCTGACCGACGGCGGCGTTTATAAGCTGGTCTATGAAGCCTTCTGAGAAAGCGCTGACCGTCCGGGAAATGGTCCTCTTCGGTATTCTGGGGGCCCTGACCTTCGGAGCCAAGTATGTGATGAGCTTTCTTCCCAACATTGAGCCGGTGAGCCTGTGCGTAATGCTCTTCGCGGTGGTGTTCGGAAGAAAATGGATCTACCCGGTTTACCTGTATGTGGCTATGGAGATCCTGTTCTACGGTCTGGGGATCTGGAATCTGAACTATCTCTACACATGGGCCGTTCTGGCAATCGCCGCCCGTCTTCTCCGGAACATGGAAAGTCCCTTCGGCTGGGCCATGCTGTCCGGTGTTTTCGGCCTGGCCTTTGGTGTCCTGTGCGGCATTGTGGATGTGTTCATCGGCGGCGTACCCTACGCCATCACCAAATGGATCTCCGGTATCCCCTTTGACATCTCCCACTGCCTGGGCAATTTTGTCATCGCCCTGGTGATGTTCCGGCCCCTGCGTCAGATGATGGAAAAGCTGTACCGGAGAATGGGACAGTAAATTACAGCCTGCCGTACTCTTCAAGCAACGTATTCGTAGGGCGGGGATATATCCCCGCCGGGCACCTGCATTTTTTGAGCGTTAAAGTAGTTTCGAATCATCGGATTTTTGAGAACATCCAGCCTCTCAGTTATTGATCGTGCCCGGCGGGCATACTATGCCCGCCCTACGTCGGTATTATGAATACAGTCCGATAAATGGCAATTTCTCAAAGAAATATCCGGCCCGCAGACGCAGGCCGGATATTTTTATACTTCCTTATACATGCCGGCGGCATCGTCCTTGCGGACATTGTCGGCAACCTCCAGCACCTCCACCGCAACGGTGCGGGTGCCCATGGAAATTTCGATCTTGTCGCCCACCTTCACATCATAGCTGGCCTTCACCACGCGTCCGTTGACGCTGATGCGGCCATTGTCGCAGGCTTCATTGGCAACGGTGCGGCGCTTGATCAGGCGGGATACCTTTAAAAATTTGTCCAGTCTCATAATTCTTACTTGGCAATGTTGTCCTTCAGTGCCTTGCTGGCCTTGAAGGAGGGCACGCGGGTGGCAGGGATCTCAATGGCTTCTCTGGTGTGGGGATTGCGTCCGATGCGGGCTTCCCGCTCCTTGGTTTCAAAGGTGCCGAAGCCGGACAGCTGCACCTTTTCCCCCTTGACCAGCGCCAGGGTAATGGCATCGATGGCAGCATTCAAGACCCGCTCCGTATCTTTTTTCGTCATGCCGGCATTTTCTGCGGCAATGGTAATCAGTTCGGTTTTATTCATATTTGTCCTTCCTCTTTCCTGATGCAAAATCGAAATAAGATTAACATAATACAGAGGAAATTGCAAGGGTTTCCGGAATATTTTCCCCGTAAATTATACATCCATTCCCGATTCCAGCACCAATTTCTCCCCAGTCATGGGATGCTCCAGTTCCAGCCGCCGGGCGCACAGCTGCTGGTGGGGAAAACCCAGAATCGTATCTACCGTGCCGTACTGGGGATCCCCCGCGATCGGGTGCCCCATATAGGCGCAATGCACCCGCAGCTGGTGGGTTCTTCCCGTTACCGGCTCCAGCGCAAGCTTACATAACGTATCACCACGCTGCAAAACCCGCCAGTTTGTCACCGATGGTTTTCCGTTTTCTCCCACAAACCGCAGCAGGCTGGGCAGAGGCCGCCGGTCAATGGGCGCATCGATGGTGCCAGCCTCCCCTTCCAGCCAGCCAACCGTCAAAGCGTGATAGGTCTTTTGCACCGGACTGTGCTGCAGCAGAGTATGGACATGGGCATTTTTTGCCAGCAGCACAATGCCGAAGGTATCCCGGTCCAGCCGGGTCAGTGGGTGGAAGGCACTTTTCTGTCCGGTTTTCCGGTAATAGCCCAGGACGTAATTGGCCAGGGTTCCGTCATTTTTCGCCCTCGACGGATGAATGAGCATCCCCCCGGGCTTGTCAACAGCCAGCAGAAAATCGTCCTCATAGAGGATGGACAGGTTTCCCTCCTCCGCCGGGTACTCCGGCTCTTCTTCATCCAGGCGAACGGTGACCACATCCCCCGGCTGTACCGGATAATTCGTCCGCTGGGGCTCGCCATTGACCGCAATGGCATCACCCCATTTTAACTTATTCATCAGGGAATAGGATAATTTCAGTTCTCCCCTTAAAAAAGACGATAACCGCCCCTCCCGGGTGGCAGTCCAGCGCAGTTCCATGGTGTTACCTCCGTAAATTGCAGTTTGTGCGGCCAGTGGCCGCGGACAATGGCGTGACTTCGGCTGGTTTGTCATCCGGGACTCCTGGGTGGTCGGCCCGATTCGATGACGCCATTTGTACACGTTATCGAACCGGGCGGTACCCAATGGTCTTCGTTCATTGCCGGGCTGTAGTCACGCCATTGGAAGCGCGCACTGCGCGCCAAACTGCAATTTGTCTACTTCCGCATTTACAAAAAGACCCTGCCCATTGGGCAGGGTCTTCTCTTGAAAACTCAATTACAGAGCAGCCTTAGCCTTCTCGACGACAGCTGCGAAAGCAGCGGGCTCGTTGATAGCCATTTCGGACAGGCTCTTGCGGTTCAGCTCGATGCCAGCCTTCTTCAGACCGTTCATGAAGGTGGAGTAGTTAATGCCGTAGGGAGCGACGGAAGCGCTGATACGGGTGATCCACAGACGGCGGTAGTCACGCTTCTTCAGCTTGCGGCCCTTGAAAGCGTAGTTGCCGGACTTCATGACCTGCTGCTTGGCCATCTTGAAGTGCTTGGACTTGGAACCCCAGTAGCCCTTAGCCAGCTTCAGGGTTGCATTTCTTCTCTTGCGCGTCATCATTGCGCCTTTAACTCTTGCCATTTGTCAGTATCCTCCTTCTGCCTTACTTGTAAGGAATCATTTCCTTGATGGCGCTGACATTGGTCTGGTCAGCGTAAGCGGTAGCGCGCAGATGGCGGGTACGCTTGGTGGTCTTCTTGGTCAGGATGTGGCTCTTGAAAGCGTGAGCTCTCTTAACCTTACCATTGGCGGTCAGGTTGAATCTCTTCTTTGCACCACTATGGGTCTTCAGCTTGGGCATAGGTAGGTTCTCCTTCCATATCTTTTGTAGTGTAAACCAAATAACTTACTTGCTGTTCTTGGGAGTCAGGAACATCGCCATGAAACGGCCTTCCAGCTTGGGATTCTTTTCCATGTTGGCGATCTCAGCACACTCCTTGGCGAAATCCACCAGCAGCTTTTCACCCAGATTGGTGTGAGCCATCTCGCGGCCGCGGAAGCGCACGCTGACCTTAACACGGTTGCCGTCGGCCAGGAACTTCTGTGCAGACTTGACCTTGGTGTTAAAGTCGTTGGTGTCGATGCTGGGGCTCATGCGGATCTCCTTGATCTCCACCACCCGCTGGTTCTTTCTGGCATCCTTCTCCCGCTTCTTCTGGTCGTAGCAGAATTTGGAATAGTCCATGATTTTGCAGACAGGGGGGACAGCGTTGGGAGAGATCTTCACCAGATCCATACCCTGCTCCTCTGCCATGGCGTTGGCCTGTGCGGAGGACACGATACCCAGCTGGGCACCGTCGGCACCGATCAGACGAATTTCCTTATCCCGGATCTCCTCGTTGAGCTGATGATCTAACTTTGCGATGGTAAGCACCTCCAAATAAACAACAAAAAGCGGATGCCAAAGCATCCGCACAATTCGCACTCTGCCCCTACAGGGAAGAAGGAATATGAACCGTTTCGCATTGCTTACGGTGAGGCGGATGTTCAGCCTTCTTTATTACCCGGGTATTTTACCACAGAGCTGTTCAAATGTCAAGTATTTTTTTAATAGTTTTTTCCCGTTGTTTTTCCGGTTTTCGGTTGTCTTTACCCGGATATGCTGGTATAATTTTTATAAAATTTCCCTGCTGAAAGGAGCCGTCCACCATGGCCATCGATCTGACCGATTATAACGCCGCCCTTGACCGTTACCGGCATCTATTCTCTCTTGAGGAGGACAGCAGCACGCTCTGCCGTGAAAAGCATTTTGCCCACATCGGCAGCAAGGCACCGGAGGCAGAGCAGGCATTGATCCGCAGCATCTGTCGTCTTCCCGACGGTCCGGGCACCCTGCGCCGTGCGCTGCTGACGGTTTTGTACCGTCCGGACAATTCCAGACGCCATAACCCGGCCCATGTGGCCCGGCTGTACTTCGCCGCCTCCTGCAACGAGCCGCTGGCCGCACTGAAGCTGGGCGTATCCCACAACAACAGCCATCATGTGTTTCATCAGGATCTCATTGCCGCCAGAATGTTCCTGTCCATTGCCGGCGAGTACGGCACTGCCGACATCCGGGAGATCGCCCTGCGGGAGATCACCGTCTCCTACGGTGATTACGGCAATCTCCGGGCCGGCTCCAGCCACCGCGGGCCCTTCCGGCTGAGTTATCAGCGTCTGGAGTCCTACACCGGAGAACCCCAGAACATCCCCATACAGATCCCGGAGGACACACTGGTCGTTCCGCCCATGATCCGCCAGATCAACGCCTGGGCCTTCAGTCATCCCTCGCCCCTCAAAAAGACGCCGAAACTGGTCAAAAACGGTATCCGGCACGTCATTCTCCCGGAAAGTGTCCGCATGATCGACCGCAGTGCCTTCAAAAACTGCACCACTCTGGAATCCATCTATCTGCCCCACAATCTGCACCATATCGACGATTACGCCTTCCAGAACTGCACCAGTCTGAAAACCATCGTCCTGCCGCCCTCCCTGTTCCATATTGGTTTCGGTGCGTTTGAAAATTGCCGCGCGTTGGAGTCTGTTGTGATCCCCGGCAGTGTCAGCTCCGTGGGCAACAGCGCTTTCCATGGTGCCGGTATCCGGCATCTTCGGCTGGAAGACGGCGTCCGCCGTCTGGAGCCTCTCGCTTTCAGCGAATGTCCCATTGAGACCTTTGAAGCCACCGGTTCCCTGACGAATATCCACATCACCGCCTTCTCCGATGACCGGGAAACGCTCCTGCGGCGGACATCGGCAAAGGTATGGGCCATTCCGGAATCCGATGCACTGGAGGAAGAACAGGAGCTCCTGCGGCTGCTTCTGAAGGAGCTTCCGGAGCTGGATGCGAAGCTGCGGGCCCAGCTGTTGGAGGAAGCCTACCGGATCTGTCCCGGTCTGATCCGTTTTGGTGCCCGGCTGGGCTGCTCCCGGGCTGCCCTGATCCTGGGACAAGGACAGGCTGCCGGGCTGTACGGTCTTGCCAAAGCCCCCGGAGCCGCCAAAAAGCAGCTCTCCACCGCCGCAAAGGATGCCGTGCTGGCCGAAGAGGCTGACAGGGCACTTCAGCTGCTGAAGGCCACAGAGTCCTTCACCCCGTTCCGTAAGGGCTGGTCCCTCCGGGACGGCATTCTGGTGATCCACAACGGCGTTACCCGGATATCCGAAAAACAGTTCCGGAAAAACACACAAATCCGGCAGGTTCTGCTTCCCCAGAGTCTGAAGGTCATCGAAAAGAAGGCATTTGCCGGCTGCACCAATCTGGAAGCCGTGTTTCTGCCCGATACGCTGACAGAGATCCAGGCAGAGGCTTTCCGGGGCTGCTCCGCACTGACTTCCATTTCTCTTCCCGATACCCTCCGGATCCTGGGCAGGCAGGCCTTTCAGGACTGCATCCGTCTGAAATCGGTGTCCATCCCCGGCAGCGTGGACACGGTGGAAAAGCAGTGTTTCGAGAACTGTCTCAATCTGAAGGAGCTGGTGCTGGGACACGGTATCCGGGTCCTGGAAAAATACGCTTTCAGCGGATGTCCTCTGGAAGAGGTGGACTACACCACATCGCTGCAAGTTCTGGACAAGACCTCCTTACCCTGCCAGCAGCTGAAGCGCTTCTGCCGCTATTACGACACCTTCCCGTCCCTGTACGGTAACTTTACCCGTGTAGAGGAGCTGACAGTTCCCTGGTATGCCAAATGTATCCACGATTCCGATGGCAACCATTTCTATACCTTTTCTCCGGAGCCGGAGAACGAGCTCATTTTCACCGCGGAGGGCCTTCCCCCGCGAACCAAGGACTTCGGCTACAACGCAGAGCTCCCCGACTGGGATACCAGCTGCTTACCCATTATATAGCCTTCAACCTGCAGAAAACACAACTGTAGGGGCCGATGACTACATCGGCCCTTTGCAGTAATTATCAAAAACTTCCTGTTTTTGCAGCGTTTTCCCTCCGGGGCGATGTGGGCATCGTCCCCTACATTTTTTACCTGTTCACCTTTTTCAACAAGCTCAAGGCAGCGCTTTTGCGCTGCCTTCTTTTTCTTTTTTGCGAATATACCGGACAGAAATTGGGTAGGATTATTCCAACTCCCCCACCAGGGTTCCCGGTGTTCCTGTGAAGGCGGACAAAACCTCCACACCGATTCCATACTCCCGGGCAAACTCCACACTGCGGTCATGGAGCACCTGGGCACCGTTTTCGATGAGGGCCAGCATCTTTTCATAACTGATATGTCCGTAACGCTTTGCCTCCGGGAAAAGCCGGGGATCCCGGTCATAAACCCCGTCCACATCTGTGTAGATCTGGCACCGGTCTGCTTTCAGATATGCTGCCAGCGCCACCGCCGTGGTGTCTGACCCACCCCGGCCCAAGGTGGTGATATCCCCTTCCGGATCCACGCCCTGGAAGCCTGCCACCACTACGATCTTTCCGGCGTCCAGTTCCTTTCGGATCCGTCCGGGATCGATGGACAGGATCTTCGCGTTGCCATGAACACCATCGGTATGGATCCCCGCCTGCGCACCGGTGAGACTCACCGCTCCGCAGCCCAGGGCGCCGATGGCCATGGCCATGAGCCCTGCGGACATCTGCTCCCCCGCCGCCAGATACGCGTCCATCTCCCGGGCCGCCCGGTGTCTGTTGATCTGGCTGGCTTTTTCGATCATTTCATCTGTGGTATCCCCTTGTGCGGAAACCACAATGACGATCCGGTTTCCCTTCTGGTTCAATTCCACCGCCCGCCGGGCAGCAGAAAATATCCGGGAACTGTCCGCCAACGAACTTCCGCCGTATTTCTGCACATAAAGCATCCTTCATCCCTCCGCAAGCATCCTATGCCAGAAACAGTCGAAAGGTGCTCCGTAAGTTACAGTTTGGCGCGCAGACCTCGCCCCCCGCATTTATGAGGGGGCCGAGGCGGCTGCGCCGCTTAGTCCAACGGGAGTCGAACACGCACCGCATTTCGGCGGCTCTGTTTGGCGCTTTTGGACTTGTCGTCCTTGCCTTGCGCCAGCAAGGCTGCGTCCTCCGCGGCCAAAATCCCTCAAACATACCTCGCCGAAATGTGCGA
>JAGBAI010000007.1 GCA_017939025.1 Oscillospiraceae bacterium
GTAAGCGTTTCTTCTGCGGACTTATGCAATGCGTCACGGTTACTGCTGTAGATCATCAGTCCCAAAAGTATCGCAAGGCTGATGACAACAGTTCCGAAACCGCCTATGCTGCTATTGAAACCGGCACCTGTGTGGATATCTGCCCCTATGGAAAGGCTGGTGGTGACGCATGAAGGAAATGAAAGCGCCTGAAAAGGTTGCTCAGAAAATGACCCACGACGGTGCAGTCACCGAAAACCTTTTCACCGGTGAGGTGGAACGCATCAGCAACCGTGAAGAAGAAACCCATTTCAACCTTCAGGAGGAAACGGTATCTTTTACGGAAACGGCGGTCAAGGAAGCTGCCCATGCCCATACCCGGCACCGGGAACGAAAGGCTGCCAGAAAGGACGCGGCCGCTGTCCAGGAAGGGAGCGAGGCCCGGCAGCGCCCATCCTCCCGGTTGCAATTTACCGACGAGGAACGCGCTGATCCTGCCCTTCGCAAGTACATTGAACGTTCTGACCGGGCGGCGGATAAGTTGGATGCAGCCAAGGCGAAGATCCCTACCAAGACTGTAAAGTTGAAGGAACGGGTATTCGACGAGACCACCGGCAAGGGCAAAACCTCTATTCGTTTTGAGGAAGTGGAGAAAAAGTCCAACAGAAAGCTGCGGCACAATCCTCTGGGCCGTCCTGCCCAGGAGATTTCCCTTGCCGCCCACAACAAAGTTCACGAAGTGGAACAGGAAAATGTGGGTGTGGAGGCAGGACACAAGACCGAGGAACTGGCGGAACAGGGTGTGCTTCATGCCGGAAGCCGGGTGCGGCAGGCACTCCACCACCATGAAACAAAGCCCTGGCGGGATACAACCAAGGCGGAGCAGGCGTCAAATAAAGCCAATGCAGAAGTTTTGTATCAGAAAACGGTTCAGAACGATCCCAGTCTTGCAACCTCCAACCCCGTATCCCGTTACCTGCAGAAAAAACGTATCCAAAGGCAGTATGTCAAGCAGGCTCGTCAGGCTGAGAAAACAGCCCAGAATACCGCATCTACCGCACGATCCGCTGCTACCCGGACGAAGGAAGCAGTGAAAAAGGCTGTTTTCTATGTAAAGAATCATAGCCGAGGCGTTTTCGTAGTGCTGGGTCTGGGAGCTATTATCGTTATGCTGCTGGGCGGTGTGTCCTCCTGTACCATGATGGCCAGTTCCGGTGTCAGCAGTGTTCTCAGTTCCTCTTATCTTTCTGAGGATTCGGATATTCTTTCTGCGGAAGCTACCTATTGTGCTATGGAAGCAGAGCTGCAAGAGTACCTTGATACCTACGAAAGCACTCATAGTTGCGATGAATACCATTATGATCTGGACACCATCGAGCATGACCCCTATGTTCTGATTTCCATTCTCTCTGCCCTCCATGACGGTATCTTTGCCGCTTCGGAAGTGCAATCCGACTTAGAAATGCTGTTTGCGAAGCAATACATTCTGACAGAGACCGTAGAAATGGAAACCCGGTACCGAACAGAAACTCTAATTGGTGAGCGTCATGCTCAGGACCCGGAAACCGGCGCCTACTTGTACGATATCTGGGGCGATCCCATAATGGAAGAATATGAGTATGAGGATGAAGTGCCCTATACCTATTACATCTGCACCGTGGAGCTGGAAAACTACGACCTGTCTCACATCCCCGTGGAGATCATGGGCGAGGATACTCTTTCCATGTATGCAACTTACATGGGCACTTTAGGCAGCCGGGAGGATCTGTTTCCCGGCAGCGCTTATGTATCCAAATACACCACGCCGCCCACCATCTATGAGATTCCACCCTCTGCATTAGAGGATACTACCTTTGCAGCCTTGATAATGGAAGCAGAAAAATACATCGGCTATCCCTATGTCTGGGGCGGCAGCAATCCCAACACCTCCTTCGACTGTTCCGGCTTTGTATGCTGGTCTATGACCGCAAGCGGTGTCTGGAATGTGGGAAGAACCAGTGCCCAGGGACTTTTCAATGCCTGCACCCCGGTATCCACTTCCAATGCCCAACCCGGCGATCTCATTTTCTTTGTAGGCACCTATGACACACCGGGTATTTCCCATGTAGGTATCTATGCAGGAAGCGGGAAAATGCTGCACTGCGGCGACCCAATTCGCTATGTGGATATCAACACAAATTACTGGCAATCTCATTTCTATGCCTTTGCCAGACCGCCTTATGGATAAGGAGTCTGGCATGAATATTGTTTCCTATGGAGGCGGTGCCAACAGCACCGCCTTACTCATTGGGCTGCATCAGCACCGCATCCCGGTGGATCTGATCCTGTTTGCGGACACCGGTGCGGAGCATCCCCATACCTATGCCTATCTGAATATCATGGACCGCTGGCTGAAGGAGCACGGGATGCCACCAATTACCCGTGTCTACAAGTACACCCAGGACGGAATGCGGCTGACCTTAGAGGATGAATGTCTGCAAAGCTGTTCGCTTCCCTCTATTGCCTACGGATACAAGAAATGTTCCCTAAAACACAAAATAGGACCGCAGGAAAAGTTTTGCAACAACCATCCCGCTTGCCGAAAGGTATGGGCCATCGGCAGGCGTGTAGTCAAATTCGTGGGCTATGATGCCGGAGAAGAACACCGAAGTGAAAAGGTGCTGTTGCGGGATCTGGCTGATCCCAAATACAGCAAATGGTACCCCCTGATGGAATGGGGCTGGTACCGGGAGGACTGCATCCAGGTAATCGAGGCGGCAGGACTGCCTCAACCGGGAAAATCCTCCTGTTTTTTCTGCCCCAGTATGAAAGAACACGAAATCATTGCATTGCGGGAGCAGCACCCGGATTTGTTCCGGCGTGCCTGTGCCCTGGAAGATAACGCCCAGGCCAATCTCAAAACCGTACAAGGTCTTGGGCGTAATTTCTCATGGAAAAACCGATACGGAAAGGAGTTTTTTTGAACTTGGCAACAACCGATAAGATCCGTAAGGATATTGAAAAAACGAAGGAGAAGATCTCCGAGCTTCAGAAAAAGCTGCGCTCCCTGGAAGCACAGCTTGTGGAAGAAGAAAATCTGGAAATTGTCCGGATGGTCAAGGCTGTGAAGATGGACAGCAAGGAGCTGACCATGTTCCTAAGAGCCTATGCCAGCGGCCTGATCTCCCTGCCTGATGATATGATGGCAGCAGACAGCGGTGCAGATACCGAAGATGTTGACGATGATATGGAGGGCTATGCCGATGAAGCGTAACCGCATCCGGCTTTTGAGTTTTCTGCTGCTGATGGTGATGTGCATGAGCACCTTCACTGTGACCGCCTTTGCCTACGGAGAAGATCCCGAAGGAGATTCCTATGTGGAGGAAACAGTGCCTCCCACAGAAGCCACCCCGGACAACGTTCTGACACCGGAGGGCAACATGACCCTGGTGGATGATATTCAGGGCGAGGATACCGCCGACAAGCAGTTTATCACCGTTACCTCCAAGGGCGGCCATTATTTCTACATCATCATCGACCGGGCTGACAGCGGAGAAAACACCGTTCACTTTCTGAACCAGGTAGATGAAGCGGATCTGCTGGCCCTGATTGAGGAAGAACAGACCAATACTGCGCCCATTGTCTGTGTCTGTACAGAAAAATGTACCCCCGGTGCCATCAACACCTCCTGTGAGATCTGCATGGCTACCATGAACAAGTGTGTGGGCAAGGAAGTGGAACCGGCACCCACGGAACCTGCAGAGCCTGCCACTTCCAACAGCGCAGGCGCATTCCTGTCCCTGCTGCTAATTCTGGGGATGGGCGGCGGTGCAGCCTACTACTTCCTGATCCGAAAGCCCAAGCAGACACAGAATGTTCCTTCCGATTTTGAGGACTTCGATCTGGAAGATGAAGAAGAATATATCGACGATGACAATGCCGAATAAAAACAAAAAATCCCACCTTTAAAAAGGTGGGATAGCACCAGCGCTCTCGCTGACGACTTGGTTATATTACTACTAAAAATCAAAAAGTCAACAAAAAAATGAGGTTTTTTTAAATGTTCTACGGAATGAACAAAAACCTCAGCCAAAATTGTTGCAACCACACTAACAAACAGTGGAGCAATAATGTTTTCAATATTCCATTGTAAGGAAAACATATATTTCCACCGCCTTTCTTTTTGAATATTATACCTAAAAATCCAAAAAAGTCAACTAATAAAGGAACTGATTTATGAAGTTAATTATCGCAGAAAAACCGAGTGTAGCAAAATCTATCGCTTTGGCCCTGGGTGCAGCATCCAGGGCCGATGGCTTTTATGAGGGTAACGGTCTGATCGTTTCCTGGTGTGTGGGCCATCTGGTGTCCCCGATGGATGCAGCCAGTTATGATGAACACTATAAAAAGTGGCGTTATGATGATCTGCCCATCCTCCCGGAGCCCTTCCGCTATGTACTGGCACCGGGTAAGGAGGATGCCTACCACAATCTCCGCAGCCTTATGAACCGTACCGATGTGGATACCATTGTCAACGCCTGTGACGCAGGCCGTGAAGGTGAGCTGATCTTCCGGCTGGTCTACGGCATGACCGGATGCACAAAGCCGGTGGAACGCCTTTGGATCTCGTCCATGGAGGACAGCGCCATCCGGGAAGGTTTTAAGGAACTGCGCCCCGGCAACGAATACGATGCACTCTACCATAGTGCCCTGTGCCGTCAGAAAGCGGACTGGCTGGTGGGTATCAACGCTACCCGTCTGTTCTCCGTTCTGTACCACCGCACCCTGAATGTAGGCCGTGTCCAGACGCCTACCCTGGCAATGCTGGTGGAGCGTGACGGTAAAATTTCTACATTCAAAAAGGAGAAATTCCATCATGTGAAGCTGGATCTGAACGGCATTGAAGTTCTGTCTGAACGCTTCCAGCATCTTGCCCAGGCGCAGTCTGCCTTGGTGAATTGCTCTGAAAGTGAAGTGGTCTGTACTTCTGTGACCAAGGAGCAGAAGAAGGAAAATCCCCCGAAGCTCTATGACCTGACCACCTTGCAGCGGGAAGCAAACCGGATCTTCGGATATACGGCAAAGCAGACTTTGGAATCTGCCCAATCCCTCTACGAAAAGAAGCTGCTGACCTATCCCCGTACTGACAGCCGATACTTGACTGCGGATATGGAAGAAACCGCAACCGTCCTTGTCCATCTGGCGGCAAAGCGGCCTCCCTTCGATGCTTGCAGCAATTTCTATCCCCTGGTATCCCTGACCATTTCCGATAAGGATGTGACGGATCACCATGCTATCATCCCCACCATGGAGTTGGAAAAGACAGATATCAAGCTGCTTCCTGTGGGTGAGCGTAACCTTCTGCTGCTGGTCTGCTGCAAGCTGCTGTGTGCGGTGGCAAATCCTCATATCTATGATGTGGTAACTGCCACCTTCGAGTGCGGCGGGTACGACTTCACCGTAAAGGGCAAGCGTAATTTTGTGGAGGGCTGGCGGGAGATCCACCGTATTTTCCGTTCCTCCCTGAAAGATGCCCCGGAGGATGAAGAAGCCGCTGGTGACTTCGCGGAGTTCACCCAGGGGCAAACCTTCCATGATGTGAAAGTGACCATCTGTGAGCGTTTTACCGCTCCACCCAAGCCCTACACCGAAGATACCTTGCTCTCTGCCATGGAGACCGCAGGTAAGGAGGATATGCCGGAAGATGCAGAACGCAAGGGCCTGGGCACCCCGGCGACCAGGGCAGCCATCATCGAAAAACTGGTGGCAGCCGGTTTCGTGGAGCGCAAGGGCAAATCCCTGATCCCCACCAAGGACGGTATCAATCTGGTCACGGTGCTTCCGGAACCGCTGACCTCTCCTATGCTGACGGCAGAATGGGAGCAGCAGCTTACCGCCATTGCCAGAGGCGAGGCGGACCCGGACACCTTCACCGATGGAATCTGCAATATGGTCCGGGAGCTGGCCAGGAAATATACCGGTATCTCTGAGGAAGGCCAGAAGCTCTTTGCGCCTGACAGGGAGATCATCGGCTGCTGTCCCCGCTGCGGCAAGCCGGTGTATGAAGGCAAGAAAAACTTTGCCTGTTCCGACCGGGCCTGCAGCTTCGTTCTGTGGAAGCAGGACCGTTTCTGGACCTCCCGGAAGAAGGAGCTGACAAAGAAGATGGCGGCGGATCTTCTGAAACGGGGCCGCACAGCAGTCAAGGGTATGTGGTCTGAAAAGAAGGGCGACACCTACGACGCAACGGTGGTTCTGGACGATACTGGCGGCAAGTTCGTGAAATTCAAGATGGAGTTCCCAAAGAAACGCAAACCGGCTGCAGAGTAAGGAGGTCTGACCTATGCGGAAGTTTTACGGAGTAGGCGACGATGTGCCTTTCCAGGTATATATCACCCCGCTGGACAATGAGAAAACCACCGGAGAATGGGTATCCTTTCCCACCACCCCGGAGGCCGTGAAGGAATTGTTCCTTCGTCTGGATATCGGACCTTCCGACTGGAACATTATCAATGTGGAATGTAATGTTTACGGTATCCGGGATGTGGTCTGGCAGTGTGAAAGTCTGGACGAGCTGAATTATCTGGCTGCAAAGCTGGAAGGTTTAAGCGACGGGGAGCTTGCTGAGTATCAGGCTATTATTGAGATCGAAGAACATAACGATTGTGTTCAGGAACTTATCAATCTGGCGGACAATCTGGATTGTTACAGCATTGAGGCTGAAATCTCTGACTATGATGATCTGGCCCGTTATGTTCTGTATGACCGTGACAGTTATTCCTATAACCGCAACACTCTGGATGCCTTGGAGGACTACATTGACTTTGAAGCCTTTGGCAGGTCTGTTGCCCAAGGCGAAGGCGGCGTTCTTGCGGATGCCTGTTATGTATGTCCTTCCGGCTGTTCCTTCGTGGAGAACTACAACGGCAATCCCGCCACGATCCCGGAGGAATACCGGGTAACACAGAAAATCGTTGTCCCGGAATTGACAGAGGATGAAAGGCTGGATAAGGCTATTTCCCTAGCCATGAGCCTTGACCGCTTCTTCCGGGAATTTGACAAGGACTATGCCGCCAAATTCCCGGAGGCGCAAATCAAGCAGGAACTGATCTGTGATGATCTGTACGCCGGAAAAATCGCTGCCATTGAAGCCATGCTGGACGATTTGGGACAAAGGGAACACGATGTTTTGCCCCAGGAGCTTGCAGAATACAAGGCTGCGATCCGCTATGATCCCAGCAAGGATATCCAGGAGACCATGACCGTTCTGGTAGTAGAACCCAGAAAACCACCCTATACGGCGGAGATCCCGGTGGGTCTGGA
>JAGBAI010000055.1 GCA_017939025.1 Oscillospiraceae bacterium
TGACATGAGCATAGAGACCTCCTTTTCTGTGTTGTAGGGGTACATTCATTGTAAAGGATTTTGTCTCTATGCTCAACTTTTATTTTGACATGACTTTGGGGCCAGGCTCATCGCCTGACCCCAACATTTATTATAGAACCAGAATAAAAAAGCTGCCGCAATTTTTTTGCGGCAGCTTTTAATTACTATTTACACAGTGGGCGCGGGAGCCGGATAACCCAGCAGCAGGGAGAATACCACACAGACCACAATGCAGATAAAGGCAGTCACCATCCACAGACTCCGGCGGCGAGTAAATTCACCGGTCAGATACAGCCAACCTACGCATAAAAGAGAGCCAAAAATGGCGATAATGGCAGTGATCACCTTCAGCACCTGCCAGGAAAAGGCAGCGCAAACCAGATACAGGATGAACACCAACACATCCGCCAGGATGATCTTGGTCATCATTTTTTCCATTTCGCGGTAACGATTACGACTACGTCTTGCCACTTCTCATCCCTCCAAGGATTTTCTTCTTTGCCTATCTTAACACATGGAATCGAAAAATGCAATAATTTCTGTAACAATGTGTAAAATTTTACTGCCCACTTGCGCCGGGAACAAAAGAATGGTATAATGCTTCTAAATTATATTCTGAAAAGGGAAACCCTTATGGCACAACCGCAATACCGGCTGGAGGGCATCGTCCATACCCGCAGTGAGGCGATGGAAGATTTTGAAGGTCCTCTGGATGTTATATTTGAGCTGCTGAGTAAAAATAAAATTGAGATCCAGGATGTGTCTATCACCGCCATTTTAGAGCAGTATCTTGCCTATCTGGAGGAGATGAAGCGGCTGGATATGGAAATCGCCAGCGAATTCATTACCATGGCCTCCCATTTGATGCTTATAAAGACCAAAATGCTCCTGTCTGCTGCGGAAGCTGCGGAGGCAGAAAGCGAGCTGGATCTGTTGCGCCAATCTCTGATAGAGCGCAAGCGCAGAGAGGCGATGGAACAGATCCGCATTGCTGTGGCGGAACTGGAACCACGCAATGAGATCGGCCGTTGTCTTTTTACAAAGGAACCGGAGCCACTGAAACGGGAACAGGGATACCGCTATCGCCATGATGTGATCGATCTGCTCCGGGCTCTGGAGAATATTGCCGAGCGCAATGCGCGCCAGTTGCCGCCACCCACGGCTAACTTCCAGGGCATCGTTGGCAAAGAACCCTACCCAATCGGCAGAAAAACCGGTGAGGTGCTGCGGCAGTTATTGCTGCGGGGTGTGGAACGGCTGAAAAACCTGTTTAAAGGAAACAAATCCCGTTCGGAGATTGTTGCGACCTTCCTGGCAGTGCTGGATCTTTGTAAGACCAACTCTGTAACGCTGGAAGATGATGTGAACGGCGAGAATCCCAATGTCCGGCTGCTGGACGAAGCAGAACGAAAGGAGCTGACCGAAAATGGAACTGGAAGAACTGAAACGGGCCATTGAGGCCATCCTGTTTGCAGCCGGTGAGCGGATCGAGCTGCAGCGGCTCAGCGCAGCGCTGGAAACTGACCCGGACGAGGTGGAACGGGCAGCGGCGGAACTGCTGAACCAGTATGCTTTCGAGCGCCGCGGTATCCGTATTTTGAAGCTGGAAAAGGGGTATCAAATGGTTTCTGCCGGTGAAATGGCGGGCTATGTGACCAAGGCCCTGGAGACCCGGAAACCACCGAAACTGTCATCGTCCCAGTTGGAGACTCTGACGATCATAGCCTATTACCAGCCTGCAACCAAAGCGATGGTGGAACAGATCCGTGGTGTGGACAGTGCCTACTCTGTGGCGGCGCTTTTGAATAAGAAACTGATTGAAGAAGCAGGGCGCTTAAATGTGCCAGGACGGCCCATTCAGTATCAGACAACACCGGATTTCCTGCGAACCTTTGGCCTGTCTTCCTTGGAAGAATTGCCGCCGATTGACAAGATCTCTTTTGGCGAACCTATTGAGTTGCCGGAAGAGAAAACGGAGGAAGCATAATGGGCTGGCTCATTACCTTAGGCATTCTGCTCCTGCTGGCAGTGCTGCCCCTGGGCGTCCGGGTCCGTTATGCTGGAGAGGGCCTGCTGGTGAGGCTGATCCTGGGCCCGGTGAAGTTTACTGTCATTCCATTGCCAAAGAAGAAACCAAAGGCAAACAAACGGATTCAGCAAAAGCAGCCGGGTCAATCGGCCCAGCCGACAGAAACAAAGGCAGCAGAAAAGCCCCTTCCGCAACCTCCGCAGCCGCCTCCTGAGAAAAAAGAGAAGAAGGAAAGCGGTGGCAGTTTGCTGGATTTTCTTCCTCTGGTAAAGACAGCCCTGGACCTGCTGGGTGACTTCCGGCGGAAGCTGCGGATCGATGACCTTTATCTAAGATTGATCCTGGGTTCTTCGGATCCCTGTGATTTGGCGGTGAATTACGGCAAAGTGTGGGCGGCTGTAGGAAATCTTATGCCGCAGCTGGACAGATTATTCGTGATCAAAAAACGGGATGTGGAAGTGGAATGTGATTTCACTGCATCCGAAACAACTGTGATTGCCCGGGTGGATGTGACTATAACACTGGGCAGACTCCTGGCACTGGTGACCGTTTACGGTTTCCGTGCTGTAAAAGAATTCTTAACGATTCAGAAGAAAAGAAAAG
The DNA here is from genome assembly GCA_017939025.1 of Oscillospiraceae bacterium. Next base: position 2,654 of record JAGBAI010000055.1, read on the forward strand.
GCGGTGCTGCTGTATGAGCCAGAAATTACCCAATATGCTGGAAAATACCATTCAGAAAATCCGGGAAATGATCGATGTCAATTCCGTAGTGGGTCAGCCCATTACCACGCCCGATGGTGTTACCATCATTCCTGTCAGCCGTGTCAGCGTTGGCTTCGGCGGCGGTGGAAGTGATTTTGCCAATAAATCCGGAGAGAATCCCTTTGGCGGCGGCATGGGCGGTGGTGTGAAGGTCTCTCCTGTGTGCTTCCTTGTGGTCAAGGACGGAAATGTGCGGATGCTGTCTGTTCCTGAACCTGCTAATTCCACCACTGAGCGGCTGGTGGAAATGCTGCCCGATACGCTGGATAAGCTGACAGCTTATCTGGAAGCAAAGAAAAACAAGGAATGATTCCTGATTATCCGGGCAAACTAGTCCCGGGTGAAGAAGTATGAAACGTCTTATCGCCACAGCGGCGGCTGCATTGCTGGCCGTCGCTGTGTTTTTTCCTGTTCGTGCAGAAGCGGTTTCTGCCAAGAAGGCTTATGTACTGGATCCGGTCAGCGGCCGGGTAATTTTTGAAAAGAATTCCAATGATAGAAGTTTGATTGCCAGTACGACCAAAATCATGACGGCACTGATCGTTTGCGAGCAATGTAATGTTCTGGACCGGATGCGGATTCCAAAGGAAGCAGTAGGGATCGAGGGTTCTTCCATGTATCTGCGGGAAGGGGAAGTTTTGACCTTGCAGGAACTGCTGTACGGGCTGATGTTATCCTCCGGTAATGACGCGGCAGTGGCGCTGGCGATTTACTGCGGCGGTACGGTTGAGGGCTTTGCGGAACGAATGAATGACAAAGCCCGAAATCTGGGTTTGAAGAATACCCATTTTGAAAATCCCAATGGCCTGGATGCCCCCGGTCACTTTTCCACTGCCAGGGATCTGGCGGTTTTGGCGGCGTACGCCATGGAAAATCCGGTTTTTGCCAAAACAGTTTCCACCAAGAGCATCAAAATCGGACAGCGTTATCTGACCAATCATAATAAGCTGCTGTGGCAGGTAAAGGGCGCCGACGGTGTCAAAACCGGCTTTACAAAAGCAGCCGGACGCATATTGGTGTCCAGCGCCCAAAGGCAGGGCAGAAGGCTTGTGGCGGTTACTTTGGATGATCCAAATGACTGGAGTGATCACGCAGCATTGCTGGAAGAGGGATTCTCCCGCTACAGTATCCAGCCTGTTGTTCATGCCGGAGATCTGATCGATACGCTGGAAGTGATCGGCGGGGAAAGCCACAAAGTACAGCTTTTGGCGGCTGAAGATTTTTCCTATGCGCTGACACCGGAAGAGACGGTGCAGCTGGCAGTATCGGGTCCGGGATTTGTCTATGCACCGGCGGTGGAGGGGGCAGAGGCAGGGTATGCCTATGCGCTGATCCAGGGAAAAGCTGTCGGAAAGATTCCTCTGTTCTATGGTCAGACTGTAGAACAAACGAAGGAAGAAGAGAAAACACTCTGGCAGAAAATCACAGAGTGTATACGGTGAGGAAGGCTGTTCCCGGCCTTCTTTTACATAAGGAGTGTGGAACCATCATGGCAGAACGGCTGCAGAAAATTCTGTCCGCCCGGGGCGTTGCATCCCGGCGGAAGGCTGAAGAAATGATCCGGAATGGACTCGTAACGGTGAACGGCATCACAGCAAAGCTGGGGGACACAGCAGATTTGGAGAAGGATGAGATCCTGGTCGAAGGAAAGCTGCTCCCCAAGCAGGAGGCATATGTTTACATACTGCTTCACAAACCCAGGGGCTATGTGACGACCCTCTCAGATGAGAAAGGCCGTCCCAATGCGGCCCAGCTGGTGGCGGACTGTGGGGTTCGTGTGTATCCGGTTGGGCGGTTGGATATGGATTCCGAGGGCCTGTTGCTGTTTACCAATGATGGAGCTTTTGCCAATGCACTGATGCACCCGAAGCATGAAGTGAAGAAGACCTATGAGGTCTGGGTTACCGGCTACCATCCCGGTAGTGAAATAAGGTTGTCCCGCTCCATTACCCTGGATGGATATACCATCCGCCCACCAAAGGTGAGGCTGATCCGGGCAGAGGGGAACCGGGCAAAATTCCAGGTGACCATCCATGAGGGACGCAACCGTCAGGTGCGCCGGATGTGTGAAGCCGCGGGAATGGTTTGTACCCGTCTGCGTCGGATCAGGGAGGGAAGCCTTTCTCTTGGGGATCTTCCTTCCGGAAAGTGGCGGTATCTGACAACAGAGGAAATAGAAAATTTGAAATAAAGCTTGCATGAGCGCGCATTTTGTCTTGCAAAATGCGCGCGCTTTTGTTAATATGAAGATTACATAACAAAGAAAAATGCTCGAATGAGGTGTATGCCATGAGCAATGATATTTTATCCATTTTGAAGGAAAAGGAGTCTACCTTTTCCAAGGGCCAGAAGCGGATCTCCCGATATATTACCGAAGCCTATGACAAGGCAGCCTTTATGACAGCGAACCGGCTGGGTAAAACGGTAGGTGTATCTGAATCCACAGTGGTACGTTTTGCGGTGGATCTTGGTTTTGATGGTTATCCCAGTATGCAGAAGGCCATGCAGGAAATGGTGCTGAACCGACTGACCTCGGTGCAGCGAATTGAGGTTGCGAATAACCGCTTCGGTGACCAGGATGTGGTTTCCATGGTGATCCATTCGGATATGGAAAAGCTGCGGCAGACCGGCGAAATGGTCAGCCGTGAGGAATTCAAGGCGGCAGTCAATGCCATCCTCAAGGCAAAGCGGGTCTATATCCTGGGTGTGCGCTCTGTTGCGCCATTGGCAAACTTTTTGGGGTATTATCTGAACTATATGTTCAATAATGTCCATGAAATTACCGGTTTTAGTGCCGGTGAGATGTTTGAAAAAATTGTTGGTGTCAATTCTGAAGATGTGGTTATTGCGTTCTCATTCCCCCGGTATTCTTCTTCCACCACAAAGGGTGCCCAGTATTGTCGCAGTGCCGGCGCCACTGTCATCGGAATCACTGACAGCCGTGTGTCTCCGTTGGGTGTAAACTCTGACCATGTGCTGATTGCCAAGAGCGATATGGTATCGCTGGTGGATTCTCTGGTGGCACCGCTCAGCTTGGTCAACGCGCTGATCGTGGCCATTGCGGCGAAAAAGGAGAAGGAGCTTTCCCAGACCTTTGCCAATCTGGAACGGATCTGGGATGAATATGATGTGTACGAAAAGCGCAGCGACGGAAAGTGATGGAAAAGATGAACTTTGATGGAATCGTCATTGGTGGTGGCCCTGCTGGCATGTTTGCGGCGATCACGGCGGCAAAGCAAGGGCAGAAGGTGCTGCTGCTGGAAAAAAATGACCGTTTGGGCAAGAAACTTTTGATTACCGGCAAGGGTCGCTGCAATGTGACGAATGATTGCTCAGAGCAGGAAGTCCTGCAAAATACCCCCCGGAACGGCCGCTTTTTATATAGCGCCATGACGGCCTTTCCTCCGGAAAAAACAAAGGTCTTTTTTGAACAAAACGGCTGTGCCTTAAAAACTGAACGGGGTAACCGGGTCTTTCCCGTGTCGGATAAAGCTCAATCGGTTCTGGATTGTCTGCAAGGGGAACTGCGCCGTCAGCGTGTCACTGTAAAGACCGCACGCGTATCGGAGATTCTGACGGAGAATGAAAGGATTACAGGCGTTCAGACACAGAATGAGAAAATTGCTGCAAAGTGGGTGATCCTCGCCGCCGGCGGTGCTTCCTATCCCGCCACCGGGTCTACTGGCGACGGTTATACCATGGCAAAGGCGTTGGGACATACCATCGTTGAGCCACAGGGAAGTCTGGTGCCTTTGGAGATTTCCGGTAATGATTGTCCGGATATGCAGGGCCTTTCACTACGAAATGTAGGTGTGAAGTTGCTCAATGCAAAGGGGAAGGTTCTTTATAAAGATTTTGGGGAACTGCTTTTTACCCACTTTGGTATCTCCGGGCCGACGGTGCTGTCTGCCAGCTGCCACCTGAAGGGTGAGGGCTGCCGTCTGGTCATTGATTTGAAGCCTGCGCTGGAGGAAAGCAAACTGGATGACCGGATTCAGAGGGATCTGGAACTGTATAAAAACCGGTCCATGGAAAACGCACTGACAGATCTGCTGCCCCGAAGTATGATCCCTGTGGTGCTGAGAAGGCTGGAGATCGATCCGCAGCTGCAGGCTAATTCTTTGACAAAGCAGAAACGCCGTGCGCTTGTGGAGTTGCTGAAGGGCTTTTCTTTGGATATCATTGGCAAGCGTCCTGTGGCGGAAGCTATCATCACCAGCGGTGGTGTAAAAGTATCGGAGATCGATCCCAAAACCATGGAGTCGAAGAAAGTACCGGGTCTATTCTTTGCGGGAGAAATCATTGACTGCGACGCCTACACCGGTGGTTTTAATCTGCAGATTGCCTGGGCTACGGCCTATGCTGCGGGCATGGCAGTGGCCGGTAAGTGAAAAAGGCATTGACAAACTCTCCTTTTTGTACTAGAATAGCTTGCGAATAGTGCTTTAAGAGATTTATTTTTAGGAGGACTACTCTATGTTCGAGAAACTTGCAAACTATGCTGCCAAGCAGCTGGAACTGGACATCTCTGAGATTACTCCCGAATCCACTTTTGAAAGCCTGGGTATCGACTCTCTGGACGTTGTGGAAATGATCATGGATCTGGAAAGCGAGCTGGGCGTGGAACTGGAAATGGAAGATCAGAAGATTGAAACCTTCCAGGAACTGGCTGATTTTGTGGAAGCTAAGCTGAACTAAAAACATAATACGTTCCTTGTTTAGAGCCGACCGGCTTATAACAAGGTCGCACTAGTCGGGGAGATAGCGGTGCCCTGTACCTGCAATCCGCTACAGCAGGGATGAATTCCCACACCCGGTTGAGTTTGAATATTGTCTGACCCGTGCAAGGGGTGTTGAGAAGTTGGTCTTGCGCAACGGGATCCCGTGAACCAGGTCAGGTGGGGAACCAAGCAGCCTTAAGCGGATCTTCCCGTGTGCCGCGAGGTTGCCGATTTTGAGCTTTCGCGCTTGGGTTACGGATATTCTGCTCGAACAAATGTGGGTGTGCGATCTTGTTATGAGCCGGTCTTTTTCTGTGTGGAGTTTGGCTTTATGTTCCCTGGCTCCACACGCCGCACGTTCAGGAAGGAGGACGTTATGTCAGCTTATCAGGCTTTATATCGGAAATACCGTCCTCAAACCTTTGATGATGTTTCAGGGCAGATGGCGGTGACCCAGACATTAAAGACTCAGTTAATGTCCGGGCGTATGAGTCATGCCTATCTGTTTACAGGCTCCCGGGGTACCGGTAAGACCAGCTGTGCCAAGATCCTGGCGAAAGCGGTCAACTGCTTAAATCCCGATAATGGCAACCCATGCAACTGTTGTGCTGCATGTAAAGCGATTGACAGTGGCTCCTGCATGGATGTATTGGAAATCGATGCGGCTTCCAATAACGGCGTCGACAACGTCCGCGATCTGCGGGACGATGCCGTTTATACACCTTCTCAAGTGAAAATGCGTGTGTATATCATCGATGAGGTGCACATGCTGTCTATTTCTGCTTTCAATGCCCTGCTGAAGATCATTGAAGAGCCGCCGGAGCATCTGCTGTTTATCCTGGCAACAACGGAGCTTCATAAGGTTCCGGCGACCATTTTGTCCCGGTGCCAGCGCTTTTCCTTCCGGCGGATCAGTCAGGAGGATATAGCCGCACGGTTACAATTCGTGGCGTATCAGGAGAATATTGATCTGGATGACGGTGCAGCCCGGGTTCTGGCAAGACTGGCCGATGGCGGTATGCGCGATGGATTGAGCTTGCTTGACCAGTGCGCTTCTGCCACAACAGGTGAATTAACTGCAGATCGTGTCTACGCTTGTTTGGGCATTGCCGGCGAGCAGAAATGCGGTGAGCTGATGGGTTATATTGCGAATCATGATACCCAAAGTGCTCTGGCCCTGTTCAACCGGCTTTATACGGAGGGTAAGGATCTGGGTGCCATGCTGGATGAGATGGCCTGTCTGACCCGGGATCTTTTGGTGATGAAAACTGCCGGCGGTGCAGGAATCACCATGCTTTCCGGTGTAGCTTCTGATAAAGAGGTATTGGCACTGACCAAGAGTCTGTCCGGAGGTGAACTGGTTCGGATTATGAACAGGATCCAGCAGACGCTGGCAGGCTTTACCCGTTCTGCCAGTCGCCGGATGGATGCGGAATTGTGCATTCTGGAACTTTGCCAGCCGGAGCTTAGCCTGGATGCTGAGGCACTGAACGCTCGGTTGACCCGTTTGGAGGAACAACTGAAAAACGGAGCTTTCGTGGCAGCGACACCCAGGCAGAGAACCAAAAGTGCCCGCCCGGAGGACTTGGATGATGATGAACGGCCTCCGATGCCGGATGATGGAGATGCACCTCCCATAGATGAAGAACCGGAGATACCTGCACCGGCACCAACGGAAGCACCTGTTGGTTTCTGGCCGGATCTGTGCGGTGCAGTAAGAAAAGAACTGAAACCTCCCATAAGCGGTTTCTTTGCGGTAAGTCCCAACGCACCGCTCCAAGGTGCTCTGGTAGGAGACAAGCTGGAGCTGCGCTGCGGCAATGATTTTATAGCCAAAATGCTGGATAAGCCTGATGTGCTGGAAGTGGTCACCAGGAAAGCAAGTGCTATGCTGAATCGGCCTGTACGGGCGTTGGTTGTGGATATGAACGCAAGACCTGCTGGTAATCCCAAAATGGATCAGTTAATGCGCTTTGGCAGGGAGCACAGTGACATTATTAAAATCAAAAACAATTAAGATAGGAGAATTACTATGGCAAAAGGTGGATTCCGGGGTATGCCCGGCGGTATGAACCAGGCTGCAATGATGAAGCAGGCCCAGAAGATGCAGCAGGATCTGCTGCGGATGCAGCAGGAGCAGGAAAACAAGACATTCACCGCCAAGGCTGGCGGCGGCATGGTGACAGCTACTGTCAATGGCAAGCATGAGATGGTGGCGTTGGAGATTAATCCCGAGGCAGTGGATCCTGAAGATGTGGAAATGCTGCAGGATATGGTTATTGCCGCCGTCAACGAGGCGATGCGTGCTGCTGACACGGAGGCTGCCAATAACATGTCCCGTCTTACCGGCGGCCTGAATTTGGGCGGTCTGTTCTAAGGGGGCTGTATGCAGTTTTTTCCGGCTGCGCTTCAAAATCTTGCTGACCAGTTCGCACGGCTTCCAGGCATTGGCGGCAAGACTGCTCAGAGGCTTGCCTTTCATGTGCTGAGCCTGCCTTTGGAGGATGCGGAGGAATTTGCCGCAGCCATTCTGGAAGCGAAAAAGCAGGTGCATACCTGCCCACGGTGTCAGAATCTGACAGACCGGGAGCTCTGCCCCATTTGTGATGACGATCTGCGGGATCAATCTATCATCTGTGTGGTAGCGGAACCCCGAGATGTGATTGCGATGGAGCGTTCCCGGGAATTCCGGGGAACATATCATGTGCTGCATGGTGTGATCTCTCCTCTAAACCATGTTACCCAGGATGATATTAAGATCAAAGAGCTTCTGCGCCGGGTTGGTGAGGGTGATGTCCGGGAGGTCATTATGGCTACAAATCCCGATACTGAGGGTGAAGCTACCGCAATGTACATTTCCCGTCTTTTGCGTCCCATGGAGGTGAAGGTCACCCGTCTGGCGTATGGTGTGCCGGTAGGCAGCCAACTGGAGTATGCGGATGAAGTGACCCTTTCCCGTGCGCTGGAAGGCAGGCAAGAGATTTAAGCAAAAAGAGGTTCTATGTCAATAGTTGGGGTAGAGCCAAAATGAAACATCTAAGGATCGTGTCGGAGCGGCAGCTCCGGCACGATTTTTATGTATTACAGAAGAGGATTCTCTTTCTGAAATTATTGAAGTTTCTCATACCAAAACA
>JAGBAI010000056.1 GCA_017939025.1 Oscillospiraceae bacterium
ATCCTCACGAAGCAGCTGGTTTGTCAGGTTCGTCACACTCAGCGTGTGCAGAAGGGTATGATCGGTAAACGTCGGAAAGGTGGTAAGAAACTGATTCAGGGTCAGCTCAAAAAGGGACATACAGCAGGTATACCGGTATGCGAGATTACTGTTCAATTCTTTCAGTCTTCGCTCAAGCATAAAATTAAAATCCGGCATAGAATCCATAACACCCCCCATAAAATCAAAACACAAAAGCTACGTCTGCACTTCAAACTGGTTACAAATCTATTATATTCCTGGGTGTGAACAATGTCAATGTGCTTGCCATGGCGCAGGGGCGGCTGTCATGGGCTTGATGATGGATTCGGAGCCTTCTGTATGAAAGCTTTATATTGACATAAAATAGGACGTGCGCTAAAATAGGATACGACAAAAGAAGAAGGAGGGACCCCATGGCACGAAGACGCGTGAACACAACGAAGCTTGAGATCATACAGACAGCCACCAGAATGTTTTTGGAAAACGGCTATTCGGCCACCTCGATAAAGGCCATTGCCAATGCGCTGGATATGAGCACAGGCCATCTGACGTTTTATTTCCCCGCAAAGGAGCATCTGCTTGCGGAGCTGGTGGATATGCTCTGCAGCTTCCAGTGGGCGCTGATGAAGCAGTACGTGCAGGAAGGAGAAAGCCTGCTGATGGCGATTTGTCTGGAACTCACTTCCATGGCAGCGATCTGCGAGGAAAATGAGATCGCAAAGGATTTTTTTATTTCTGCCTACACCCATTCCCTCACACTGGAGATCATCCGAAAGAACGATGCCCAGCGGGCAAAACTTGTCTTTGCGGAATACTGTCCGGACTGGAGTGACAGACAGTTTGCAGAAGTGGAGACCCTGGTTTCCGGTGTTGAGTATGCCACGCTGATGACCACGGGGGATTCTGCTCCCATCGATATGCGGATCTCCGGGGCACTGAATAATATCATGATGCTCTATCAGGTGCCAGAGGAAATGCGCAGACAGAAAATACAAAGAGCGCTTTCGATGGACTACAGAGCAATTGGCCGTACCGTTTTACAGGAATTCATGGCCTATATTGAGGAAACCAATGAGCAGGCTTTTGAAGAGCTGCTCAGAAGAAAATAGTAAGAACAAGGGGAGATCGGTGTGATGAGAAAAAAGATAATTGCCTGGATTCTGGCCGTGCTGATGACCGTTTCCATGACTGCCTGCGGACAGAGGACTTCCGCACCCATCGGTGAAACGGAAGATGCAGTAGATCTGACCACAGAACTGGAACTGAATGCAGAAGAGAAGGACGCTACGGAATATACTGTTCAGGTCAACTCCGCTGTCTATTCCCTTCTGGATTTTGCCGATACCAGCGAATATGAAAATGCGACCCGGGGTCTGATCGATGCTCCGGAGGTGCTGGAACTGACTGACGCGGAGGGCAATGTGGTCTGGAGCCAGGAAGCCTACAGTTTTCTGGAGGACTATGAAAAAGCACCGGATACCGTAAATCCCAGTCTGTGGGAAAACACGAGAAACAATCATGCCTACGGCCTATTTGAGGTCTGCGAGGGCATCTATCAAGTTCGTGGCTACGATATGTCCAACCTGACCGTGGTAAAGGGCGATACCGGCTGGATCCTGTTTGATCCGCTGATGAGTGTGGAATGTTCTCAGGCGGCTATGCAGCTGATCGAAAAGAATCTGGGAAGCTATCCTGTTAAGGCGGTCATCATTTCCCATCCCCATGCGGATCACTTTGGCGGCATTCTGGGGGTGATGACTGCGGAAGAGGCAGCTGACAGCAGCCTTTCCATTCAGGAGCAGCTTGCAAGCGGCAAGATCCCTGTCATTGTTCCGGAGGGCTTTGCTGAGCACGCCATTGCGGAGAACGTATACGCCGGTAAGGCTATGACCCGCCGCGCTAACTATCAGTACGGCGTTCTGCTGGAGCCGGGTGTGACAGGCACACTGGCCCAGGGCATCGGCATGGGACAGTCCACCGGTACGGTTTCCTTCCTGATGCCTACCTATGAGATCACTGCCACCGGCGAAAGACTGACTATCGATGGCGTGGAAATGGAATTCCAGATGACACCCGGAACCGAAGCACCTGCGGAAATGAACACCTGGTTCCCCCAGTTTTCTGCCCTTTGGCTGGCAGAAAACTGCACCGGCACGCTGCACAACCTCTACACCCTCCGCGGCGCACAGGTCCGGGATGGTGCGGCATGGGCAGGTTACATCACCGAGGCAATTACCCGCTACGGTGAGGAAGCGGAAGTGGTATTCCAGTCCCACAACTGGCCCCACTGGGGCAACGGGACCGTCACTGAGTATATGACCAACACGGCAGCGATCTATAAGTTTATCAATGACCAGACCCTGACCTACATCAATCAGGGTTATACCTCCAACGAGATATCCAACATGATTGAGTTGCCGGAGCCGTTGGAAAAGGTATGGTACACCCGCCAGTATTACGGAACCCTGTCCCACAATTCCAAGGCGGTGTATCAGAAGTACATGGGCTGGTATGATGCCAATCCCGTAAACCTCAATCCGCTTACCCCCAGTGAAAGCGCAAAGAAGTGGGTGGAATACCTTGGTGATGTGGACGAGGTGCTGCGTATGGCGAAGGCAGACTTTGATGCAGGGGAATACCAGTGGGTGGCGGAAGTGACCAACACCATTGTCTATGCGGATCCCACCAATGAGGCCGCCCGTCTGCTGTGCGCCGACGCATTGGAACAGCTGGGATACCAGTCAGAATCCGGCCCCTGGCGCAACGCCTATCTGACGGCTGCGCTGGAACTGCGCCACGGCAATCAGGCGATGAATGCGACGCAGACCAAGGGTGGTATCAGCGTTCTCATGCAGATGACTCCCACGATGTTCTTTGACTACATGGCAATTATGATGGATAAGTATGCTCTGGAAGAGTATGACTTTATGATCAATGTGACCTTGCCGGATGTGGGCCAGCAGCATGTGCTGCATATCAAAAACGGTGTTTTGCTGGTATATGAGAATACCCGCCGGGAGGATGCGGATGTGTCCCTGACCTGCCCGAAGAACGCCCTGTTCTACATTCTGCAGAACAATACCGAGGGCCTGTCGGCACTGCCCATGGAGGGAAATGCGGATCTGATTTTCCTGCTGGCAGAAAATATGAACCAGTTTGCGCTGGCAGGCATCAATCCCTTCAATATTGTGGAACCGTAACGATTTGAATTGAAAAGGAGTAAGGATTATGACGATCGAAAAAATGCTTGAAGAAAAGAAACTGACCATCGCGCTGGCTGGCCGCCTGGATACTACCACCGCTCCCAAGCTGGAGACGGAGCTGAAGCAGAACATTTCTGGAGTAGAGGAACTGGCGCTGGATCTGGCCGCACTGGAATATCTGTCCTCCGCAGGCCTGCGTGTGCTGCTGTCTGCACAGAAAGTGATGAACCGCCAGGGGCACATGGTGGTCAGAAATGTAAACGAAACCGTTATGGAGATTTTTGAAGTTACAGGATTCGTAGATGTACTGACCATCGAATAACATTTGGGAAAGGGGTGTTCTTATGAACACGGAAAAAAAGAAAATATCCCGTTCCTTCCAAAACTGGCTGCTGCTGCTGGTGGCTGCGGCATTTTTGACTACGACATCATTTTTGTGGGTATTCCAGACAAAGCTGGCCCAGGAAAATACCGTCCGCCTGCTGGAACTGAATATCGCCGATGTACGTCAGGATATTCAGGACGCTTCTGATGAAAATCTGCTGGCGCTGACAGCGGAGATCGCCGGAAAGCTGAACAATGCGCAGGCAATTACTGCCGATTTCCTTTTTGAATTATGTGATCAGTATGATGTCACGGAGATCAACTGCATTAACCCGGATGGATTGATTTATGTCAGTACATACCCCGATTTCCTGAACTATGATATGCGCAGCGGCGAACAGTCTGCGGAATTTATGGTATTGCTGGATGGGGAAACAGAATATGTTCAGCGCTATCAGCCGGTTTCCTATGATGCGTCCATCTCCCGGAAATATGCCGGTGTGGTGCTGGAAAACGGCGGTTTTGTTCAAGTGGGCTATGGCTTTGAACGCTTCCAGCGGGACATCAGGGAGTTTGTCATTGGTGTGACCCGAAACCGCCATGTGGGGGAAGGTGGCTGCATCCTTATTGCAGACGAAAGCTGGAATATTGTCAGTGACCGAAATGGCAATGAAGGCAGGAATCTGGATGTGACCGGCATCTGGATCGATACCCAGACCATGTCTCAGGGAGAGGTGTTCTCTTCGGAGGTTTATGGGGAGAGCTGCTACTGTATGTATAAGCAGCAGGAGGGCTATACCATTGTAGCAGTAATGCCCCAAAGCGAAGCCGCCCTGTCCCGGAATGTTGCGGTGGGTGTGACCACAGCTATGCAGATTGTGATTTTTTCCGCCCTGTTTATCATGATTTTTGTACTGGTGAAGAAGCTGGTGGTGGACAACATTCTCAAAATTAACGGTTCTCTGGCTGCCATTACCGAGGGCCACCTGGATACGGTGGTGGATGTCCGTTCCCACGCAGAGTTTGCAGCGCTGTCTGACGACATCAATTCCACCGTGGATACGCTGAAACGATACATATCTGATGCGGAAGCCAGGATCGATGCGGAACTGGCCTTCGCCAAAGCGATTCAGCATTCTGCAATTCCCACTGTGTTTCCACCTTATCCCAACCGGAAAGAGTTTGAGATCTGGGCCTGCATGTATACAGCAAAAGAAGTGGGCGGCGATTTCTACGATTTCTATTTCGTGGATGAAGATACGCTGGCGTTCTTGATTGCGGATGTGTCCGGCAAGGGTATTCCTGCTGCCATGTTTATGATGCAGGCCAAAACCCTGCTGAAAAGCTATGCTGAATCCGGCATGGCCGTGGCAGAAGTTCTGACCCAGGCCAACAACAAGCTCTGTGAGGGCAATGAGGCCGGAATGTTTGTTACGGTCTGGATGGGCTACCTGAATACCCGAACAGGCGAAGTGACGTATGCTAACGCAGGCCACAATCCACCCATCATTCGCCATGCTGACGGCAGTGTGGAAATAGTCAAATCCCGTCCCGGTCTTGTGCTGGCGGGGATGGAGGGCATCCGCTACCGGCCCAATACGGTGCAGCTGAAACCGGGCGACCTGCTGTATCTCTATACCGATGGTGTGACCGAGGCTACGGATGTGGCCAATAACCTCTATGGAGAAGCCCGTCTGCAGACCGTTCTGCAGCAGAAAAATGTTGGAGATGTTGAAACCGTTTGCCGGAAGGTGAAGGAAAATGTAGATAACTTTGTGGGAGATGCGCCCCAGTTTGATGACATCACCATGCTGGCACTGAAGTATACGCCTTCAGAGGAGGA
>JAGBAI010000057.1 GCA_017939025.1 Oscillospiraceae bacterium
CACCGGAGGCCTTCTCCAGGCAGCGCTTGATGTTGTCGTTGGGCATGTTGGCAGCCTTGGCCTTGGTAATGACGGTGGCCAGGCGGGAGTTGTTGGCAGGATCGGTGATGCCGCCGCCTTCCTTAACGGCGACGATCAGCTCCTTGGCGATCTTGGTAAAGGCGGCAGCACGCTTGGCATCCTGTGCGCCCTTGGTCTTCTGAATGTTATGCCATTTGGAATGTCCGGACATATGAAAAACTTCCCTTCCAGTAAAAATCAAAGATTCAGATTGTTGAAAACGTATTCGTAGGGGGCGATGCCCACATCGCCCCTCAGAAGCATTGCACGATTAAGGGCCGATGTGGGCATCGGCCCCTACGATGTCGCTGCAACGTACTGAAAAAATTCCTATATATTTTAGCACCTTGTGACAAAAAAATCAATAGAATTTCATGCAATCCGTATGGGTTTCGGAAATTTTTACCTCTGCTTCCGGGAACGCAGCGGAAATTTTCTCGGCAAGGCAGGCGGTGACGGGGTTTTCTGTATAGAAATGGCCTGCGTCGATAAGGTTCAGTCCCAGATCATAGGCGTCCCAGAACTGGTTGTATTTCACATCGGAGGTGACGAAGGTATCGCAGCCGGCCCGGTAAGCGTCCATGATTTCCGAAGCACAGGCACCGCCGCCTACGGCAACCTTGCGAACCGGCTTCCCGGCATCCACATAGCGCAGGCCTTCGCAGCCCAGCGCAGTTTTAACGGTGGGGAGGAAAGACGCAAGGGGCTGCTCTGCCACGATGCCCTTGCGCAGCAGGCCCCACGCAGCGCCGTTTTCGTCGGTGCCCATGGGATCGACGACTTCAATGTTTTCAAGGCCCAGTGCGGCAGCCAGACGGTCGTTGACACCACCGGGGGTACAATCTAAGTTGGTATGGGCATTGATGGCGCTGATGCGGTTTTCGCACAGCAGCTGGATGCTGCGGCCAATGGAAGTCTCATCGGTAATGGAATTCAGGGCCTTGAAGATCAGGGGATGGTGGGTCACGATCAGCTGGGCGCCGAATTCCACAGCCTCCTGACAGACCCCCTCAAAGGGATCCAGTGCCACCAGAATTTTCGTAACCTCCCGGCTGCGGCTGCCGCAGAGGAGCCCCACATTGTCCCAGTCCATTTTCATAAACCGGGGTGCCAGGGTTTCCAGAAAGGTGAGAATGTCATTGACGGTTGCCATAGATGCGTTCCTCCATTGCAGTAAGGTCAGACAGGATGGTTTCGTGGATGGCCAGCTGGTCACTTTCTGCCCGCTTCAGCCCGTAAATGGTCAGCTCCACGCCGTGTTTCACCCGCTCATAGTATTCCGGCAGCAGGGGGTGATTGTCGTCCAGAAGCTGCGGTGTGATGTAGGTTTCGGCAGGTGTAATACCGTGACCGGGATCGTAGACCACTTCCATGATGGTGTAGACGAATTTTCCGTCCTTGGCCAGGGTTTCCCGGTTGATCCGAAAACCCTCGTCATAGAGCCACTGGCGCAGCTCGGGGCGCTTAGACTGACACTGTAAGATCAGACGGTATTTGGGATCTTTCAGCCACTGGGCGCTGTGGTGAATAATGGACATAATGGTATCGGCACCCATACCGGCGCAGACCATCACGTCAAAATCCCGGGGGATGTTCCGGGCACCATCGGACAGGTGGAAGGTCATTTTGCTTTTGGTGCCGAATTTCACCGCGTTGCGCATGGCGCTTTGCAGGGGGCCTTCTGCCACGTCGGATTCAATGACGGAGCGGGCGATGCCTTTGGTCAGAAGATAAATGCCCAGGTAGCCATGATCGCAGCCGATGTCCGCCACCCGGTCGCCGGGCTTTATGTAATTGCAGCAGGCCAAAAGGCGAGTGGAAAGGGGGATTTTCATGGGAATTCCTCCATAAAAAGATGTCATTGCGAACCAGTCCTCAGACTGGTGCGGCAATCTCCTCCCACATTTTCCGGAAGCGGAAGGGGATTGCCACGCCAGTGTGCACACTGGCTCGCAATGACACGCGAGTTTTATTGATTTAGATCTTCTTCTCAGCCTGAGCGGCCTCGTAGGCCTCCAGGAAGTGGTTCAGCTGAGCCAGGAAGGGGTCGCACTCGATGCCGTGAACCATGCAGGCTTCCTCAACGGTCTCGCCACGGGAAGAGGGGCAGCCCAGGCAGTGCATGCCGATGGCAAAGAACAGGGGAGCAGCGTGGGGTGCGATGTCCAGAATGTCACCGATGATGGTGGATTTTTCAATTTTAACAGCCATGATGATAGCCTCCTAATTTTTATCTCCCGCTATTATAACCGCTATAGAGAGAAAAAACAAGAGGGAATATTCGGTTGAATGCAAATTATTCTGCTTCTTTCTGGTATTCCAGAATATCCCCCGGCTGGCAGTCCAGGGCTTTGCAGATGGCCTCCAGCGTGGAAAAGCGTACGGCGCTGACTTTGCCGGTTTTCAGCTTGGAGAGGTTGACATTGGAAACGCCGACTTTGGCGGACAGCTCATTCAGTGACATTTTTCGATCCGCCATGACACGATCTAAGCGTAAAATGATAGGCATGGGGTATCCTCCTTACAGAGTCTCGTCGGACAGCTGCTGGAGCTCTTCGCCGTAGCGGAAAACACCGGAAAGAAGGAAAACCACTGCTGCAATCAGTAAGAACGTGGTATCCGGTTGGAATTCATAGGTTACCTTGGTAATGTGCCCGCCTAAAAAGAAATCGGCGAAACGGTATTGATTCTCCATAATATACTGCATGGCATAATCCGTCAGGTTTTCAATGGCAAACACGGCCAGACTGACCCAACCCAGCTTGGCGAGCAGCTTGCCGGTGCCGCTGAAGGGCCGGTGATGTGTCATGGGACGCAGGATTCGCCGCAGGATCTGGAGCCCCCAGCACATCAGAGGCACCTGCCCGAAATAGACAAGCAGCGAAATCAGAGACATATTCCGCAGGGCGTGGCGACTGACGGTGATGCCGCCGCTCTCCGAGTAGAAATACAGATTATCCAGAGAAATGCCACTGATAAAAACCTCCGGGGATATGCTGTCGGAAAATGCACTATGGACACAAACCAGGCCGTGGAACAGACTGCCAATCAGGATCACCCAGCAGGCCAGATTCAGAAGAACAGAGATGATCCCAGCAATCTTTGCATGTGATTTCATAGAAGTACCTCCTTGTGTTTCGGTAACTTCAATATAACATGATGAATTGCGTTTGTCAACAAATATTTAACGATAAACGATAAATAATTTGCGAAAACAAATTCTGTGACATTTATTGGACGGAATCTGTACTATGCTGTGCACAGGGAAGAGAAAGCAGTCAGGGAGCTTTCCTTGACTTTCTGTTCCTTTTTGCGTATAATACAATAGAATTATTATGGATAATTATGCTTTGCTAGGTAGGTAAGAATAAAATGGCAAAAAAGAAGCAAGAACAATACGGAAATTCCAGTATCTCCATGCTCAAGGGTGAGGACCGGGTGCGTAAGCGTCCTGCGGTCATCTTCGGCTCTGACGATCTGGAGGGCTGTAAGCACGCGGTGTTTGAGATCCTCTCCAACGCCATCGACGAAGCCCGGGAGGGCCACGGCGATACCATCCTCGTCACCCGCTACGAGGATTTATCTGTGGAAGTGGAGGACTTCGGCCGGGGCTGTCCCGTGGATTATAACGAAAAGGAAAAGCGCTACAACTGGGAGCTGGTTTTCTGCGAAATGTACGCAGGTGGCAAGTATGGCGAAAACGGCGAAAACTACGAATATTCCCTGGGTCTGAACGGCCTGGGCTCCTGTGCCACCCAGTACGCTTCGGAATATTTTGATGCTACCATCCGCCGGGATGGGTTCCGGTACGATCTGCACTTTGAAAAGGGCCGGAACGTCGGCGGGCTGAAAAAAGAAGCGGCTGACCGGAAAAAAACCGGCTCCTGCTTCCGCTGGCGGCCGGACAAGGAAGTGTTCACCGACATCAACATTCCCGTGGAATATTACCGGGATGTGCTGCGCCGGCAGGCGGTGGTGAATAAGGGCATCCGCTTCAAGTTCCGCAACCAGGTGGGCCGGAAATTTGAGGAAGAGGAATATTGCTATGAGGACGGTATCCGTCAGTATATTGAGGAAATGGTGGGAGATAACGCCTTCACCATGCCCGCCTACTGGGAGACGGAGCGCCGTGGCCGGGATGCGGAAAACCGCCCGGAAATGAAATTAAAAATCACGGCCGCATTCTGTTTCAGTAAGCAGGTCAGCCACATCGAGTATTACCACAACTCCTCCTGGCTGGAATACGGCGGCAGCCCCGACCGGGCCGTGCGCCTGGGCTTTACCGCGGCATTTGACAAGTATTTAAGGGACAATAATAAATATACCAAAAATGAGTCGAAGATCATCTATCAGGATATTCAGGATTCTCTGGTGATGGTCACCAACTGCTTCTCCACCATCGGCTGTTTTGAGAACCAGACCAAAAAGTCGGTCAATTCCAAGTTCACCCAAGAGGCCATGACCGCTTTCTTTAAGGAACAGCTGCAGGTCTGGTTCATTGAAAATGCCCAGGAGGCGGCTAAGGCTGCGGAGCAGATCCTGGTGAACAAGCGGGCCAGAGAGTCTGCGGAAAAGACCAAAAGCAATGTGAAGAAAAAGCTCTCCGGCTCCATTGACATTGCCAACCGGGTGCAGAAATTTGTGGATTGCCGTACCCGGGATACCTCCCTGCGGGAGCTGTATATCGTGGAGGGCGACTCCGCATTGGGAAGCGTCAAGTTTGCCCGGGACGCAGAATTCCAGGGAATCATGCCCGTTCGCGGCAAGATCCTCAACTGTCTGAAAGCAGACTATACCAAGATCTTTGCGTCTCCCATCATTACGGATCTGATGAAGGTTCTGGGCTGTGGTGTAGAGGTTCAGGGAAAGAAGGCCAAGGAGCTTTCTTCCTTTGATATTGATAACCTCCGCTGGAACAAGGTCATCATCTGTACCGACGCAGACGTGGACGGCTTCCAGATCCGCACGCTGATCCTGACTATGCTCTACCGGCTGTGTCCGACGCTCATTCGGGATGGTTACGTCTACATCGCCGAATCTCCGCTTTTTGAGATCACGTACAAGGAAAAAAATAAGGAAATGACCCAGTTTGCCTACAACGAGGCGGAAAAGGTTCAGATCCTGAAATCTTTGCAGGGAAAAAAGGTGGATATCCAGCGCTCCAAGGGCTTAGGTGAGAACACCAAGGAAATGATGTGGATGACCACCATGAATCCGGAAACCCGCCGTCTCATCAAAGTCATGCCGGAGGACGCGGAGCGGACTGCCATGTATTTTGACATCCTGCTGGGCGATGCGCTGCAGGAAAGAAAGAATTTCATTGCGGAGAACGGTGCGAAATATCTGGAACTGGCAGATATTTCTTAAAAATGCCTTCCCCTTTGGGGAAGGTGGCACGGCGAAGCCGTGACGGATGAGGGCGGTACACGGCCCGATCCAGCACAAGGGAAAGGCGAAGAGGAACCATGCGGTATAACTCGAAGCTAACACCCAGAGCGCAGAAGCTGCGCCGGGAAATGACCAAGGAAGAGCGCAGACTATGGTATGAATATCTCAGAACATACCCACATACCTTTCGCAGGCAGGTGGCATTTGGCAACTATATTCTGGATTTTTACTGTGCTGCGGCAAAGCTGGCGATAGAGCTGGATGGCTCCCAGCACTATGAGGAGCAGGGACTTCGGCATGATATGTATCGGGATATGTATCTGAACAGCATTGGAATCTATGTGCTGCACTTTTCTAATACGGATGTTTTACAGAATTTGCGCGGTGTTTGTCAAGTGATTGACATGACAGTTGCGCAGAGAATCAGGTAAAAACCATTCCCTTCGGGAATGGAACCTCACCCGCCCCTGCGGGGCACCCTCCTCAAAGGGGAGGGCACTATTGCAAAGGAGCCAACTATGGCACGAAAAAAGAAGGAACCGGAAAAGAATCAGAAGAATATTGACACCGACGGCATCGTCGGTCTGGTGGGCGGCACCTCAGAACAGGCGATTTCCGAAACGCTGGAAATCAACTACATGCCCTATGCCATGTCCGTCATCGTTTCCCGTGCGATTCCGGAAATCGACGGATTCAAGCCTTCCCACCGGAAACTGCTCTACACCATGTATAAAATGGGTCTGCTCACCGGAAAGCGGACTAAATCTGCCAATATTGTTGGCCAGACCATGAAGCTCAATCCCCATGGCGACGCGGCAATCTATGAAACTATGGTGCGCCTGGCCCGGGACAATGAGACCCTGCTGCATCCCTTCGTGGATTCCAAGGGTAACTTCGGTAAAGTCTATTCCCGGGATACGGCCTACGCCGCTTCCCGTTATACAGAGGCCAAGCTGGAAAGCATCTGCAGCGAACTGTTCCGGGATATCGACAGTGACACTGTAGACATGGTGGATAACTATGATGCCACCATGAAGGAACCGGCATTGCTGCCTACCACCTATCCCAATGTGCTGGTGTCTGCCAACCAGGGCATTGCCGTTGGTATGGCTTCCAACATCTGCTCTTTTAACTTGAAAGAGGTCTGTGAAACCACCATCGCCCTTATGAAAAATCCCGACCACGATGTTCTGGAGACCCTGCCCGGCCCGGATTTTTCCACCGGTGCAGAGCTGCTTTTTGATGAGGCAACTACCAGGGAGATCTATAACACCGGCCGGGGAAGCTTTAAGCTTCGGGCGAAGTGGCGCTATGTCAAGGACGGCAACCTCATTGAAATTACCCAGATCCCCTATTCCACCACCACCGAGGTCATTATGGACAAGGTGGCAGAGCTGATCAAGGCCGGTAAGATCAAGGAAATCGCTGATATGCGTGATGAGACTGATTTAGGAGGTCTGAAGCTGACCATTGACCTGAAGCGGGGTGTGGATGCCGATAAGCTGATGCAGAAGCTCTATCGGATGACACCCCTGCAGGACAGCTTCCCCTGCAACTTCAATATTCTGATCGCCGGTATGCCCCGGGTCATGGGCGTTGGTGAGATCCTGAATGAGTGGACGGCCTGGCGGACTGACTGCATCAAGCGCAGACTGTTCTTTCAGATCGGCAGGAAGGAGGATCGGCTGCATCTGCTGAAGGGTCTGGAACGGATCCTGCTGGACATTGACAAGGCCATCCGGGTCATCCGGGAAACGGAGCAGGAAGCGGAGGTCGTGCCCAATCTGATGATCGAATTCGGCATCGACGAGATCCAGGCAAATTATGTTGCGGAGATCAAGCTGCGCAACATCAATAAGGAATACATCCTCAAGCAGACCAAAGCAATCTCTCAGCTGGAGGAGGAGATCGAGGATCTGCGTTCTACCCTCAATTCCTCCCGGAAACTGAAAAATGTTATCATCAAAGAGCTGCAGGCTGTCTCTGACAAATTCGGTCAGGAGCGCAAGACCGAGATCATCTATGATGTCCAGGAAGCTGCTCCTGAGGAAGAAGAGGATCCCATCCCGGATTATCCTGTCACCGTCTTTGTCTCCAAAGAGGGCTACATGAAGAAGATCACCGCCCAGTCCCTGCGGATGAGCGGTGAGCAGAAGTTCAAAGAGGGCGACAGCCTGCTGTTTACCAGAGAAGCTACCAACAAGGCGGAATTCCTGGTGTTTACCGACAAATTCCAGTGCTATAAGTCAAGACTTTCTGACTTTGATGATGGTAAGGCGTCCCTTTTGGGTGACTACCTGCCTCAGAAGCTGGGCTTTGAGCCGGGAGAGAATATCGTTTCACTGATCTTCTGCGGAGATTATAAGGGCTTTATTCTGTTCTTCTTTGAAAACGGTAAGGTGGCCAAGGTGCCGCTCAGTGCCTACGAGACAAAAACCAACCGACGCAAGCTTACCGGTGCTTACTCGGATAAGAGTCCTCTGGTGAAGGCGGTAGCGCTGGATGCGGATGAGCAGATGGCAGTATACGCTTCCGATGGCCGGGCTGCCATTTTCTCCACAGCCCAGCTGCTGCCCAAAACCACCCGAAATACCCAGGGTGTTTCTGTCTTGACTTTGAAAAAGAAAGCGACCCTGCAAAATGCCCTGCTGCTGAGCGAAAGCGGCATCACAAACGAAAGCCGTTACCGCAGCAAAACAATCCCTTCTGCCGGTGCCCTGTTAAAGGAAGAGGACTCGGCGGAGAAGCAGCAGAGTTTTGATGTCTGATGGCTGTGGCATGCCGAAAGGAGCCGATATGAAGGAACTTTGGAACCAATACCGATGGATTCCTGTAACTGCTTTTGGCAGTGCTGTGTTTTCCGCAGGCTTTGCCTTTTTCCTCCAGCCCAACGATATGAGCCCCGGCGGGATCTCCGGTCTGGCACTGGTGGCAGTGGAACTGCTGGGTTTTGGCAGTGTGGGTCTGTTTTCCATTCTGATCAATCTGCCCCTGTTTGCCCTGGGCGGCCTGAAGATAGGAAAGAAGTTCTTTGCAGGCTCTGCTTTGGGAATGTTTCTCAGCTCACTGCTCATCGATCTTTTTGCAACAATGGATTTTCCGGCTGTGGAGCCGCTGCTGGGTGTGCTGTATGGCGGCACCATCTGCGGTGTGGGGCTGGGGATCGTCTTTGTCTGCGGCACTTCAACAGGCGGATCGGATATTCTGGTGCGCTTATTAAAGCTGCGGTACCGGAATGTGCCCATTGGACAGATATCCATTTGCTTTGACGCAGTGGTGGTGCTTTTGACGGGACTGGTGTTCCGGGATGTAAATAAAGCACTGTACACCGGCATTACAGCGGTTCTGTGCGGCAAGCTGGTGGATGCGGTAGTGTACCGCTTCGATTATTCCAAGGTAGCGCTGATCATCTCCCGGGAGCATGAGAAGATTGCCCGGGAAATCGGATTGCGGCTGGACCGTGGTGCCACCTTCCTGCAGGGGGAGGGAAGCTATTCCGGCCAGCAGACAAAGGTCATACTGACAGCTGTGAAGCGGCAGCAGGTGGCGGAATTGAAGGAACTGGTCATGTCCACCGATCCCAATGCCTTTGTTATCGTACAGGAGGCCCACCAGGTGCTGGGCGACGGCTTCAGCCGGTACAACAAACATGACTTATAGGAGGGCGGATATGAAACGGAGTTTTTGTTGCCTGCTGCTGGCTATGTGTCTGCTGCTGACAGGCTGTGGGCCCTATGTATCTATAACGCCCCACCGGGAGCAGCGGCAGACCGGACAGTCAGAGCTGATATCCGCATCGGATTATCTGGAACTGCTTGCCGCATTGAAAGCAACCATTGCCGAGGGAATAGAGGTAACTACCATCACCGTGGCGGATTATCCTCAGGACAGGCTGGAGCACGGCATCCGGCAGGCGATGCGCCATGCGAAAAATAACGACCCCATCGGATCCTACGCGGTGGAGAAAATCGAATATGAGCTGGGTACCCGTAATGGTGTTCCTGCTTTGTCTGTCAGTATCACTTACCTGCACAACCGCAGTGAGATCCTCCGGATCCGGAAGGCTGCCAACATGGAGCGGGCGGAAGCCATTGTCTCTGATGCTCTGGAAGGCTACGCATCCGGTATCGTTCTGCTGGTGGAAGATTATAAGACCAAGGACTTTGCTCAGTTCGTTCAGGACTACGCAGAGCTGCACCCGCAGGCAGTCATGGAGATCCCGCTGGTGAGCCAGACGGTATATGGTACCGGCAAGGATCGGGTAGTGGAGCTGATTTTTACTTATCAGACAAACCGGGATTCTCTGCGGCGGATGCAAAGTCAGGTACAGCCGGTGTTTGACGCGGCAAAGCTCTATGTCAGTGGTGATGGTGAGGATAAGCAGAAATTCGCACAGCTGTACGCCTTCCTGATGGAACGCTTTGAGTATAAGCTGGAGACCTCCATCACTCCGGCTTACAGCCTGCTGCGCCACGGCGTTGGTGACAGCCGGGCTTTCGCTACCGTTTATGCCGCCATGTGCCGCAGTGCGGGACTGGAATGCCTGGTGGTTACCGGAACCCGGGCGGGTGAGCCCAGAAGCTGGAACATGGTGCTGGACAACGGACAGTATTACCATGTGGATCTGCTGCATGAACTGGGCAGCTTCTGGGAGTACACCGACTGGCAAATGAGCAGCTATGTCTGGGATTACTCGGACTATCCTGCTTGTAATGGCAAAAATGCAGATGAAAAGTTGGAAGAAACCCTGGAAACAACTGAGAATATCCAATAAATGGACAGAAAATAAAAAATCTGAAAAAATCTGAAAAAAGGGCTTGACTTTTTCGGGAAAATCGTTATAATAAGTCATGTCCGTTGCGGGTGTAGCTCATCCGGTAGAGCGCCACCTTGCCAAGGTGGAGGTAGCGAGTTCGAGCCTCGTCACCCGCTCCAAAAAAGAAAGACCACACAGTTGTGTGGTCTTTCTTTTTTGGGGGATGGATGGTGAGGGCCGAACCATTCAATGCAACTGTCCGGTGGACAGTTGCTTGATTCCGTCGAGCCGGAATAAACACCATAGTGTCCCGAGCCTCGTCACCCGCTCCAAAAAAGAACAGCAGATGCGAAAGCATCTGCTGTTCTTTTTCATGAAATAAATCCTGTTAGGGTATTTCACTTCCCATTCCGTCTTTTCTGTGGTATAATCAATTTAATAATCTTGAATCTAACGGAGGCTGTTATGGCTTTTGATTTTAAGAAAGAATTCAAAGAGTATTATATGCCTAAAAACAAACCGCAGCTTGTCAATGTTTCGAAGACAAATTATATCGCGGTAATAGGCAAAGGGGATCCAAATGAAGAAGGCGGTGCATATCAGCAGGCGATCAGCGTTTTATATGCTGTTGCGTACACCTTGAAGATGAGCTATAAAACAGATTACAAAATCGAGGGCTTCTTTGAATATGTTGTCCCGCCGCTTGAGGGATTCTGGTGGCAGGATCATGTCGATGGAGTGGATTACTCTGACAAGTCTGCTTTCAATTGGATCTCTGTGATTCGTTTGCCGGATTTCGTTTCCAAAGCAGATTTTGACTGGGCAGTGGCAGCCGCAGCCAAAAAGAAAAAAATGGATTGTTCCGCAGCGGAGTTTATAACCATCGAAGAGGGGCTGTGTGTTCAGATTATGCACACAGGGCCTTTTGATGAGGAACCTGCAACAGTTGCTTTGATGGATGCCTACCTGGAGCAGAATGGATATGTAAATGATTTCAGCGAAAGCAGACTGCACCATGAGATTTATCTGTCCGATGCCAGAAAGATTGCTCCCGACAAGTGGAAAACTGTTATCAGGCATCCGGTCAGAAAGGTATGACCGATTTTGGTAACCGGCGGGAACCATCATTCATATTTCTTCCCCACAAGGGTCATAGGAAGCAGCAGCCCGCCTAGCATCAGTACCAGCAGGATGGCCTTTTCCCACCGGAGCCATAGGTGGGGAGTAAAGTGCATGGCGGCCAGTTGCAGCAGGGGATATCCCACCAGCATCCCCATGGACCAGATCTGGCCCACCCGGACGATATGGGGCCAGTTCCGGTTGCTGATCCGGACACCGGGAAGGTTCATCCGCAGGGGGCCGTCGCTGAAGGCGCTGATCCGGTAATCATCATAGTACCGCGGAAGCTGTTTCGCAGCCAGCCCCATGAAATACAGTCCGAAAATGGGACACAACACCATGACCGTGGAGATAGGTTCCTCCATGCCCAGCCGGGTAAAACCCAGGTGATACAGCAGTGCCACTTCTGCGATGGCCAGAACCAGACAGCAGAAGTAGGCGGCCAGTCCCCGGCGGCGCATGCGGCCCTTCGGCTTGGGCTCGGAGTAGGTAATGGCGGTTTTCATCAGATCCTCCACCTGGTGGCTGTTTAGCGGGACATCTGCTGGCAGGCGTTCGCAGCGCAGCAGCTCTGTGACGGTGACGCCCAGTGCCTCGGACAAGGGAATCAGCATGGCCACATCCGGGATACTGACGCCGGTTTCCCATTTGCTGATGGCCTTGTTGGAGATATACAGTTTTTCAGCCAGCTGCTGCTGGGTGTAGCCTTTTTCCTTGCGCAGGGCGGCAACGAAGGCTCCGAAGCGCTCTTTATTGATTTCGTGCATGGAACGCACCTCCTTGTTTTCCAGGTTCATTGTACCGTTAAGACGGCATTTTGGCAATCGAACCGTAAGCGAATTGGTTTTTTGAGGCTCCGGTAAAGAAAAATCAGAAAAAATGAAAAAACCTCTTTACAAATCGTGATTTTTCTGCTATAATTCACCTTGTTCTGGCCCGGTGGTGCAGTCGGTTAGCACGCCAGCCTGTCACGCTGGAGGTCGACGGTTCGAGTCCGTTCCGGGTCGCCAGAAAAAACGCCATCCTTTCGGATGGCGTTTTCTTTTTTGTAAGTTATGTTTTTCTGAGTTTACAGCCCAGAAGCGCAGCGCCGACCATCAGAAGAAATGCTGCGCAGTAAGCGCTGAAAACGCTGTGGCTCCAGCGGGTCAATGTGAAACCAAGGTGCAGCAGGGGCAGAAAATAGAGCTGCGTCCAGACACCGATTGCATGATTCCAGTATGCCTGAAGGATCAGTTCCTGAATTCCGATCAGAACCAGCACAAGAAGGGCGAGTGTATTCAGCCCGATAACAACATTCCTTGTGCCGCCTGCGTATGGCTTT
Organism: Oscillospiraceae bacterium; assembly: GCA_017939025.1. The sequence continues at coordinate 12,648 of JAGBAI010000057.1, forward strand.
ATCCAAAATGCGATGACGCCCCAGAGAAGCAGGGTAATGGCAGCAATGAACATAAACGGCGGAAGGGAATCCGGATGAGCTGTGAGATACCGGTTCATAAAACTGCCAAGGGCAAAGGGAATCAGTCCCAGCGCTGTTAAGATGATTTGCATATGGATGCCTCCTCAAATGAAGGTTGCATTATTCCCGCTCCTGGGGATACACCACGCCCCACTGGGCTCTCAGCTGATCCATGACTGCCATGACCCGGACGCTTTCTGCCAGGGAGATGGAGGGCGCTTCGTGTTTGCCTTCCCGGATACAGCGGACGGCCTCACGGAATTCGTATTCATAGCCGTTGATCTGCTCCGGCACTGCATGGAATTCCAGAAGCTGATCATTGTCGTCAAAGATACTGACAGACTGGGGATTGTTGATATTTTCCACCACGATGTAGCCCTTTTCTCCGTAGAAGATGCCCTTCCGGTCGGAGCGGGTATAAATGCCGTGGGTCAGCATGGCGATTTTACCGTCGGTAAAGTGAATGGTGATGCTCTCCATACCGTCCACACCGGTGTCTGTCAGCTGGACACTGGACTCGATCCGTTCGATCTCGCCGTCAAAATGGGTCAGGGCAAAGCTCAGACCGTAAATGCCTACATCCAGCAGGGCACCGCCGGCCAGTTCCGGAAGCCGGATCCGGGGAACGTCATCGATTTTGTAATGGAGATTTGCCGTCATGGCGTAGACCTTGCCGATCTTACCGCTGTTGAGGGCATCCTGAATGATCCCGCGGGAGGGCATATACCGGGGCCAGATGGCCTCAGCGGCGAAAATACCATGGGTTTCAGAATAGTCCCTGATGGCCTGTGCCTGTTTGGCATTCATGGTGAAGGCCTTTTCACAGATTACGGGCTTACCGTGGGTCAGACAGAGCATCATGTGTTCAAAGTGGTGAGAATGGGGCGTAGCCACATAGATGAGCTCCACTTCCGGATCCTGCACCATGTCCTCGTAGCGGTTGTAGATCTTCTGGAAGCCATGTTCCCGGGCGAAGGCCTCTGCCTTGCCGGGAGTTCGGGAGGCAACGGCATAACACTCAATTTCCGGCATCTGTTTCAGCGCATAAACAACACCCTGGGCGATTTTTCCGGGGCCGAGAATTCCGATTTTCATATTGTGCACGACCTTTCCGTTTTTCTTTATTGTAGCAGATTCCACAGGGAAGTCAATTTTCTATTCCGGGAAATTGACTTCCTTTTTGTTGAATGATACAATCAGAAAAATGAAAGAAATGGAGGTCTTTCCATGTTCTTAAAAGAAAAGATCATCCTCACAGGCGCCAATCTGCTGGGAATCAACGCCCAGCAGCAGGAACACCACAATCCGGTGAAAACCGTAACGCCCGGAATGCCGGAGCTGCTTAGAAAAGCCGCGGCGGAGGGCGCTGTTCTGCTGGAAAACCGGGTGCTGCCCTTTGAACGGGGCACAAAGATTTCCGTCTTTGGACGGGTTCAGAAGGATTACTTTTATACCGGCTACGGTTCCGGCGGCGATGTGAATTATCCTTACGCCGTTTCCCTTCTGGAGGGGCTGCGTGATTGTGAGAGTCTGGAGGTCAATGAAAAACTGGCCTGCGTTTATGAACACTGGATCAAAGATCATCCTGCCGACCATGGAGTCTGGGGCATGTGGCCCCGGTTCCATCCGGAAATGGTGGTCACCGACGAACTGGTAAAGGAAGCCCGGGAGAATTCTGACCGGGCGGTGATTGTGCTGGGCCGCGCCTCCGGCGAAGACCGGGAAAGCCTGCTGGAAGAGGGCAGCTTTTATCTGACGGAAGAAGAAAATACGCTGCTGGATACCGTCACACGGCATTTTCCCGATGCGGTGCTGGTGCTGAACATCGGTTCGGTGATGGATCTGTCGTTTCTGGCAGAGTATTCCTTCGGGGCGGTGCTGATCCTCTGGCAGGGAGGCATGGAAAGCGGCAATGCAGCTGCTGATCTGCTCTGCGGCAAGGTAAATCCCTCGGGCCGGCTGACGGATACCATTGCCCGGCGGTATGAAGACCATCCCAGCGCCGATTATTTCGGTGCCCGGGAGAAAAATGTCTATTTTGAAGATATTTATGTAGGCTACCGGTACTTTGAGACCTTTGGGAAAGACAAGGTGCTGTATCCCTTCGGTCATGGCCTCAGCTATACTACTTTTGCAATCAGGACAGAACAGACCGGCCCTCTGACCTTCCGGGCTACGGTCACCAATACCGGAACAAGGGCTGGCCGGGAAACGGTATTGCTGTTTGCGGAAAAGCCCCAGGGGCATTTGGGGAATCCCGACCGGGAGCTGGTGGCCTTTGGCAAGACACGGGAGCTGGCACCTGGTGAGGAAGAGACATTGGAACTGGCGGTTACCCGGTATCAGCTTGCTTCCTATGATGAGAAGCATTCTGCGTATCTGTTGCTGGCGGGCACAACTTCCTATTATTGCGGTACCGATGTCCGCACTGCCCAAAAAGCCGGTGAATTTTTTTCAGATAAAAACTACCTGCTGAAAGTCCATACAGAAGCGGCTGCGCCGGAAAAGAGCTTCTCCGCGCTGACCCGGAGGGTTCCTGGCAGAAAATCCAAATTGAAGAACCGCATTTTGTCAAACCTACCCAAATCACTGCCTCTGATCGGTGACCAGGGGTGGAAATTGCAGGATGTGGCATCGGGAAAAATCGATCTGGATACCTTCGTTGCCCAGCTGAGCCTTACGGAACTGGAGGCCATTTCCCGGGGCGCCTATATCATGGATCATCCGCTGGGGGCCAAGGGCAACGCGGGTATTTTTGGCGGTGTGACCGGGTCTTTGCGGGATAAGGGGATCCCGGCCATTACCACCACCGACGGCCCCTCCGGCATCCGGCTGTATGATTCCTGTTCCCTGCTGCCTGTCGGTACGCTTTTGGCGTGTACCTTTGATGTGAAGCTGGTGGAGGAACTCTACGGAGCCGTGGGCAGGGAAATGAAAGAAAGAGGCAGCGATGTACTGCTGGCACCGGGCATGAATATTCACCGGAATCCTCTGTGCGGGCGGAATTTTGAATATTTTTCTGAAGATCCTTATGTCACAGGCCGTATAGCAGCAGCTGTAGTAAAGGGTGTGCAGTCTGCCGGTGTGGCAGCCTGCCCCAAGCACTTTGCCTGCAACAATCAGGAGACCAACCGCAACCGGACCGACTCTGTTTTGTCAGAGCGGGCCTTGCGGGAGATCTATCTCAAGGGCTTTGAGATCTGCGTCAAGCTGGCAAAACCCAGAACCATTATGACCAGTTATAACAAGATCAACGGCGTCTGGGGCCACTACCATTATGACCTGGTGCAGACCATCCTTCGGGGAGAGTGGGGCTACAAGGGCCTTGTTATCACAGACTGGTGGATGCAGTATGCAGAAAGTCCGGAATTTGCCAGGCTTACCGGAAACGGCTACCGGGTTCGTGCCGGCGTGGATGTGCTGATGCCCGGCAGCCGCAGCTTCCCGGACAGAAGGAGAAAGCCGGACGGAACGCTGCTTGCCACCTACGAAAAGCCCGGCGGCATTACACTGGGAGAAATGCAGCGGTGTGCCAAACGGGTTCTGCGGTTCATTCTGGAATCTATGTAAGGGAGCGTATCGTATGGCAAACAAACATCCTGAATATATGACCACCAAAAAGGAGCGGCTCAGCTACTGGACGTACTTTGTGGGTCAGAATATCTATTACAACATCACCGCTGCCTTTATTTCCACCTATCTTGCCATGCAGGGCATTGATCTGGCAAAGGTGGCTGTGGTGCTGCTGATCGTGAAGGTCTGGGACGCTGTCAACGACCCTATTTTTGGCTTTATCTTCGACAAGGTCAGGTTTAAAAACGGGCAGAAGAGCCTGCCCTGGCTGCGGATCGCCACGGCGCTGATCCCAGTGGTGACCATTATTCTGTTCTCCATTCCCTCGGCCCTGGGCGAAACGGGCAAGCTGGTCTGGTTCGGCGTGGCTTACCTGCTGTGGGATACCGTCTACACTCTGACGGATGTGCCAGCCTATGCCATGCTGAACACCATGACGGATAATCTGACGGAGCGGAACCTGCTGCTGAGCGTCAACCGGGTCTTTTCCGGTGCCGGTGTGCTGATCTACGGCGTGGTGCTTCCGCTGCTGATCTCCGAAAGTGTTGGTATGAGCGCGTCCATGGCAGTTGCCATCATGGCGGTTTTCAGTGCGTTGACCATGGTACCTCTGAACCTCAACTGCAAGGAGCGAAACTACCGGCCTGAGGATGAGGAGGAGAATTTCACTCCGAAGCAGATGTTCTCTTATTTAAAGTCCAACAAGTATCTGCTGATCTATTACGGCGGCTATATGGCTACTGATGCGCTGAAAACTTTCAATGCGGTGCTGCTGTTTGCCTCCTTCTATCTGTTCGGCAACTCTCTGTTTGCCATTGTGCTGAATGTGCTGAATATGGTGCCCGGTGTTTTTGCGGCCATGCTGATGCCCACGATCTTAAAGCGTTTTGACAAGTTCAAGACCCTTTTCTGGTGTAATATCGTCTGTGTTGTTCTGGGACTGGTGATTTATTTCCTGGGCTGGGATAACCAGGGTATCTTCCTGACACTGACCTGCATCCGCACCATTCCCATGAGCGTGGTGGGAATTCTGGCCTTTATGTTCACTCCGGACTGTGCTGAGTACGGCGAATACAAGTCCGGCATCAGTGCCAAGGGTATCACCTTTGCCATTCAGACCTTCTCGGTGAAAATTACAGGCGCGGTGTCCTCGTCTCTGGCATTGTTCCTGCTGGGCCTTTTCGGCTGGATATCTGTGGAGGCGGAGAGCTTTGAACAGCTGGCGGCTATGAATATCCAGCAGTCAGCCGCAGCACTGAACGGATTGTGGATCGTCTATGCGCTGGTGCCTGTCATCGGCATGATCATTTCCACCTTCTTCTATCTGGGCTACAAGCTCAATGATAAGGATGTGCAGATCATGGCCAAGTGCAATTCCGGTGAGATCACAAGGGAAGAAGCAGAAAAGCTGCTGTCCCAGAAATATTAAAGGTTCTATGTCAATAGTTGGGGTAGAGCCAAAATGAAACATCTAAGGATCGTGTCGGAGCGGCAGCTCCGGCACGATTTTTATGTATTACAGAAGAGGATTCTCTTTCTGAAATTATTGAAGTTTCTCATACCAA
>JAGBAI010000058.1 GCA_017939025.1 Oscillospiraceae bacterium
GAAGCACCGCTTTGATAAGCGCACCAAGGACTACGAAAACAGAGTCACAGTACCCCATCCCCACTGTGCTGTCCGTTCTCCTTCCGGCAAGCTCTTTGCAGTCTGCGACAAGGGCGACTGCCATGTGTATCTGTATACCGTGGACACGGAAACAGAGGAACTGAAACTGCTTTCCCGGACCATGTCTGACGCGCCCCTAAGTGAGTCCCGATACTGCGCTTTCCATCCCACCAAGCCCTTCTTCTTTGTCAACCACGAACACAGCGCCCATGGCAAAATGATGGTTTCGGCCTTTCACTATACCGAAGACGGTACGCTGACCCCAATCAACAAAGTGGATTGTCTGCCGGAGGGTTCTTCTGCTGACTGCGGACAGGGCTTCTGTATCTCCAACGACGGAAAATACCTTTACAACCTGCTCAACGGCTACAATGCCGTTGCGGTTCTGAGCATCAATCAGGAAACCGGCAAGATTTCTGTGATCCAGCATATTGCCGTGGAGGGTACCCACCCCCGGATCTGCGCTCTGAGCCCGGACGGACGGTTCCTGATCACTACCTGCCTTGGCGGTGAGATCGCAGTTTACCGGGTCGGAGAGGACGGACGGTTAACCAGAACTGAACACAGTGCACACCTTCGCGGCAGCGCCTATATCACGTTCTTTGATCCACATAAGTAGGCCCAAAATGCTGGAAAATGAACGAAAGCGACGAGCAAGGAGTAAAAAAATGAGAGCTGCAATTTATAATGGACAGAAGAATATTCATATGACAAACCTGGACACACCAATTCCGGGTGATAATGATATCGTGGTCAGAAATCTGTATGCCAGCATCTGCGGCACCGATGTGGCAGTTTATCATCACGGCCCCAATACCGGACATCAGGTCACTATGGGTGGTGAGTTTGGTCACGAGATGGTATCCGAGGTTTCTGCGGTAGGCAGAAATGTAAAGGATATTCATGTGGGACAACGGGTTTACCCCTATCCCCGGCTGGCCAAGGGAGATCCCCGGCGGGCAGGCACCGTGGGTGGTTTCTCCGAATATGTACTGATTCCGAATGCCCAATGGAATCAGCAGATCTATGCTGTTCCGGAGAAAATTTCTGCCAAAGTTGCCAGCCTGATCGAACCCTTCACTGTGGGATGCCGGGCAGCCCGGAGAGGGTACCCAAACAAGGGAGAAAATGCCATCGTATTCGGTGCAGGTACCATTGGCATCGCTGCTGCAATTTCTCTGAAGTATTTTGGCTGTGATAAGGTAATAGTATGTGACCATTCGGATTTTCGTCTGGAAAAAGCAAAGGCACTGGGCTTCCTGGTATGCAATAACAGCAAGGAAGATTTGAGACACTCTGCAATGGCGCAGTTTGGCACTGCACCTTCCCGTTTTGGTCCTACTGCAGATGTGGATATCTACATTGATGCCGCGGGAGCGCCCTCCATTTTGGAAATCTACCAGGCTATGGGAAAAATTGAAAGCCGTCTGGTAGTAGTTGCGGTGCTTGCAGGTATGCGTCCGGTCAATATTCTGGAAATGACCTATTCTCAGCACGCGATCATCGGCTCCGGCGGCTACAATCCGGAAGATGTGGAGGATGTTTTTGCTATCATGGAGAGCGGAAAATGGAATATTGAATCCATTATCACTGACGAATATCCCTGGGAACAGCTGCCCTTAGCCATTGAACGTGCTGCCGATGTGGAGCATGCTTTGAATGTTGTGATACACTATTAACTATCTCAGCAGATTCGTATAAGCTGTGCAGTATATAACTGCAGTTACCGTTTAACCAAATTACACACTAATTCTTCATTTCTTCCTCAGAAATGAAGACAGGCCACCATCCTAAAGAGATGGTGGCCTTATGCTTTTTCTTTTTTACGACACTTTGACAGGGATCACTGCGGCAGCAGATTTGTCATGCTGTGAAGCGTCACACCCAGGGTGGAGGTATTATGCAGCAACGCAGAAGTTGCAGGGGGCAGGATGCCGATTGCACCCAGGGCAATCAGTGCGCCGTTGAAGCCCAGCACAAACCGGTAATTCTGTGCGATCCGGTGCTGCAGCCCTGTGGAGATCTTTCGTAAGGTCACCAGCTCCTGAAGGTCTTCTGCGGAGAAGGTAATGTCTGCGATCTCCCGGGCGATGGCAGCACCGCCCTTAATAGCAATGCCTGTATCCGCCGCGGACAGGGCAGGGGAGTCGTTGATGCCGTCACCCACCATGATCACCGTGCGGCCTTCCACCATTTCTTTTTCCACATAGCGGGATTTATCCTCGGGCATAACACCGGAATACCAGGTGTCCACGCCCACAGCTTTTGCCACAGCAGCAGCGGTGCATTCGTTGTCTCCGGTCATCATGATGATTTTGCGGATGCCCAGATTCTTCAGTTCCTTCAGTACCTCCGGGGCTTCCGGCTTCAGTGGGTCAAAAATGCAGATGACACCGGCAAGAACGCCGCCCACAGCCAGATACAGCTGGGAATATTCGCTGGGGATAGAATGGAACTTTTCCTGTTCTTCTAAAGGAATCTGACAACCTTCATCTTCAAAAACAAAGTGATGGCTGCCGATGACCACCTTTTGCCCGTCAATATAGCTGGCGATGCCGTGGGCCACCACATACTCCGGTTTGGTGTGCATTTCTTCATGATCCAGCCCCCGATCGATGGCGGCTTTCAGAACGGCATTTGCCATGGAGTGGAAGTAGTGCTCCTCCAGACAGGCAGCGATCCGCAGTACCCGGTCTTCTTCCCAATCACCAAAAGGCACCACATCCACCACTCTGGGACAGGCATAGGTCAGGGTGCCGGTCTTGTCAAAAACAATGGTATCGGCTTTGGCGACGACCTCCAGATACTTGCCGCCCTTAACGGTGATGTGGTAATCACCGCACTCCCGCATAGCGGACAGCACTGCCAGGGGCATGGACAGCTTCAGAGCACAGGAGAAGTCCACCATCAGAATGGAAATCGCCCGGGTCACATTCCGGGTCAGAAGATATGTCAGTGCCGTTCCTGCCAGAGAGAAGGGAACCAGCTTGTCGGCAAGATCCAGGGCCCGGTCTTCCGTGTTGGATTTCAGCTTTTCACATTCCTCGATCATGGCAACGATCTGATCGTACCGGCTGGTGCCCTGGCTCAGATCCACCCGCATAATGCATTCGCCTTCCTCCACCACACTGCCGGCATAGACGAAGGAACCTTCCCGCTTGTGTACCGCCATGGATTCACCGGTAAGAGAGGCCTGATTGACGCTGGAATCCCCCTCCACCACACGGCCGTCCAGGGGAATGACACTTCCGGTGCGGACGCAGATCACATCGCCTACCTTGACCTGGCTTAAGGGAACCAGGACCTCGCTGCCCTCTTCCGTCCGCAGCCAAGCCCGGTCAACATTCAGGGACATGCTCCGGGCCAGGTCGCTGAGGGCTTTCTTCCGGGTCCATTCCTCCAGCTCTTCCGAAAGCCGCAGCATGAACATAACAGAACTTGCCGTAGCGTGGTCACCCCGGAGGATGGAAATGCCGATGGACAGGGCATCGAGAATGGATACATCCATCTTCCGTTTCAGGATGCATTTGATGCCCTTCCAGATAAAGCGGATGGAATTATAAACCGTCAGCACATTGCGGGCAATGGCAGGCAGGAAGATCCGGTTAAAGGCCCGAAGGCTGACCATCCGGAGGATCCGCTCCTGATAATACCGGCCCAGAGCTCTGCCGCTGCTTTCCGGGGTGGATTCCACCAAAGCTTCCCGGTCAAATTGGAAGGCGGCTATGGCTTTGATCACTTCCTCCCGGCTGCCGTCATACTGGATGACCATATCGCAGGTACGCTCATAAACCTTGGCGTGCTGAATCACCGGACTGGCATTCAGATAGTTTTCCAGCTGATCCGCTTCCTCCAGGGACATGCGGTTGACCATGGCGTGAAGCCGGATACGGCCCTTACATTCGTGCAGGATCTTACATCTCATTGGATTACCTCACATAAAAAGAAGCAGGCCGTCCGCATTTTCGCAGACGGCCTGACAATTCCAACTTATTCGCCGATGGTTTCCTCGTTGTTTTCGACGTACTGTTCTTCCGCTGCTGCCCGGGCTTCGTTGATCTCCTTGGCCTCTGCCAGAATGTCCTCGCAGTTTTCCTGCAGAGTGGTGGCAGTTTCCATAACGCAGTCCTTCATTCTCAGGGCAGCGGCAGTGGTATGGACATAGACCTTTTTGGCATCCTTACTGGTCAGAATTTTGATACCGGCGCTGCCAAACAGAGCGCCACCCACAAAAGCAGCCAATTTTCCCCAACCAAACATAACATTGATCTCCTCTTCTATTTTACTTATGCTTATAGCCGGTGTACATCATCATGATCATACTGATCACAGCGCACCAGGCCCAAAACTTATGCTGTTTCATAACATATCACTCCTTGTTAGTCTAGGATAACAAGAAAAAGGCGGAATGTCAAGAATTATTCGTTAGAATATGGAAATTACCGCATCCTTCTGTGGTAGGCAAAGATATGAATCGCAAGAAAGAAGACCAGGGCAATGGAAATACAGCGGTGGAGGATCAGAATCACCGGAACATGGTCAAGAATCATGCCAAGCAGTCCGGAGGCAAAGGAAATCAGGATCAATCCCAACAGCAGCCAGCGCTTCATGCCAAGTTTCTTTCGGTAAGTAACGGTATGTACGATACTCAGCAGCAGAAATATCACGGATGCCAGCTTGTGGATATGGATGCCGGTCAGAGGCACCATGATGGTGACAAGAAAGCTAACCAGCAGGGCAATGTTCAGAAATCTTTTCATGCGGACATTGCCTCCGCAGTGGGAATGGTCTTAACTCCCCAAATGAAATAGATAATATGGAAAGCCCACACACAGCCCAAAACAATGCAACCAGTAACAATGCCCTTCAGACCCATCATGATAAAGCCGACACTCATCAGCAGTGTAACCGTGATCATAATCCGAATCTTGGTTTTCCAGGTCATACCCCGGCCAGCTACATAGTCTTCCAGATTGTCCTTATAGAGCTTGGTGCTCTTGAACCAGCGGTCCAGTTTCTCAGAACTTCTTGCGAAGCAGAAGGCTGCCAGCATCAGAAACGGGAAGGCAGGCAGCATGGGTACCACTGCACCTACGGCACCAAGGCCCACACCGATACAACCTAAGATGATATACAGCAATTTTTTCATGTGTTTTTCTCCATTCGTCTTTTTTCTTTCTTGGATTCTATGACATGACGGATCGCCATAACGGGATGATAAAAGATCATCCTGGGGCCGGAGAAACGCATGACTTCCCGGATTTTTTCACGCATGTCTTTTTTGTAGCAATGTACTTTGCAGTTGGAACAGAAGGTTTTTGTCTCCATGAAGGGGCATTTATCGCTGCGCTGCCTGGCATAGGCATCCAGCGCGGCACAATCGGGGCAAAGTTCTTTGCTACCGTGCTTTTTGCGGCAGTAGATGGCGATCATCAGGGAAACGGTTTCCTTTTCCCGTTCCCGCTTGGTTTTCACATCCATCAGCTCATCCTCCCGTGTTCCACAGAATATACCGTATCCGCAATGCCCATAGTGGATTTCCGATGGGAGACCAGCACCACAGTTTTATCGGCACACTCCTGGTGGAGGGATTTGAGAATCACAGCTTCATTGAGGCTGTCCAGATTGGAGGTGGGTTCATCCAGCAGCATAAAAGGAGCATCATGGAGGAAGGCTCTTGCCAGACCCAGCCGCTGCCGTTCGCCGCCGGAGAGGGTGTCGCCCAGCTCGCCGACTTCCGTGTCGTAGCCTTTCGGCAAGGACATGATGAAGTCATGAACGGAAGCTTTTTGGCACGCAGCAATGATTTCGTCATCCGTTGCATCCAGCTTGGCAATACGCAGGTTGTTGCGTATAGAGTCATGGAACAGGTGGGTCTCCTGTGTCACAAAGCTTTCCATTTCCCGCAGATTGGATGTATTGATGTCATCCACATTCTTGCCGGAAATTTTGACTTCGCCCTGTGCTACAGCCCAGAAGCGCATAAAAAGCTTCAGCAGTGTGGATTTGCCGGAACCGGAGCGTCCGTTGATGCCGATGATCTGATTCTCTGGGATGGTCACAGAGAAGTTATCCAGAATGGTTTCTTCTCCGTAAGCAAAGGTCACATTCTCAGCGGCAGCTCCGTGGAATTGTACCGCTTCCTTACCGGTGATTTCCTCCACCACAGGGCTTTCGTCCAGAATATCCAGTACCCGATTACCTGCGGCAAAGGTATTCTGGAGGGTGCTGCCCAGCGCAGCCAGGGCAACCACCGGACCAAAGGAACTCATGAGAGCAAGGGTAGCGATCAGACAGCCTTCAAATCCCACAAGGGAGGCAGACAGGAACAGCATGGCAAGGTCAAACACAAGAATCACCGTGTTGGTCACGGCGGTGTTCCGGCCTGCGGTGCGCTTCATCCGCTCCTCGTCCCGGGATAAATTGTCGGTCCGGGCATTCATATCTGCCATCCGTTTTTCGCCCTGACCGTATTGCAGGGTTTCGGAAAGACCTCTCAGGCTGTCCAGCACAAAAGAACTAAGCTCACCGGATTTGGTGCGGAAGCGAATGCCGTCATCGCCGCTGAGCTTGGAAGTAACCAGCGGAATGCTTATGCCGACAGTAGCATAAGCAGCAAGGGTCAGAATGCCCAATGCCACATGGTAGCTGCCGATAAAGCAGACCATGATGATACAGAACAGGAACGCAATGGCGATGGGAGAAATGGTGTGGGCATAGAACACTTCCAGCAGTTCGATGTCGGAGGTGATGATGGAGATCAGGTTGCCCTTGTCCTTGCCCTCCAGCTTGGCAGGGCAGAGCCTGCGGAGCGCGCCGAACACCTTATCCCGGATCAGCGCCAGCAGCTTAAAGGCGATGAAATGGTTGCAGGCCTGCTCCGCGTACCGCAGGAAGCCCCGCACCAGAGCGAAAATCAGCACCGCACCAAAGAGAACACCCAAACCCATGGACCATTCCGGGTGGAGCACATAAAGAATCGCATAACCGCCGAAAACGGTGATAAAAGCGGCGCACAGGTGGCCGATGAGGCCCATGGTGATGGCAAGAATCATATAGCCGGTAAGTGGCTTTACAAGGCCGATGAGCCGTGTCATAATTTGAAATCCATTTCTTTTCAATCTACCACACCTCCTTTGGTGTAATTCTCCAGTTCCTGCTGGGCATTCCACAGCTTTGCGTAAGTGCTGTTCGCTGCCAGAAGCTGACTGTGACTGCCGGATTCTCCGATATTTCCCTGATCCAGCACATAGATGTTGTCCGCACCTGCCACATTGGCAAGGCGGTGGGAGATCAGGATCACAGTCTTGGTTTTCGACAACTCGTGGATCTGGGTCATGATGTCATTTTCACTCTCCACGTCAATGTTGGAGGTGGCTTCGTCGAAGATATACACCGGGCTGTCATGGAGCAGCGCTCTTGCCAGAGCCAATCGCTGGCACTGACCGCCTGAAAGATTGGATGCGCGCTCGTTCAGCACGGTATCCAGACCCTTTTCACTGCGCAGGAAGTCCGCCAGGTTCACCTGCTCCAACACCTGCCAGAGGGTGTCCTCACCAGCGTTGGGACGGGCCATCAGAAGATTGTCACGAACGGTGCCCTTGAACAGGTAGCTTTGATGGCTTATGTAAGTAAAGTTTTCCATTAGACTTGCTTCGCTGATTTCACAGAGAGGCACACCACCAACAGTGATGGAACCGGCATAGCCTTTATTCCTGCCCATCAGAATGGCAGCAATGGTGGACTTGCCGCAGCCGGATTCACCTACAATAGCAGTGAAGCTGCCCTTGGGGAATGCCATATCCACACTGTGGAGGATATCCCGGTCTGCGTCATAGGAGAAACGCAAGTCCCTACATTCAATAGAGCAATTCGCCGGAACGGTTTGTGTTTTTTGCTCGGGTTCCGGCAAATCCAGCAACCGAAAGATCTTATCAGAAGCCGCCATACCGTTCATGGCGATGTGGAAAAAGCTTCCCAGCATCCGCATGGGCAGGAAAAAGTCTGCTGCCAGTAAAATAATGAGGATGCAGCCGCTGAGATCCACATAGCCTGCCCGAAACTGGGTCGTTGCCAGGATCACACCCAGAGCCGCACCGCCGTAGGCAATGAGATCCATGATGGTGATGGAGTTAAGCTGCATGGTCAGCACCTTCATGGTGATCTTGCGGAAATGCTCGCTCTGCTCATTCATTTCCCTGTGCTTGAACTCATCTGCCTGATAGATTTTCGTAGTGGTCAGGCCCTGTAGATTTTCCAGGAAGGTGTCACCCAGAGCGGTGTACTGGCCCCAGTATTTTGCCAGCAGTTTCTTTGCCCAGCGCTGCACGCCTATGATGGTCACGGGAATCAGCGGCACACAGACCAGCAAAACGATTGCGCTGGGGAAATTCACAAAGCTCAGCACAACGAACAGTGTCAGCGGTGCCAGCATGGCATAGAAAAACTGAGGGAGGTAGGCACCGAAATAGGTTTCCAGCTGGTCAACGCCCTCCACAGCAACCTGCACTACTTCGGAGGTGTTGGCCTGCTCCTTGTAAGATGTACCCAACCGCAGAAGCTTGCGGTAGATCAGTTCCCGGAGGGTCTTTTTGACTGCCTTGGAAGATAAATATCCCATCCGGCTGGAAGCGATAGCGCATACAAACCGGGTCACCAGGGCAATTGTCGCAATAACGGCGGTCATAGCGATCTGACCGGCATCAGCAATGCCTTCAAACAGGTTTTGGAGCATCTTCGCGATGGCTCCCATCATGGTGATGTTGGCCGCCAGAGAGATCCACTGGCAAATTACGTTACCGGCAATGTATTTCTTGCTTTCTTTGACTGTGCCGATCAGTCGTTTGTTGATCATCATAAATTTCCCTGCCTTTCTCTCAGCAGCTGCTTCAGTGCCAAATAGGTTTCTGGACTGATATTGTGTTCGATGGCGCAGGCATCTTCCATTGCAATTCTTTTGGGAACCCCCAGATCCTGCAGTAAATCAGACAGCATATCATGTTTATCCAATGTAGCTTCCGCAACAGCCAGTCCCTGAATGGTCAGAAACACGCAATGGTGCTCGTCCATTGTAATATCACCATTTGCTGCCAGCCGTTTGAGATACACGCAGACAGTCGGTCTCTTGATATCCAGTTCATCGGCAAGATCAGCACCGCGAACTTCTCCTTTTCTGGACAGGGTATAAATCAGTTTCAGGTAGTCTTCTCTGCGAGACATTTTCTTCATAAAGCAACTCCTAATCCGTTAATTAGCCACCGCTAACCATCAGGTATAAGACAACCGCTAACACACATGATGCGTTAGCGGCCGCTAACATCTGTACTAAAAAATAACACAGATGTTATGTCTTGTCAACATTTTAATTGATTAGGAGGTATGGAAAATGTTGGTATTCCTTTTTTGATATTATATCAACGAAGCACCCAGGCTGCGGCAATTGGCCTCGGCTTCATCATCCGGGGATTCCTGGCAGATCACACTTTCGCAGACCAGATCAGCGCCAAGATCCCGGCAGGTATCCTCCCAGGTACGCATCCATTCGCCATCGCCCCAACCGTAGGAGCCGAACAGGGCAATTCTCTTACCGGACAGCTTGCTCTCACAATCGGTGAACATGGGCTCGAATTCGCTCTCCTCCAGCTGCTCGGCACCCATGGAAGGACAGCCAAAAGCGATGGCATCAAAATCATTTACCATGGATGCGCTGAAATCGGATGCGGTAAACAATTCTGCTGTGGCGCCGGCGTTCTTAATACCTTCCGCAACGGCATTGGCCATAGCCTCGGTGTTGCCGGTGCCGCTCCAATAAACTACTGCAATCTTACTCATTTTGAATCAACCTTTCCTTTATTTCTGGTATATCAACCGGCTACGGTCAGCCGTTCAATATCGGTTCCGTTTGCCCACTGGTTGCAATAGACACTTGTGCATTTTTTGTATTGGGCAAATTTCTTTTTTGCTGCCTCTTCGTCTCCGTAAACCTTCCAGCAGCCTACGCATTTGCAGTTGCAGGCTTTGTTTTCCATAAAACCGCAGACATCTTCCGGCGGATGGCCCAGAAAAAGGCCAATTTCGTGGGGGAATTCTTCTTCCCGGCGAAGTTTTCGGACAAGCTGACCAATACATTTTTCGCAGCTGCCGGTGCAATAGCCTTGCTGATGAAGAATGGAGACAGCTGTGGAATCAGACAGATCAGAGGACAGCTTGCTGGGACGATAAACGTAGATCAGCGCCTTCCCGTCTGTAAAACGAAGAGGAAGAATCCGTACTCCCTTGGATAAGAGCCGTTCGTTCATCTTTCTGACAGAATTCAGCAGCTTCTTGCGGCAGGAAAACGGGCAGGTAAACAGGCTTCCGGTTTTAAGGCCTGCCAAGGTGGGGGCACAGTGACGAACCAGATAATCATCAGACATAGGCAGCATCTCCCTGAAATGTAGTTAGCATCCGATAACAAAAGAGACGAATAGAAGTTAGCGGCTGCTAACTGCGATCATAATACAGGGATCAACTTGTTTTGTCAAGCATTATTTTTGACATTTGCCAGATTGACTTGTGAATTTTAAAATGGTAGTATAATAGGAGTTAGAGTATGCTAACAAAAAAGGAGAATGGGATATGGAAAATACAGTCATTATCGGCATCATTCTTGTAATCGCGTTCTTTGCAATCAGAACCATCGTAAAGCGCAAAGGTCGCAAAGGCTGCTGCGGCAGCGGAAGTGATTACAAGCCCAGAAAGAAGAAGTTGAAGAATGTAATTGCCACCAAGGTTTTTGCAGTGGACGGTATGCACTGTGAGAAGTGCGCGGGCCGGGTGACGGAAGTGGTCAATGATATTCCCGGTGTTGCCGGTGTGGTGAATCTGAAAAAGGGTACCGTAACGGTATCTTACGAACAGGAAGTCCCCGATGAGCAGATCAAAGCCAAATTGCAGCGCGTGGGCTACACAGTTACCGGAATCCAATAAGGTATAAAAATAACGGTCAGCCTTTTGGCTGACCGCTCAGTGTGGCGAAAATCCCCTTCGGGGCTTTCCACCAAGTTTTGCAGTCTTCTGCGCGCATAATTTGTTCGCTGCCGGCGAACAAATTCCACACTTGCAGCCTGAGAAGTATTTTCCGTCAGGTACACGCCCTGACGGAAAATGTTTCAGATTATGCGAAGCTTTTTTCTATAGTCTGAACAGTTATTTTGGCATATAGGTTTTCATATGCTTCTTAATGGCTTCAAAAGACCGGTCGCTGATATCATGCTCAATTTTACAGGCATCCTCGGCAGCGGTTTCCTTGTCAACACCCAGCGCCATCAGCGCAGCAGTCAGAATGGTATGCCGTTCGTAGATTTTTTCCGCAGTTTCTGTTCCTTTTTCGGTCAGTGCCAAAAAGCCGTCCTTATCCATTGTCAGATAACCATCATTTTTCAGTAGGCCCACAGCCCGGCTGACGCTGGGACGGGAATAGCCCAGCGCTTCTGCCACATCAATACTGCGTACAGTGGAATTTACTTTGGAAAGGGAATATATGGTTTCGAGATACATCTCGGCAGATTCGTGAAGGGACATACAAAACCTCCGGTTATTAGTTCAAGCTAATTCTAGCATATGGTCTGAAGAATTGCAAGGAAAGAAAATTTTCATAGAATATTCATAAAAGGGATTGACAAAATGAGGAAACGGAGTTATCATATCGGAGTGTTAGCGGGTGCTAACGTTTACTTTTCCAAAGCAGTTAGCGACCGCAAACCAATACCATGTTTAATCAGGTGATACATCATGAACTTATCCATAGCTGAAGAAGGCAAGGAGTACATCATTCAGCGGATCGAAACTGATGACGAAGACCTCAATGCGTTTCTGTTCTCCCTGGGCTGTTACAGCGGTGAACCGGTGACTGTGGTATCCCGCAGAAAAGGCGGCTGCACGGTTTCCATCAAGGACGGCAGATACAACATTGACAATCAGTTGGCAGAAGCAATCATTGTGTGAGCATGATTGCAAAGGCAGTCCGCTGATTGCCTTTTACCCGTGCGTTAGCGGCTGCTAACATAATGTAATTCCACAGTATAATCTGTTAGAATTTTCAATTGAAAGAGGAGGAATCCAAAATGAGAATTGCTTTCGCAGGCAATCCCAACTCCGGTAAAACCACCATGTACAATGCCCTGACCGGTCGCAATGAAAAGGTCGGCAACTGGGCAGGTGTTACCGTTGACAAAAAAGAAGCACCCATCAAGAAGACCTACGCAGGAGATCTGGAACTGATCGCGGTGGATCTTCCCGGTGCCTACTCCATGTCTCCCTTCACTTCCGAAGAGAGCATCACCAGCGGCTATGTCAAAAACGAGCATCCCGACGCTATTATCAACATCGTGGATGCCACCAACCTGAGCCGCTCCCTGTTCTTCACCACCCAGCTGATGGAACTGGGCATTCCCGTTGTTGTGGCCCTGAACAAGCACGACATCAACGAAAAGAAGGAAACCAATATCGATGTAGCTGCCCTGTCCAAGAAGCTGGGCTGCCCCGTCATCGATACCACCTCCACCACCGGTGAAGGTCTTGGTGAAGTGGTCAAAGCCGCTGCCGCACTGAACGGCCAGACCCAGAAGGCTCCCTACCATCAGGGGGATGTGGATCTGACCAATAAAGAGGCCGTTGTAGCTGCCGACAAGAAACGTTTCGAGTTTGTCAACAAGATCGTTTCCTCTGTGGAAACCCGCAAGGTACTGACCAAGGACCGTAACTTCCAGGACAAGATCGACGATATCCTGACCAATAAGTGGCTGGGACTGCCCATCTTTGCTCTGGTCATGTTCCTGGTGTTCGATATTTCCCAGTCCTCCGTGGGTCCCTTCCTGGCAGATACGCTGGTTGCCTGGCTGGAAGGCTTCCAGGGCATGGTCGCGGAAATGGTTTCCGGTGCCGCTCCCATCCTGCAGGCTTTGCTGGTTGACGGCATCATCGGCGGTGTCATTGCCGTTATCGGCTTCCTGCCCCTGGTCATGGTTATGTACTTCCTGATCGCCCTGCTGGAGGATTGCGGCTACATGGCCCGTGCCACCGTGGTTCTGGATCCCATCTTCAAGAAGGTGGGCCTGTCCGGCAAGTCCGTTATTCCCTTCGTCATCGGTACCGGCTGCGCTATCCCCGGTGTTATGGCCTGCCGTACCATCCGCAATGAGCGGGAGCGCCGTGCAACCGCCATGCTGACTCCCTTCATGCCCTGCGGCGCAAAGCTGCCTGTCATTGCCTTGTTTGCCGGTGCCTTCTTTGAGGACGCAAGCTGGGTGGGCACCCTGATGTACTTCGTGGGCATCGCACTGATCCTGCTGGGCGCTGTTCTGGTGAACAAAATCGCCGGTCACAAGGCCCGCAAGTCTTTCTTCATCATTGAAATGCCCGAATATAAGCTGCCCTCTCTGAGCCGGGCTTTCAAGTCCATGTGCTCCCGCGGTTGGGCCTACATCGTCAAGGCCGGTACCGTCATTCTGGTCTGCAACACCGTTGTGCAGATCATGCAGACCTTCAACTGGTCTTTCCAGCCCACGGAAGTTGCTTCCGAGTCCATCCTGGCCTCCATCGCATCTCCCATCGGTATTCTGCTGGTTCCCATTGTTGGCATAGCATCCTGGCAGCTGGCAGCAGCCGCTGTCACCGGCTTCATCGCTAAGGAAAATGTCGTCGGAACATTGGCCGTCTGCTTCGTGGGTCTGGAGAACCTGATCGATACCGAAGAGCTGGCTCTGATGGAAGGTGCTGGTGCTGAAGTTGCCGCCGTTTTCGCCATTACCAAGGTTGCTGCGCTGGCTTATCTGATGTTCAACCTGTTCACGCCCCCCTGCTTCGCTGCTCTGGGCGCTATGAACTCCGAGATCAATGACCGCAAGTGGTTCTGGGGCGGTGTGGCACTGCAGTTTGCCACCGGATATGTGATCGCCTTCCTGGTCTATCAGATCGGTACCCTGATCACCACCGGCGCACTGGGCGCAGGCTTCCTGCCCGGTCTGATCGTTGTGGCTGCGATTGTTGGTGTCATCGTTTATCTGTGCGCCAATGCAGACAAGAAGCTGGCAAAAGAGTATGCACTGAAAAAGTAATGGTCGCTATGCAAAACTTTGCTGTTCTTGCGATTGTTGTGTTGATCCTGGTCTCTGCAGTTCTTTATATCCGTAAAGAAAAGAAGAAGGGCGTCAAGTGCATCGGCTGCCCGGATGCTGCTGCCTGTTCCGGCAACTGTTCAGGATGCAGCGGTAATTGCAAAAGCTGCGGCACCAATGACGCAGAATAAGTATCAAACATATGGAAAGCGCAAGCAGTGGTAACGCTGCTTGCGCTTTTTATCGCTTACCCGCCAGACAGATAGAAATGTGCAGCAAATATGCTCGTTTTTGCTATTTATGCAATCTCTACTCCCGGTAGATATGGCGATTCTACCGAAAATATAGCTCTTTAACAAAATAAAGCGTGACTTATGGCATTTGTGATGATACAATAACCACCGGTTATTGAAAACTTTGTTGCAAGGAGTTGAGAAACTTTATGGCTTTTCAAATCGTCACAGATTCCTGCTGTGATTTTACGGATGCGGAGTATAAAGCCATGAACGTTGCCTGTGTGCCCCTTTCTGTCATGTGGGATGGGCAATGCCATAATCATTTTTCCAATGAGTCTGAATTAAAGGCTTTCTATCAGCAAATGCGAAACGGCCTGATCGCAACGACCTCTGCCTTGAATCCAGACAACTGGGCCAGGGCAATGGAACCGTTTTTGAAGGAGGGCAAGGATCTTCTGGTTATTGCAGTTTCCTCCGGCATTTCCACGACTTACCAGTCTGCCATGATTGCAGCTGCTGACCTGAGGGAAGCCTATCCCCAGCGGGTCATTCAAGTAGTGGATTCTCTCAGCGGTTCTCTCGGTGAAGGGCTGTTGCTCTGGCATGCCTGCCGTATGTGCGATGCGGGGGAAACGCTTTCCAATGCTGCCGCTTGGCTGAGAGATCACTGCCGCCGGATCTGCCACTGGGTCACGGTCAATGATCTGAGTAACCTGAAACGAAGCGGCAGACTCAGCAGTGCCGGAGCCATCGTTGGTACCATGCTGGATATCAAGCCCATCATCAAGGTCACCGAGGAGGGTAAGCTGGTAAGCGATACCAAGGTCCGGGGCCGTAGAGCTTCCATACGGATGCTGGCTCAGAAATTCGCTGAGTATCGGTCTGATTCCGAGGAAGATCTGGTTACCATTGCCCATGGCGACTGTCCGGAGGATGCAGAAGCGCTGGCTGCCATTTTGAAAAACGAATACGGTGTCAAACATATTCTCAAGGGTTATGTGGGGCCCGTTCTGGGCGCACACACCGGCCCCGGTGTCTTGGGATTGTTCCATATTGGCACACAGAGATAAGTATAAATAAAGGAGATACCATGAACAACTACATCATCTATACGGATTCTGCCTGCGATGTCAGCACATCCCTGTTAAGGGAATGGGGTGTCTGCGTCAGCAGCCTCAGCTTTCGCTTTGACCACGAGGATCGGGAGTACACAAATGAGGAAATGCCGATCTCGGAATTCTATGAAAAGATGCGGGAAGGCTTCCGTGCAAAAACCTCTGCGGTAAACGTGTCCGTGTTTCAGACAGAATTTGAAAAGTTGCTGCAAGCTGGTTTTGATATCCTGTACATTGGATTTGCATCCTCTCTCAGTGCAACATATAATTCAGCGGAAATGGCGGCCAGAAATCTGCGGGAGAAATACCCGGAGCGGAAAATCATCACTGTGGATACTCTGTGTGCATCAGCAGGACACGCAATGATCGTGAAGCATGCTGTCCGGAAAAAGGAAGAGGGCGCATCTATTGAGGAAGCTGCCGCTTCCGCTAAGGATCTGAGTTCCAGGGTTTGCCACTGGATTACTGTGGATGATCTTGTTTATTTGAAGCGTGGTGGAAGAATCAGCCCCACAACGGCATTGGTAGGAAAGGCCTTGGGCATCAAACCGCTGATCTATATCAATGCGGAAGGAAAACTGGACAATTTGGATAAAGCCCGGGGAAAGAAAAAAGCGATGATGGCTCTGGCGGATTACTATGAAAAAACTGCCAAAGTGTTGGATGGGGATGTATTCATCGCCCACAGCGCGTATTCCGATTGCGTTGACCTTCTCACAGACATTTTACAGGAACGATACAAAGCTTGCGTTGCGCTGGTCACCGATATCGGCCCTGTGGTCGGCACGCACATCGGTCCCGGCGGCATGATATTTGCTTACGAAGGAAAACAGAGGTAAGGTTATGAAACTGTTTCTTTGTATTATATTGGGATATCTGATCGGCATGATCAGTCCATCTGCCTTACTGTCCAAACTGAAAAATGTGAACATGAAACAAGCCGGAACCGGAAATCTGGGCGCGAGCAATGCGATCCTGCTCCTTGGCAAGGGATACGGTATGTTGGTCATGGTGATTGACATATTGAAAGCCTTTCTTGCCTGTCACATTGGACAGTGGGTCTTTCCGGATTGGGAAATAGCGGCCTATGTAACGGGTTTTGGAATAGTTCTCGGTCATGTCTATCCTTTCTACCTGCATTTCAAGGGTGGAAAAGGGCTTGCCTGCTATGGCGGTATGGTTTGCTATTACAATGTATGGCTTCTGTTGTTTTATCTTACTGGCGGCGTTTTATTGATGATTCTGGCAAACCGCAGTATTTTTCTTGCCGTATTTGTAACCGTCAGTTTTCCTCTCATTCTGCTGCTTGGAACCGGAAACTGGAATCAATTTCTGGTAGTGACAATTGCCTCGGTTTTTCTGTTATGGGTACACCGCAAGAATTTTGGGCGTGTTAAGCGTGGGGAAGAAGAGCCTATGCGGGATATCATCAGAAATAAAATTTTCAAGAAATCGAAGAAGCAATGATTCAACTGATTTGAAAGGGCAGCGATGGACGTTGATTTTTACGGGTAAAGGAAGTATAATAGAATTAGACAACTTGAATTTGTCTACACGAAAGGGAATCTAAAATGACTGCTTCAATTGATAATTTTATCTTCAATCTACTTTTGCTGATAACCATATTTGGTGAGTTTCTACTCCCTTGGATTTTGAAGCATTTTTATAAAGGGTACAACAGCAAGACAATGGTTATGAGTGTTTTAGGAAGTCCCGAAAGTCCTGTAAGATGGATTTATAATGCTTGGCTTGTGTGGTTAGGTACTTTTTTACTGTTTGCTTCGGTTTTATTTTTTAAGAACAATTTCGCCGTTTCAAGTGTGTTGGCTGTATTAATATTTATCTCGATTTCCACCTTTGCAGTTGGAGCAGGAATACTGTCGGGGCTGTTTAGCGTAAATGAGTCAAAAGAAAAGGTTACTATATCATCTAAAATCCATGGTGCAGGCTCTGCTATTGGGTTTATGACATTATTGTTTTTCCCTTTGCTACAGTGCATTTTGGCTTTTAGGAGCCATGATATTATACGAGGCACAGTTTGCATGATTGCATTTGTGTTAGCGATGCTATTCTTTGTATTTTTTATCATGGGCGACAAAGACAATTTCAAAGACACGATATTTTCGTATGAAGGTCTATGGGAAAGGTTGAGCCTGTTTTTTATGTATGTTCCCTTTCTGTATATAGCAATAGATAATCTTTTTTAGTTTAGCAAATTCCAATTGGTAGAACTCATACCAACTGTAGGCTTTCATTGCTTATGATTTTATACATACATCATACGCATTGTACGGCAAGTTCCTAGTTGATAGATGTGTATGATATATGTACATTTCAGCTGGATTGATTTTATTAACCGCCCAATAGGGATTGGCTCTCTGTACAAGAATAAAAACTTAATTGCCATATCATAACGCACCTACGTCATGGTATGGCAATTATTTTTCTGATATATGTATATAATTGTTGACAATGTTAAGACGATATGATATTGACATCTCCATGTCGCATGGTTTAAACTGTAAATGTCTTTTTATTTCACCTGAAAGACCTCCTCATTATTGTAGTTGTGTGGTCGGCAAACCACTTCTACTATAATGGGGAGCTTTTTTCTTGTTTACTTTAGTCCTCGCTAGAAGCTATTTTTATACCCCCGGTAAAACCGGGGGTTAACTTTGGTTGACCAAAGTAATCAAGGGGAGAACAACTTCTGTTTTTCCCCTTGATTATATCCCATGCAAAAAACACCTTGTGGCGAAGGACAGCACCAGTTTTGTATTCGAACCTCGGGACAATCGGTTCGGAAAGGACAGGTACCATAACAGTGACAATAAAACAGAACAGGTTATAAAGGCAACTGCACATGGATCTGTAAAGAGCTGCCATCCTGTGTAGTGGCAGAGATCTTTCCGTTATGAGCAGATACAATTGCTTTTGCAACGGAAAGACCGATGCCGTAGCCGCCGGTCTGGGTGCTTCTGGAAGAATCCAGACGATAAAACCGCTCAAAGATATGGGACAGATCCTGCTTATCAACAGGAACGATGGTATTGTTCCATACAGACAGATGAATATAACGGCCCTGTCTTTCTGCGGACAGGGCTACTTTTCCGCCCTCCGGCGAGTATTTCATAGCATTGTCCAGCAGAATATTCACCAGCTGCCGGATGGATTTTTCGTTGCCGTTCAGAGATAGCATGGGCTCTACACTGCACTGAAACTGTTTTCCGGTAGCCTGGGCGATTCCCTGAAAGGCCTGGGCGGTCTCGCTGACCACATCGGAAAAGGGAAATTCGATCATTTGCAGCTTCTCTTCCGTTTCCTCCATCCGGGACAGATACACAAGGTCGTTGGTAAGGCTTGCCAGTCTCTTGACCTGGGTTTGGATTCCTTCCAGCCATTCATTTTCACCGTATTCCATTTCCAGCACATCCACATCGGCGCTGATGATGGCCAAAGGCGTTTTGATCTCATGCCCCGCATCGGTAATGAAGCGTTTCTGCTTTTCATAGCTTTCGACCACCGGCTTCAGGAGCCTGTTGGAGAAGAACAGAATGACAAAGAAAAAAGCAAAATAGCCGACCGAGGCCATACACGCACTGATCAGCAAAAAACTGCGGAAGGAGGAAAATTCCCGGCTGCAATCCAGAAAAGAAACACGCAGAGCGGTTTCTTCGGCGGAAATCCGAAAACGGTAATGGTCAATATAGTCGCTGACCCGGTCTGTTGCAATCGCCTGGTGGGCATAGCGGATGGCGGCTTCTTCGTCTATGGCCCGGATGCGACTGGTATCCGTGTGGATCACTTCCCAATCGGGGGAGAACAGAACGGAAAAGTACCGGACTTCGTGGGGGGTTTCCAGGGTCATATTGTGGGGCATGGGCCATTTTTTCCCGGGTCCGAATTCCGGAAAAGTACCCCTGTTTCCGGAAAGCAGCTCCAGTTTTTTGTCTGCATCCTCTGCGATGGCATTATAATTTACAACATTCATTCCGGTTATGATGACAGCCAGCAGTACGAAAAGCGCCGCCATGGCCAGCGAAATGAATCGAATTCTGATTTTCTGAATCATCGGATCTCCTCCAGCATATATCCTGCGTTTCGGGAGGATCGGATCTGGATATTGGCCTGCAGGGCTGCCAGTTTTTTTCGCAGATAAGAGATGTAGACCCATACCACATGAATCTCCGTATCTGTCTCATAACCCCAGATTTTTTCCATGAACCGCTCTGAGGAAATCAGGATACCGGGATTGGACAGGAGCATTTCCATCATCTGAAATTCCTTGTTGGCAAGCCGGAAGCTACCCTTGGGGGAGGAAAGCATGAAGTTTGCCCGATCCAGGGAGATATTTCCGAAACGCAGTTTGGAATCTGTAGGCTGCTGCGACCGGGTCAGCACCCGGATTCTGGCCATCAGCTCCCTGGTGTCAAAGGGCTTGGTTATGTAGTCGTTGGCTCCGCTGTCCAGGCCCGATACCTTGTCGTCAATTTCCGATTTCGCTGTCAGCAGAATCACCGGAACAGGGTTGCGCTGCTGCCGGATTCTTTGCAGAACGGTAATTCCATCCATTCCGGGCATCATGATATCCAGAATTGCCAGATCATATTCCCCGCTGGCAAGATACTGCAGGGCATCGATCCCGTTGTAAACGATATCCACGCTGTAGTTGTTTCGTTCCAGAATCCTTCCAACCGCTTTCGCCAGAGCTGTTTCGTCCTCTGCCATCAATATACGCATAATAATACCCCCATTTTTCTTTTTGGGCATATTATATCTGATGAAGTTAAAGTGAAGTTTAAATGAGGCATGGCTATCCTGTGAACATTTTGTGTCTTTTAAGTACAGTTTAGGAACAGGCAATAAAATAGCCTGCAAGGAGAAATCTCTATTTTCCTCTTGTATGAAAGGAGCCATTATGTTCAAAAAGAAAGTGAAACAACGCAGTGAAACATCCAGTACCATGCCACCACTGCAATCCAAAGATGATGCCCTTTTTGAGACACTGAACAGAAACAAAAAGGCACGAAAAAGAAAGCTGATCCGAACCGTTGTGACCATTGTGATGGTTTTGGCGGTGATTCTGGTTGCTGCTGTGGTAGTCCTGCAGCGGCAGGTTCGGGAGCAATTCGGTGGAGAAGCACAGGAAGTCCTCAGTGAGCAGGCCCAGCGAGGGACTATCAGCACAGTGGTTTCCGGCTCCGGTATGCTGCTGAATGTGGATACGGAAACCATTTCCGTTCCTGCTGGTGTGGAGGTTACGGAAGTTCTGGTTGCCTATGGTGATACCGTGGAAAAAGGCGACCTTTTGGCAGTAGTAGATATGGCAACCGTGAGAACCGCCATGTCCGAGCTGCAGGAGGAAATCGAGGATCTGGATGATCAGATCACCGATGCCGAGGGCGATACCGTCAGTAGCTACATTTCCGCAGGAGTCCCCGGACGAGTGAAGATCATTTACGGGGAAACGGATATGCTGGTGGAAGATGCTATGGTGGATCATGGTGGTCTGGCTGAAATTTCTCTGGATGGTTATATGGCTGTTGACATTGAAACAGATGCCGTTACTGAAGGTGATGCAGTTGCGGTGATCCTCTCTGACGGTGAGGAAATGGAAGGTACGGTCAAATCCGTAGTAGGCAAAAACGCAACCATTCTGGTGACAGACCACGGCCCGGAGTATGACGAGGAAGTGAAAGTGAAGGATGAAGATGGGACAGAGCTTGGTTCCGGCAAGCTCTACATACACAATCCTCTGAAAGTCACCGGGTATGCCGGTACCATCAAGACCGTGAATACCAGCCTGAATCAGCAGGTCTATTCCGGTACCACCCTGTTTACCCTGACGGATACCTCCTCCACCGCCAGCTATGACGCCCTGCTTCGCAGTCGCAGCGAAAAGGAGGAAACCCTGCTGGAACTGCTGAAGATCCAACGCTACGGTGGTATGGTCTCTCCTATCTCCGGCAGCATCTATTCTGTTGTGGATCTGGACGAGGAAACGGAGGAGGAAACTGAGGAGATTACCGACATTATCACCATCTCTGCCGATGTGAGTATGTCTGTCACCATCAGCGTGGATGAAGGGGATATCCTTTCTTTGGAGTTGGGACAGGAAGCGGATGTGACCGTCAGCTCCGTCAGTGAGGATACCTTAAAGGGTACCGTTACAGAGATCGACAAGACCGACAGCAGCGGCGCTTACACCGCCGTGGTGACGCTGGACAAGGTGGAGGGCATGATCCCAGGCATGACCGCCAGTGTGGATGTGCGGATAGAGGGCGTGGACGATGCCATTATTATCCCCGTGGAGGCCCTGCACCAGACCAGCACCGGTTATTATGTCTATACTTCTTACGATGAAGAAACCGAAGAATTTGGTGGCCGTGTAGATGTGATCCCCGGTATCAGCAACAGTAATTATGTGGAGATCAAGTCCGGCTTAAGCGAGGGCGATACGGTTTACTATACCGAGGAACAGAATCCCTTCGGCAATATGGGCTTTGGCAACATGGGTGCTATGCCCAACATGGGAGGAAACCAGTCTGGCGGACAAATGCCTGGTGGTGATCGCAATAATGGTGGTTCCCGTAACAATGGCGGCGGTATGCCCAGCGGTGGCGGTATGCCCGGTAACCGTGGCTAAGAGGTAACGCTATGATCGATATTCAAGACCTCTGTAAATATTATATCGTGGGCGATGAACGGGTCCGCGCCTTAGACCATGCCACATTGCACATCTATCCCCATGAGTTTGTCAGTATCATCGGCCCCTCCGGCAGCGGCAAATCCACCCTGATGAATATTATCGGCTGCTTGGACATTGCAGATGCGGGAAGCTATCACCTGGATAACCTTCCCATTGAAGCCTATTCCGAAAACGAACTGGCCCGAATCCGAAATGAAAAGATCGGCTTTGTGTTCCAGCAGTATAACCTGATCCAGAAGCTCACCGCTGAGGAAAATGTGGAGCTGCCGCTGATCTACCAGAAGGTTCCCAAAGCCGAGCGGCAGAAGCGGGTGAAGCAGGCACTGGAAAAGGTGAATATGTATCAACGGGCCAAGCATTTGCCCACGGAGCTGTCCGGCGGTCAGCAGCAGCGGGTATCCATCGCCCGGGCCATTGTCACCAATCCAAAACTGATTCTGGCAGACGAACCCACCGGCGCACTGGATTCTAAAACCAGCCGGGAGATCATTGACATTTTCCACGAGCTTCACGCCCAGGGCAATACCATCGTAGTCATCACCCATGATAACGATATTGCCAAACAGGCACAGCGGGCCATCCATATTCTGGATGGTAAGATTACGGAGGTGACACTATGATCCTTTCCTTAAAAATGGCCCTTCGCTCCATCGGCTCCAACAAAATGCGTGCCGTGCTGACCATGCTGGGCATTATCATCGGCGTGGTGGCATTGGTGGTGCTGGTGAGTTTGGTGGATGGAGCCACATCCTCCGTCACAGATACCCTGTCCAGTCTGGGCAGTAACCTGCTCACCGTGACCATTGAGGACGATAAGGGTTCTCCCATTACCATGGATACCTTAAATGAATGGACACAAAAGCAGGATACCATCGGCAGGACGGCTCCCTATATCAGCGATACCATCACCGGCAGTGCAGAGGGAGAAAGCGGCAGCTTTACCGTCTACGGTACTGTTCCGGAATACTATGATATCCAGGGTCTGGAGCTGGTGATGGGGCGGTTTCTGAAAACCGCCGATATCCAGAACAGCAGCTATGTGTGCATCATCAATGAAGCTGCCGCAGAGGAGATCATTGGCTATGCAGACTGTGTTGGTCAAGCTATTTCTCTGAACAATGTAAAGTTCACCATTGTAGGTGTTTTAAGCGATGGTGACGACAGTCTGACCAGTATGTTCTCCTCCAGTTCCATGGTGGCTTATGTTCCCTATGAATCTCTGGTGCGGCTGTCTACCACAGCTTCCTCGGAAATTACGGAATTTTATGTCAGTGCCGCAGAAAACTTCACCGTGGAAGATGCGGAAAACACCATGACCCAGCTTCTCATGCAGCGCTTTGAAGAAGACGAGGATGCGTTTTCTGTAACCTCTCAGGACGCCTTGGAGGATGCTACCAGCTCCATCACTTCCGTGCTGACAGTGATGCTGGGCGGTATCGCTGCCATTTCTCTGGTGGTTGGCGGTATCGGCATTATGAACATCATGATGGTCACGGTGACGGAACGCACAAGAGAAATCGGCATCCGCAAGGCCATCGGCGCCAGCCGGGGAACCATTCTGATGCAGTTTTTGATGGAAGCGGTGGTCCAGTGCATGATGGGCTGCTGCCTGGGCATCTTTATCAGCTGGGCGATCTTGCAGATCGTCAATACCGTTGTGGCATCCCTGGGCATGACCTTTGCTTTGAATATCCCCGTGGTGTGCATTGCGGTGGTGTTCTGCTTCTTCATCGGCATCGTGTTTGGTATGTACCCTGCCAACAAGGCGGCAAAGATGAAGCCCATCGATGCCCTGCATTACGGAGGATAAACCATGGGAAAATTTCAAAAGCCTAAAGAAAAAAAGTCGACAGAGCAGAAAAAGCAGACAAGAAAATATTTTCGCCTGACCATTACCGGCATCCTTGTGGTGCTTTTGGCAGTCATGCCCATGCTGGCATCCCAGAATGCTGAAACAGATAGATCTCAGGCCAGTATCCTGTCTGCTACTGTGGAATATAAGGATATTGATACCCAGATCATCGGCGGCGGACAGCTTTCCAGCGAAGCCTCCTTAAATGTCCGCATCCCCGAAAATGTGAAGCTGACACAGTATCTGGTGGGCAACGGTGACACCGTCAAAGAAGGTGATGCAATCGCCAAGGTGGATAAGGTCAGTGTTATGACCGCTATCACCGAAGTACAGGAAACTCTGGACTATCTGGCAGAGGAAATTGCCGCTGCCAGCGGCGATACCGCATCCACCAGTGTCAAGGCTCTGGCTGGCGGCACCGTGAAGGTGATCTATGCAAACGAGGGAGAATCCGTTCAGGATGTGATGTTAGATCACGGCGCACTGGCAGTCCTTTCTCTGGATGATACCATGGCGGTAAAGATCGAGAAGGAAACCAATTTGGATGTAGGTGACACCGTCGTGGTCACTTTGCCGGATGGAACGGAAGCAGATGGCCGGGTGAAAACCAACCTGGAAGGAGTTCTCACCATAACCATGGACGATGATAATTATTCCGTAGGTGCAAAGGTAACGGTCAGTACGGAATCCGGGGAGGAACTGGGAACCGGAGAACTGTATGTATTCAGCCCCTGGAGTGCCACCGCCTATTCCGGCACGATTTCTGATGTTCTGGTTGCGGAAAATGATACGGTTGCCATTGGCAGAGTCCTGTTCACTTTGGAGGACACCGGAAACTCTGCCCAGTTCCAGCGGCTCATTGACCAGCGGCAGGAATACGAAGAACTGATGCAGGAGCTGTTCACCATGTACCGCACGGAAACCATTACCGCACCCTGCGACGGTATCGTTACCGGCGTGGATGAGGATGGGGCGTATCTTCTTGCTGATGATGGTAACGGATGGTTTGTGAATCTGCTGTCCTTCTTTGGCCCGGAAAAAGACGGCTTTGTGGCCTATGCCGTAACCGTCACGGAAGTAACCGCCAGCGGTACGGAGCTTCGTATCAATCCCAAAGCTATGTACATCGAAGATCTGGCAGCAGCTTCCGGACTTTATGTTGATGTAAACGACACGACCGAAAGCTGGACTTATAACGGAGAAATCGCTGTATATACACAGGATGAAAACGGCCTGTTGCACAGTTCCGGATCAGCCAAGGCAGGCGACATCCTGCTGGCCATTGGCGATGAAGAACAGGTTCGCTGGTTTGTAAAGCTGGATGAAAGTAGTGAAACCGGGCTGGTTACACAGACCGAAAACAGCAGGAGCAGATTCTTAGCCTTCCTGCTTTCCGATGAAGAAGTTACAGAAGAATTTAGCTGTGATGGAACAAATTGTAATCTGGATGCCAGTGCAGAAGGTCATGCGCCCGGATGCAGTAAGATCGTACAGGATACACCTGTCAGCATCTGCAACGGTGCAGATGGCTGTACGCTGGATGTGGCAGCAGAAGGACATTTGCCTGGATGTAATAAAGTTGTGACGACAGTTTTGGAGGAGTCTGATTCTGTCTGCAATGGTGTGGAGGGATGCGCACTGGATCCGGACGCTCAGGGGCATATCGAAGGCTGTGACAACTATGTATCGGTCAGTCTGTTGGATAATGAGCAGGCAGCTGGGAACTGCAATGGCGGCAGTGGCTGTACACTGGATGAAAATGCTACAGGTCACACAGTAGGCTGCCAGAACTATACTCCGACAATTACATTGTTGGGAGAAACCTCCGTGCTTGTAAATACGCAATATTCAGCAACGGTAACCTTGTCTGATACCATGGAAGGTAATTGGTCGGTGACCCCAGATTGGCTTTTGATTAGCGACGGAACGATTACGGGAACAACTCCCACAGCTGCCGGAAGCTATACGGTTACGGTAACTTTCACACCCACAACAGGAAAAGAGGCAACAGCATCCCTTACATTGACGGTTATGGAAACATCCACCACTCCGTCAGTTCCCGCAATTACCACGGAGATGCTGGCAGCTGGTGTTGTTGGCCAATCCTACACCTATCCCATGCAGGTATCCGGAAGCACAGCAGGTACATGGAGTGCCGAGAATCTGCCCGGCGGTTTGGTGATTCACGAACAGACCGGTGTGATCTCCGGAACACCCACCTATGAGGGTACGTTTACCGTGAAGGTAACTTATACGGATACTGCAACACAAAGTCAGCTGTCCAAAGAATATGTTCTGAAGATTGTGACCGCTGAAACAACTGTATACACCGGCTATGTGGCCCAAATAGTGGAAATCAAGGACAGCTGGGCGAAGGTCAAGCAGACCCTGTACAGCTATACCATTACAGATCTGTCCAAGCCACCGAAGGTATCTGCTTCCGCAGCGGATCTGACAGTTGAACGGGAATATACCAGTGAACTCATTAAAACCAATGAACTGGCTGTGGGAGATACCTTCCTGATCGTGGTGAACAATAAAGGAACGGTGAGACTGGTGTCCAAAGATGCCATCCAGGAATCCCAGGGAGCACCGGGACAGCAGACAGGCACGAATACTGGCGGAACTGCATCTGACGGTATGAGTGCAGGCGGTGGAATGACTGGCGGTATGGGTCAGGTGCAGACCTTTGAACCCTATTCCCTGGAAAAGCTGACGGTAGCGTCCGTAACCTCTCAGGAACACATGACGGTATCCATCACTATTGACGAATTGGATATTACCAAAATCTATGTGGGTCAGGCAGCAGTGGTTTCCGTGGATGCCCTGGGCGGAGAACAGTTTGACGCAGAGATCACTAAGGTTTCCAACAGCGGTGAAAATGAAGGCGGAAACAGTAAGTTCACTGTGGAAGTTACCCTTGGAAAGAGCGGCGAAATGCTTCCGGGTATGTATTCCTCGGCCTTCATAACGCTTGAAACCTGCGAAAATGTTCCCTGTGTTCCCGTGGCAGCCTTGGGGAAGGACGGCGTGGATTCCATCCTCTATACCAGCTATGATGCGGAAACCGGTACCCTGGGTGATCCTGTAGTGGTCAGCATCGGCGTATCTGACGGGGAAAATGTGCAGATTTTGGAGGGTTTTACAGCCGGTGAAACCTGTTACTATGAATATTTTGACACCTATGTTGGTTCCGATTCACCTCAGCAGCAGGGCAGAGGCTTTAACTTTGGCAGAATGCTGGGCGGACGATAATAATTTCTACAATGTGAAAGGATACCTTTATGAAAAACACGATCAAGAAAACGATTTCCATGGCAGCGTTTTTTTGCCTGCTGGCTGCATCCTTAACCGGATGCGGCAACAAAACGGTTACAGAGATTGCACAGACAGACGCACTATCCCAGCAGGAGATTCCTAATAGAGTGATAGAAGCACCGGAGATGACACCGGATCAGGTGGAAGTTCCAGAGGAAGATGTGCAGGAACTGATACAGGCCGGACTGAACGCAGTTATAGAGGAAAGTGATTTGTGGTCAATTTCTGAAGTTACAGATACGGAAGTTCTGATGCAGCTAATGCAGGGGCATGGCGGCAGAGAGCGTCCGGAGGGAGAAAACTTTGACGGTGAACATCCTGAAAATATGACACCCCCCTATGGAGAAAGAACCGAGGGTGAGATTCCGGAGGGAACCAAGCCGGAATGGGACGAAGGAAATCTTCCCGAAAATATGGATGGCGCTTTCCCGGAGGGAGAAAAGCCGGAAGGTGGCCAGGGTCGCGGCGAAGATGGCAGACAGCCCGGTAACCGGGGCGGTGGAATGGCTGGTGTGGCGCTGGTAGTTACCAGTACCGAGGATGCAGTTCTGTCAAAAGAAGATATTCTGTCTCAGATCCAGCTTGCCGCCGAAGAACTGGGGCTTAAAGCCAGCAGTATGGAACTGACAGAAGAACAGGAGATAACAATCGGGATTCCTGATGGACACGCAATAAAGCTGGTAGTTTTTGTCAATACACAAATGCCCAAGATGGAGACTGGGGAAGCGGTAGGCTAATCTGCCTGCTGGACAGTTATGCCTATGTCAGAAATATGAGCAGCCGGACTATCGGGGATTGTACCATACGTTATAATGTAGGCTACCAAAAAATCTGGACTGGAGGGGCAACGCCCCTCCTAGCGGGATGCGGCAGACATTCCGTTGACAAAACCGTGTTCATTCTGTATAATGCACGAAGATTAAAAATGGGTAGCAGAAATGCTGCCCGTTTTGTATGTTAGAGAAAGAGAAGGGTACATAGTCCATGCAGAACATTACTGATTTACAGAAAACCTTGCAGCCAGTCGTTGAACGGCACTACACGGAAAAGGTATATCTGACCAACGCACACAATAACAGCATGAATTTCTATGTTGTCGGATGTACCCGAGTTGGATTGACTGCGTTGAAAAACGATATTTCATCGGTACTGTGTTGCCCGGATGGTATATCATTATATCATGTGGAAGCGGACATGATGATTGACAGCATTATTAGAAACGATGGAATCCTGATATACGATGCAAGCTGTGAATGCCTGCAATAAATAATTTGAAAATATGGGGCTAATTTTGGCCTTTAAGTGAGCAAACAGGTGAAGGGATCATTCCTTCACCTGTTTGTCTTTTATGGATGAATGGGTTTGCACCTTGAAAACAGCATACCCATTCATCAAACACATTCCTGTTGTTATTGTGATGAGTATGAGCTACTTTAGCAACTGCGCTGGGATGTGCCTTGCCGGGAAAGCAACAAGATTTCACCTTTTCTTTTCGGCCTGTTTTGCTTTCTCCGGCTCCGGTACGGAGCGAAAAACAGTTTGCTATAACCGCTGGATGGCCACCAGCGGGGCGATAACCGGCAACAGGCATAATGATACTCCCGTCCAGTCACAGCCTCACGCAATGAGGGCGGTCAC
>JAGBAI010000059.1 GCA_017939025.1 Oscillospiraceae bacterium
CCGGGACTCCTGGGTGGTCTGCCCGGTTCGATGACTCCATTTGTATATGCCATCGAATCGGGCGGTACCCAATGGTCTTGGTTGATTGCCGGGCTGTAGTCACGCCATTGGAAGCGCGCACTGCGCGCCAAACTGCAATTTATCTATTTATGATAGGATCTGCAAACAGCGGCTTGGTATTCCAAGCCGCTGCTTTTTAATCTTCAATTCTGCGGATATCCGCACCCAGAGCCGTCAGCTTCCGGATCAGATGCTCATAACCACGCTCGATGAAGTGGATGTGCTCCACATAGGTAACACCTTCCGCAGCCAGGCCGGCAATGACCAGCGCCGCACCGGCCCGGAGGTCGTGGGCACAGACGGTCGCACCGTGGAGCTTTTCCACGCCGGAAACCGTAGCCGTCTTGTTGCTGATCTTGATATGGGCACCCATACTTTCCAGTTCCGTGCAGTAGCCGAAGAAACGGGTCTCGTAGACACTTTCCGTCAGATAGCTGGTACCGCCCGCCAGAGCCATACACACACAGATCTGGGCCTGCATATCCGTGGGGAAACCGGGATAGGGCCGGGTCTTGACAGTTGCCCTTCTGAGTTTTCCGGTACGGATGACCCGGATGGCATCATCGTAATTGATGACCTTGGCACCCATTTCCTGCAGCTTGGAGGTGATGCAGTCCATGTGCTTGGGGATCACGTTCTGCACCAGTACGTTTCCGCCGGCAGCCGCAACTGCCGCCATATATGTACCTGCCTCGATCTGGTCGGGGATGATGGCATATGTGCCGCCCTTCAAAGAATTGACGCCCCGGATCTTGATGGTATCGGTACCGGCGCCGATGATCCGGGCACCCATGGTATTTAAGAAGTTGGCCAGATCCACAATGTGAGGCTCCTTGGCCGCGGTCTCAATGATAGTCTGGCCAGGAATCAGGCAGGCCGCCAGCATGATATTGACGGTAGCGCCCACAGAGGCCATATCCAGATTGATCCGGGTACCACGGAGACCGTCCTCGCCGGGCTCCAGGGCCACATATTCCTCCGTTTCGTCCACCAGCGCGCCCAGCATCTCAAAACCCTTGATGTGCTGGTCAATGGGGCGGGAGGCAAAGTTGCAGCCGCCGGGCAGTGCCACATGGGCCTTGCCAAAACGTCCCAGCAGAGCACCCATCAGGTAATAACTGGCACGCATCTTCTTCACCAGATCCGCATCCGGTTCGGTACACTGGACTTCGGAGCAATCGATCTCCACCACATTCCGCTCGGGAGACACGATCTTTGCACCCATCCGGTCCAGAATGCTCATTAAGATCCGGACATCGGAAATATTGGGCACGTTTTCAATGCGGCATTTACCGCTGACCAGCAGCGCCGCAGGCAGAATCGCCACGGCCGCGTTTTTCGCGCCGCTGATGGTGACGGTGCCGTTCAAAGGCTTTCCGCCATGAATTTCATATCTTGCCAAGGATATCCTCTCCTTGTGATGATTAAAATCAAAAACTTGTGCACATACGCCAG
Organism: Oscillospiraceae bacterium; assembly: GCA_017939025.1. The sequence goes on from JAGBAI010000059.1 coordinate 1,516, forward strand.
CATAGTATATCACAGAAAGCAGATTATGTAAAGTCCAAAAAAGAGGGCCGACAGTGTCGGTTTCCAATGGCGTGACTCTGCGCCCGCAGGCGCGTTTCGGAGCGCAACCGTCCGAAGGACGGCTCTTAGCGCGGAGATCAGCTGGGTAATTGACCAAAACCATTAAGTACCGCCCAGTTCGATAGCGTATACAAATGGTAGTTTCGAATCGGGCTGACCACCCGGGAGTCCCGGATGACAAACCAGCCGAAGTCACGCCATTGGAAGCGCGCACTATGCGCTAAACTGCATTATCTGCGAAGTCCCTTGGGATAGTGATTTTTCAGCACACTTCCATCCCCCTTACCCCAGCCGATGGAATAATCATCCGCTTTCACCAGGCACCAGCCTTTTTTCCGGGATGGTACCACCTCACCGTGGATATAGGCTTTCATCTCTTCCGATTCCGCACCGTAGCTCTGGGTCGGTTCACAGTCCTTCAGCCACAGGGCCAGAGCATGGGCCGGTTCAAACCGGTCTTTTTTTACCGTCCCCAGCTCCAGACCGGGCCGCAGCACCTTCAGCCGGGAAAGATCCGGCATTTCTTTCGGGGCCCAGTACAGGTTCTGGCCGAAGGTCACCGCCTTCCCCTCCGGTAGTCTGATCCCCAGCTCTTTTGCAAAGATTTCCCACTGCTTCGGCAGTTTCTCTCCCTTCATTTCCGGGATTTCCTCCGCATCTCCCTCTGCTTTGCGGAAAACCGCGGCAAAATGTCCTTCGCCCAGCAGTTTATGGGGCCACATCCGGAAGGAACCATTCTCACCCTTTTCAAACCAGGATCCTTCCACTGTTTCCGGAACAAATTCCGGATGGGCCGACAGAAATGCCGCCACTGCCTCCTCATCCTCCTCCGGGGCAAAGGTGCAGGTGGAATATACCAGCCGCCCGCCGGGCCGCACCAGCTCCGCGGCAGAATGTAAAATCTCCCCCTGCCGCCGGGCGCACATCTCCACCGTCTCCTGGCTCCAGTCTGTGACAGCAGCCTCCTCCTTGCGGAACATACCCTCGCCGGAGCAGGGCGCATCCACCAGCACCCGGTCAAAACAGGCAGGATATTTCTTCGCCAGCTTTTCCGGATGCTCATTGGTCACCAGGGCATTGGCGACCCCCATCCGCTCGATATTCCGGGAAAGGATCCTGGCCCGCTTGGGGTTTATCTCATTGCACAGCAGAAATCCCTCTCCCCGCATCCGCCCCGCGATCTGGGTAGTCTTTCCGCCGGGGGCGGCACACAGGTCACAGATTCGCTCACCGGGCTGGGGATCCAGCAGCGCTACCGGTGCCATGGCGCTGGCCTCCTGCAAATAATATACGCCGGCTTCGTGATAAACGTGCAGACCGGGCCGGGCCTCCGGGTCATAGTAAACCCCTTCCGGTTCCCAGGGCACCGGCTGTCCCACAAAGGGCAGTGCCGCCCGGTCACCCTTCAGCGGATTGAACCGCAGCGCCACCGCCCGGGGCCGCTCCAGGCTTTCCAGAAACGCCTCATATTCCCCGCCCAGCTGTTTTTTCATTCGGATCAAAAATTCTTCCGGCAGCATACTTTGCCTCCATTGCTGTATTTTCTGTCATTATAACACATCCGCAGCAACATTTCCACCGCAAACCGCCATTTCTCCCTCCCCGTATTCTTTACATCCATGCAAACCTCTGATATAATTGTTCCATCTTATACGCCGGGAGGGATCCCATGTCCACGTCTGCAAAAGCATCCCGCAATTCCGCCATTGAGCTGCTGCGGATCTTCGCCATGCTGGCTATTGTGCTTTCTCATATCTGCTATCACAGCGGCTTTGATTATACCTATTCTCCCTTGAGCATCAACCGGCTGTTTGTCCGGTTCGGACTGCTGGGGGATCTGGGTGTGGTTGTTTTCGTCCTGATCACCGGTTATTTCCAGTGCACCGGCACCTTCCGCATCCGCGCTTTCAGCCGCCAGCTGGGACAGGTCTGGTTCTATTCCATCACCCTGTTTCTTCTGTGCCGCTTCGGGTTTGGCTGGGAATACAGCGGCAATGCCCTTCTTGCCGTGTTTTTCCCCACCATATTCAACGAATACTGGTTTTTTACCGCCTACATGATCCTCTATCTGCTGAGCCCCTTTCTGAACCGGATGCTTTCCGCTCTGACCCGTCGGCAGCTGGAAGCCATGCTCACCATTATGCTCCTGTGCTGGGTCGTAATCCCCACCGTAACAAAGCAGTCCATGTATGGCAGCGAGATCCCGCAGTTCCTTCTGTTTTATCTTTTGGGTGCCTACTTCCGTCTGTATCCGGACAATCTGCTGAAAAAACCAGCCCTGCGTGTCGGAATTTCCCTGTTGGGTATCGGCATGCTGTATGGGCTGACGCTGCTCTTTGCCTTTCTGGAACGCTATACCCCTGAAGCGTTCGGCGCCTCCGCTGGCCTTTATGACCGTAATTCCCTGTTTATTCTGCTGTGGGCTGTTGGTTTCTTTGCCATTGCCGTTTATAGCAAGCCTTTTTCCAGCCGGTTTGTGAATACTGTCAGCGGCTGCACCTTTGGTGTATACCTGATCCACGAAAATCCGCCCATCCGGGAGCTGCTTTGGAAAAACTGGCTCCACTGGGGCAATTATTTCACCTCCGGTTCCTTCATTCCCCGACTGATTCTCTCCGTGCTCCTGGTCTACTGTGTCTGTACCGCCATTGATTGGCTTCGCCAGAAAACTGTGGCAAAGCCAATTGAAAACGCCATCGACACGCTGTTGCGCCGCATTCTGAAACGCACCACGCTTGTGTGATAACATCACAGTAATCTCCTCCATTTTTTGCTATTATAAAAGAAAAAAATGGAAGGAGCGTTCTTATGGTCAACTATAAACCCTACCGCTATGTAAAAGGGGAAAATCCCGCTGTGGACGCGGATTTTGCCGCCGCCTCCCTCTATGAAAAAATCCGCCCCGGAAAGGACGGAATCTTCTGGAAATCCGGGCTTCGCTGGTACCGAATCCCTCTGACAAATGTGCAGCGCATTTTCCGCCGGGTTGAGCCGGTCTACGGCAGGCTCTGCTGCGGCGGCAGAAGCTTTATTATCGAATGGCTGGTGCTTGTACTGAACGACGGCAGCGAACTGGTGCTCCACATCGGGGATGATGTTCCCAAAAGCGCCGAAGCTCTGCTGCAAAGGCTGCAAAACCAGCATCCTCAAATCCAATATGGAAAGGTATGACAATATGTTCCGCAATCTTGCAAGAGTCAAACAGCAGCTTTCTCAGGAAGAATGTATCCGCCTGCTTCAGCAGCAGCCCCGGGGTGTCCTGTCTGTCATCGGTGACAACGGCTATCCCTACGGCCTTCCTATCGACCATTGGTATAACCCCGAGGATGGGCAGATCTATTTCCACAGCGGCAAGGCCGGTCACAAGGTCGATGCCATCCGCCGCTGCGACAAGGCCTCCTTCTGCATCTATGACGAGGGTTACCGTATGCCCGGCGACTGGGCGCTGAATATCAAAAGCGTCATCGTTTTCGGCCGGGTACAGGTCATTGAAGATCCCTCCAAAGCCATCGAACTGACCCGCCGATTAAGCTATAAATACACTTCTGACTCCGCATATATCGAAGATGAGATCCGGAAATACAGCAGCGGCCTTCTGGTCTTTACCCTCATCCCCGAGCATATCACCGGCAAGATCACCAAGGAATCGTAATACGCCAATATGACAGCAAAAACCCCGAAGGGCCATTCAGCCCTCCGGGGTTTTGTCATTGCAGTGTCAGGTAGCTGTTTCTTCGAACCATTGCTGTTTCGCATTTTTCACACAGGTAATCGGAAACGATTCTTTTTTCCAGCATCTCCGGTTCGCCGCAGCGCGTGCAGGCCGGATTTGCCGTGACCTTCTTTTCGTAGATCCAGTAGCATTTTCCGCCGGACTGAAGGGTATCCCAGGGGAATTTGTCATCCTTGTGACGCAACAACTTGCGGTAGTTGAACATATTGGAATCCCGCACCTGCACCATGCCATCCTCCGTCAGCTTTTCCAGCACCAGATAATGGCCGCCGCTGGTCCAATAGCCCTTGTGCTGAACCACGATCACCGGATAACCTTCTTCCATATAGTCCCGGGCCTCCCGCCAGTCATAGCTCTTCGTCAGCAGATAAAAGCCCAGCTGAGGCGGTGCCTCTTCAAACAGGCTTCCGGCCGTTCCGGTAGGGCGGCTGTAGCGGCCATACCGGGCGCACATTTCCGGCGGTGTCAGCTCATCGTCTGCCATATAGCTGGCCAGCATGGCAAGGGACGTGATACCACAGCCGTTGGTTCTGATCCAGTATTCTCCATACAGGGTGTGAAAATAGTCCTGCTGCAAGTAAAGGGGCACCTCCGGGAACCGTTCATGGGCCACATCCGGGTAAAGCATATCGGACACTGACAGTCCTGTCGTTCTTTCCTCCAGAACCATATCCCCGTATTCTGCCTCCAGAGGGTATTGCTCCCGGATCCTGCACAGCAACTCTTTCTGTGCCTCCATCTCCCGGGCAGCCTGCTTTGCCGCGGGATCTTCCCAGCTCTGGAAATACAGAATATGTACCCCAAAGTCAGTGACCACCACAGCGGTATCCCCTTCCAGCCGTTCCTCCGCAAAGCACCAGCAGGCCAGTTCCTCCGGCAGCTGTTCCCACCGCAGATTCCGGTAAAGACCGCCGCTTTTGGCAGATGCCGGATCCTGGGAATGCCGGCTTGCCAACTGGGCAAAGGTATCCGCCCCGGCGTTTCTTCCCTTCGCCCATTCCTCCAGCAGCGACACTGCCCGGGTCAGACAGTCCTCCCGGCTTTCTCCTTCTCCGGGAGTCAGCAGAATGTGCCGGAAAGAAACCCGGTCGGATGTCCGCTCCGTGCCGACTTCCTCCGGCACTTCCAGATTATAGGTGAGCGTCGTAAAATACATATAGGCATAGTTTACACATCTGGCCATTTCCAGCTCTGCACCTGTATATCTCTGCTCCAGACTATCCAGATAGTTCTGGTGCAGGGTATTGGGCTTATAGTAAGGATCGTAGCCGTAAAGCAGCTTCGATGCCGGCATTTCCCCCATATAGTCTTCCAGGATCTCCGGATCACCTGTATACGCATCCTCCGTGGGCAGTGCCACATCCCGGGCATGGCTGGTCAGAGCCTGGGCCATGTGCCAGCGGTTCAGGGCCGCTTTCAGAAAATACTGCTGCCAGCTGGCAACGCTGCTGTCCAGCGGACAGGGCTGTATATCCAGGGCCATATCAAAGTCCGGTGCCGGGGTTCTCTGATCCTGCCGGTACTGGTTCACTTCTGCCCAATACCAGATCTGTAATTTTTCATTGGTCAGCACCGCGTCTCCCACCCGGGCAACCGCAGCATCCATATCGTCAGCACCGGTATAGCTGCCCTTACAGGTCACATCCTGCCCATTGCCATCAGCAGGCACCGTGGCCCCAGAAGCCGCCTGTCCCTGCACTGTGGCAGAGGAACTTTTCACACAACCGGCTAACAGCACTGCCGCACAAAGTACTGCCGCCCACAAAGTTTTTTTCACGGAATAATCATCATCCTTTAGTTTACCATAACGGAAACAGTTTACCATAATACTCCACAGGATGCAAGCACTCTGTGTCGATTAAATTATTAAGATTTTCAGCCGTCTGTTTTCAGCCTGCGTAAGTACATCTTGCTTTTATGTGGAATTTAAGGTATAATCCAACCAGAATCAATTGATTAGGAGGATATCCCATGGAAAACGAAAACCTGCTCATGGAAGAAGAGGAAGTCAGCATTCTGACTCTGACCGACGAAAACGGTGTGGATACCAATTTTGAATATCTGGACTGCATCGAGCTGGAAGGCACTGAATATCTGGTGCTGATGCCCGAGGAATCCAATGAGATCGTCATTCTGCAGGTGGAGCCTGTGGACGAAGAAGTGGAGAACTACCTGGCCGTGGAAGATGAAAAGGTGCTGGACACGGTTTTCGGCATTTTCAAGGAAAAGTTCAAAGACGTTCTGGAATTCGAAGAGTAAGAAAAATGGGCATGCCTTCCCGGCATGCCCATTTTTGTTTTACCGCGGTACGGTTCCGTCTTCCTTTGCCTGAATAAATTCAAAGCTGTAGGAAATAAATTCCTCCCGGGGTTCCTGGCTCACCTCCAGCTTCGTCAGATAACAGTACCGGATTCCCAGCACCGGATGGATCAGCTCCCCCGGTGTGGTATCCTCTGCCAGTGTCACCAGCTCCCGGATATCCTCATAGGCCGTCTGTCCGAAAAAAGCCCCGCTGCCGGTAATGACCCGGCCTGTAGTGCTCATTTTGCTGTAGGAGGTGACCCCGTCCTTCGTCACGTACAGCGGCTCCCGGTGTAAAACCTCCTGGTAGGTCTGGGGATTGTTGGGCCAAACATAGTCCTTGAACTTCATATTCATGTTATTCAACCTCCCGTCGCAGGGCATATCCCTTACGGATCCGGCGAAGGCCTTCCCGACTGCGCTGCCGCAGAACAGAAGTCCACCGGCAGCCATAATAGGTTTCCGTAGTCAGATCAGAAACCACCATCACCTGGAATTCTCCCTCGGGCTCTGCTTCCTCCGCAGACCCTGCCGGGATCAGCTCTTCCAGACGCAGCTGCCACAGTTCCCGCCCCGGCTGAATCCCCACAGCCCCAGGTTCTCCAATGCCGTGAACCACCTGCACATCTGTGGTCTGTTCCGTCTGGAAGTCTACCGCATACCGCTGATACCGGTTCGCCACATAGCAGTAAAAGCCGGGCCAGATCACACAGCTGTCCTCATCGGTAACGCCGGTGTAGGTTGCCAGGATCGACACCGTGTACACCTGAGCCACACCATCATAGCTGCACCCGTTCTGGATACAGACCGCACCGGACCAGCGCAGAACCTCCGTGGCCCGCAGGGCGTCCATCTCACACCGGCTGCCGCCCATGGAGGCAGGGCATACCATGGTGATCTCAATGGTCACAGACAGATTCGCCCGGTCCACCTTCTCAATGTGCACTGCCGCCACAGTTTCACTGATCTGCGGAAACACCTGTCCGGGATAGGCCACACTTGCCGCAAAGCCCTCTTCCCGAAGCCGCCGCAGCACCAGTTCTAAGATTGAGTACCCCAAGTATCATTCACGCCCCTCTCAACACACAGCCCCCATAAATAGACTACCTCATTGCCATAATAGTAAGGCTCCACCCGGCGGAACAGATAGCTGCGGTTTCCAACCAGCAGCGTATCCCCTTCCTTTACAGCAATGCCCGCCGGGCCCATGTACACATACTGGCCCCGGGTGATCTCGCCGAGCATATTCGCCTCACTTTCCATACTCTGCCAGCTTTTGGAGTTCACCGCCCGGAAAAATCCCCGGGCGGCTTTTTCTGTCCCATTGCTGACAATACACATATCCGTACCATGGCGTGCCATGACTTTTTCCACCGTCTGCCGCATGTCACACCCCCACAAAGGCAAAGCTGTCGGCAAGATAAGGCTTCATCAGCATCTGCGCCTGTTTTTCCAGGGCCAGAGCGGCGGTATCCTTCTTCCCGCCGCTCTGTTTTACACTCAGGTCACCTGCCTTGAATTCTTCCAGCACCATTTCCTCTGAGGATGCACCCAAAGCCGCCACCGCATACAGGCTTGCCGCGCTGATCAGATCCTGTGCATACGCCTCCTGCTTCAGACCTTCCTTCAGCCGAAGCTGCAGGGAAGAAACCGCTGCGCCGCAGAGTATCCGAAGCAGCTCCCGCTGCTTCGGTTCCAGCTCTCCGGTCAGCAGCAGCGCCTGAGCAAATGCCAGTTCCTTCATCATACGTTCAGCACCGCCGCAGCGCCGTCGCAGATCTTGCCAAAGCCAGCGATAGAAGTGATGGCAGCCCGCTCCAGCTGCCGGTCGATCAGCTTATCGTATTCCACCAGCACATCCCCTGCCCGTACCAGCTCCAGGGCATAGCGGTTGTCCAGACCAATGATCACACCGTCAGCAACCGCAGAGGTACGGTGCAGCTGGGCACCCAGAGGGGTAGACAGCTTGCCGGTACCCTGGAAATTCAGTCCGGTAAGAGGATTCTGCAGTTCGGGGATCTTCAGCATTCCGGTCATGGTACCGGTGGAACACAGGATGGTGTTCATGGTGTAAGGATCAAACTGACCCCAGAATTCCACCAGCTGATCATAGCCCAGCGTGCCCTTGGTGCCGGAAATGGGGCTGGTACCAATGGTATACTGGATGGCCGCATTGTCATTGCCGTCGCCATCCACCAGCACCTTCACCGCATCCGCCATCTGCTGCTTCTGGATGTGGGCACCGATCTGGCGCAGCATGACGCTGAACAGATCCAGCTTCTGGAACCGCAGCGCTTCATAAGATGCCACCAGCATCCGGCCCCGCTTGGTAAGTTTCACCAGATGCTCCTTGGTTTTCACCTCGGTTTCAGGAATGGCAGCACCCTCCTCCACATCTTCCAGATCCAGATCCTCGTCGTTGGGATTGGAGTAGATGGAACGGTAATCCAGAGAATCGATGACCGTAGTGGTTGCCACGATGGCAGGCAGGATGTCGTTTTCCTCCAAGCCCTGCCGCACGGTTCTTGCAATGTACTCAGGGAACAGCACAGCAGAATCCATGGTACGGAAGAACTTCTCTACAGGAGAAGATCCCGCACCCTTCACCCGGATGCCGAAGCGCTTCAGCTGCCGCTGAAAGGCATCGGTGCCCTCCAGTGCGGTGCCCCGGTAATTCTCGCTGGGATCCAGAGATTCCAGCACCTGGGTAAAGCTCATACCCTCCTGCCGATACATACCCTTTTCCAGTTTCAGATTGTCAAAACCCATACTTTTTACCTCCAAAAATAAAATTATATCGCAAATTCATTCCGCATCTTGCAGCTTGAATTCTGCATTAAATCAAAAAACCGCTTTCCACTTCCGCCATTTCCTTCCGTCCCCACAGCTGACACGTAGTCGGCAGCATTTCATTGACCCGTTTTTCCAGCACATCTTTCAGCGCCAGCAGATCCTCCACCGCCGCAGCCTTGGTCAAACTGCGCAGCACCGGCTCGGAAATCCCCAGTTCCAGGATCAGCCCCAGCCGTACGATCTCATCGTGCAGCTGCTTTTCATACCGTTTTCCCAGTTCTGCCTCCTTCACCAGCGCCCGGTATTCCGCCTGTACACCAAATTCCTCCGCCAAGTCTTTCAGCTTCCGTTTTCCTGCAAAGCCCTTCAGCACCCCGGCCTCCCGCTGGGCGGGTACCGCCACAAAAGAAAACTCGTAGGCATCCACCGGCTCCTGCAAAACCGCACAGCAAACCTGCCCGTCGTAGTGTTCTCCCTTCAAATGTCCGCAGGTACCGTATTCACTGCCGCAGACAGAGCAGATACTCCGGCCCATGGCGCAGCCCACGGAAACCTCCTTTTTAATTCCCGCTTCAATGTCCGCAATAACCTCGTCATTGCTGCCGCCCCGGCGGATATACGCCCAGGCCTTGATATAGCTGACACCGTTCTCCTTCACCACCTGGGCCTCAAAGATCCGGGCCACCTGCTTGTCCGCACTCCATTGGTGGTCGATGATACCGGTCTTGCCGATGAACAGCTTTGCCAGCGCCGGCAGCGCTGCCGTATCAAACCGTTCCCCATCCCGATCCACCTGGTCATCGCACAGCCGCAGGGAAAACACATATACCTGTTCCCCGTTGAGCCGCGCCTTCGCCAGTGCATTGATAGCCTCCAGCTGCACCGCAGTAGGCACCCCGCCTCCAGCCACTTCCGTTCCCTTTCTGATGTCCAAATATATTCCTCCTTCATTTTCTCAAATTGCAGTTTAGCGCGCAGTGCGCGCTTCCAATGGCGTGACTTCGGCTGGTTTGTCATCCAGGACTCCTGGGTGGTCGGCCCGGTTCGATGATGCCATTTGTACACGTTATCGAACCGGGCGGTACCCAATGGTCTGGGTTGATTGCCGGGCTGTAGTCACGCCATTGTCAGCGGCCACTGGCCGCACAAACTGCAATTTATCTTTCCGCATCCATTCGGTATTTCTCCGCCTGGGCCCTATACAGCTCTGCCTGAGCCTCCTGGGTGATATCCTGCAAGGAAATGTCATCCCATAAAATATCCACCCGGTCATCCAGCCCTTCCAACGCCAGGTACATCCGGCAGATCCGCATCATGGCAGGCTCCACCGCCCGGCGCAGCGCCCACAGCTCCGATGTCAGCAAATCAGCCTGCTGGGTACTCATCCGTTCTGTGGTGCTCCAGTTCAACCCCAGCAGGAAGGGCGGCAATCCTGTTTTGGCAATCAGCTGCTCCAGGATCTGCCTTACCGGTACCTCCGAGTCCAAAATGGGTGCCTCTCCGCCAATGACCTTGATCTCCACATCTCCTACGGCAACAAAATCCCGGACAGTTCCGTTTTTGCAGTCCTCCATGGCCCGTGCCCATTCCGCAGCCACAGCCTTTCCCCGTTCCTGTGCCGCCACACCGTCCAGCTCCTCGCCGCCCTTGCAGATGACGCTGTAGCGCACATTGCCGGCCCTTTCCCAGTTGGTACCCAGTGTGTTGTAAATTTTCAGCAGAATGTCCGCCAGAAAGGGCATTCCCCGGAATAAACTCACCCCGTAAGGATGTTCCGGTGCCGGATGCCAGGTGGTAAACAGCAGCAGCTGCTGGTAAGGCAGCGGCCGCATCCGCCCACGCTCATCCATGCCCCAGATGACCAGATCCAGAGGGCCTTCCCCCTCCTGCACTTCCAGCGCCGTCACATCTCCCCAGCAGACCGCCCGGAGCTTCCCTCCAGCCACCACCAGTTCCCCAATGGCCCGGCCATAGGTCAGCAAGCTGTCCAAATATCCACTCAGGAAGCTTTCGATCCCCATTTGCCCCCGCCCACAGGGAACATTTCTCAGAAAATCGTTCAGCTTCTCCTGGGCATCCCGGCTCCGGCACTGCACCTGGAATCCGCCGCATAGCCGCACCATCTTGCACACCGCCGCATCCAGCACCGGAATCGCCTCCCGCAGCTGCCGGTATACCTGTTCCTCCCCTCCACCCAAAGGCACAAAGCTCCGCACCGCACCAAAGGGATGCTGCGCACCATTCCGCAGCTGGCAAACCGCCGCCACAGGCCGTTTTTCCTTCTTCCTTCTCATAAAAACTCCTTTCCAAATTGGAATTTATAGAGCAGTTACAAACAACACCACTGTAGGGGAGGGGCAGTGCCCCTCCCACAACCTGACGATTACGGAATGGTTAGTATTTCCGGAATCGTTCCGATTTCCACAGTATTCTACCGCTCAATTGTCGCTAACGTGTGGGCGGGGCACTGCCCCGCCCCTACAGCTGCAAATTTGAACCAGCCCGCCAAACGCCAATTTATCTCCGTCTCTGTACCGCACAGGCCACAAACGCACTGCCGGTATACTCTCCCAGCACCGTGGACACAAAATACCGCATGTCGTCCATAGCGTGATCGTGTTCCTTCTTCACCCGGTCACCGCTGCCGCTGCTCAAATCCCAAACATACTCATCCATTTCCCGCAGACAATCGCCGCACCCGGAGCAGATGACGATTTTCCCGCTTTTTAGTGCATCCGCCGTCAGCCGGATGCCGGAAAGCACATCATTCTTCGCTTTTTTCACCGGCACGCCTCTGCGCCGCAGCACCTCTATAAAGCTGGCCGCTGACGGATCCACGATCACCGCCGTGAGTTTCCGCCCTTCCGCCAGTTTGTCCAAAGCAGCCGCATATTCCGCATCGGTCATCTGCCGCTGTTCCTTCCGGGAATCGAAGTAGAATTCCTTCACCCGGTACCAAACACCGCCATGCCGCCCCCAGAGTCCCATGGAAGTGGGATTCACGGTACCATAGTCGCAGGACACATACCATTTGTCGCAGTATTCCGGTGCCGTGCCCACCATCTTGCTGTCGAAAAAATCATAGACCCGCCCTTCTGCCTGTACCCACAACCCCAATATGTAGCGCTGGTAAAAGACACCGCTGTACAGCTTCCGATACCGCTGCCGCACCTGTTCCGTCAGTCCCGGATTGTCCTCCATGGTAAAATGCAGCCGCAGACAGTTCCGCTTTTCCGCCTCCTGGATCCATTCGGTGTACAGCCAGTGCCGGGGCCCCGCCGGGTTACAGTTGAACCAAATCCGGCTCCCGGTCTCCGAGCACCGGGCCAAGGCCTGCTCCACAAAGGATCGGGGCATCAGCGCCGCTTCATCCAGCAGCACCCCCGCCAGGGTAATGCCCTGAATATAGTCCGCTGAGCTCTCATCCTTACCGCCGAAGAGATAAAATTCATTTTCCTTCTCCTGCCACTTGACCACCAGCAGATTCTCCGACCGTTTCTCCTTCCACACCATTTCATCCTTTTCCAGCCAGGGACGCACCGCGCTCAGCAGATTCCGCCGGACAGACCCGATGGTCTTCCCGCAGATCCCAAACTTCTTTCCGCAAAAGCAGGTCATAGCCCACTGAAAAAAGCTGATCCCCATTGCCAGCGTTTTTCCCGACCGCACCGCCCCATCGCAAAGAATCGCCTCCCGGTCAAAATATTCACTGTCAGCCCGCCACCAGGACATCACCACCTCTTGCTTTTCAGAATATTGCAGTTCCATAAAAACCTCTCCTCACCCCTACTCCCACGCCCCCCGAAAGTTGCACATACCCATGCACCAAACCAAAAAGAATTATTTTTCGTCAACCCATTCCCATTTTCTTACCATCCTATTGACAACATTCCTCCACGGTAGTATACTAATCACATGAACGATTGCTCATATGTTAAAGCATATAAGGAGGCACCCCCATGGCAAAAAAGGTCTATATCATAGAAAATCTGGACTGTGCCAACTGTGCAGCCAAGATTGAATCCAAAATCAACGCCCTTGAGCAGGTGCAGGAGGCCACCATCACCTTCTCCACCAAGCAGCTCCGGGTCACCGCCGAGGATCCCGACGCTCTTCTGCCGGAGATGACCAAAATCGCCCGCTCCATTGAGCACAGCGCCGTCATCTACCCCCGGGACAAAGCCCCCAAGCACCCCCGCCGGGAGCATTCCCACCACGAGCACAGTGAACACTGCGGCTGCGGTCATGACCATCACCATGAACACCTCCACGACCACGAGTGTGGCTGTGGGCACGAGCACCACCATGACCACGAGTGTTCCTGCGGCCATGACCATCACCATGAGCACCACCACGACCACGAGTGTGGCTGTGGGCACGCGCATGACCACCACCAAAAAGAATATACGGAAAAAGGAAATATTCGTCGTCATGCACAGACGATAGCGTGCAAGGATTGTGGACCTAGATTGCGATATGTTGCTATGCAAGGTACTGTGGAAATGGACACAAATGATGTGCAGCATTTCCTGCAAA
>JAGBAI010000060.1 GCA_017939025.1 Oscillospiraceae bacterium
CTCAACCTTATATTCCTGGTTCTCTTTTCGGTACGCATCTGCCATTTCGTTCAAATCATTCTTATATCGGTCTATGGTATTCTTCTGGTGGCGAAGCATCCTCCGCATGGAAGCCCGCTGCTTTTCGCTGAGAAACAAATGCTTCTCATAATATTCCGTTTCCGCATCCAATAGCCCGGACCAATCCTTCTCCACCCTGTCCAACGCTTCGGCCACCGATTTATATTTGGCTCCGAAATCCTCCGGCTCGGGTTCGGGCGGTGGTGGAGGACAATCCTCATAGCACATCAAGTGATATTCATAATTATTGATATAAATGGAACGAAGCCCTTTTTTCAACGTATATATTTTATTACGCGGAACTTTGGCATGAAGTATGGCATCATATTTTTTCAGAATACAGCAGTTGGCTTTGTACTTGTCCTTATGCAGATAAAATAATTTACCAGTCTGATCCAGATGTTGATAGTCGGCGGCAAAAATAAGGAGGCGTTCTTTCATCCGGACGCCCTCTACCTGATAATAGTAAGTATCGATGACCTGTATGCCCGGATCGTTCACTTCACGCAAACTGTGTTCGGACGACTGTCGCTCTTTCAGTTCTTCCATGTCCTGTTCCAGCCCTTTTATATTCAGCAGATAGCCTTCGGCACTTTTCTGAATGGCAGCGTTCACCATCTCCTCTACAGCCTCCATCTGATCCATCTCACTCCAAAGACAATAAGACAACAATGTACAGTCCGAAAGGCGGATAGTGTCCGATCCATTCAGGAAAGCGGAAGCTTTCAGCAGCTTCACCATTTTCTTCCACCGGCGGTCCGACACATATAGAGGAGACAACACACCCCCTTCATTTTGTATCTGGAGGTTATATTGCTCTATCCGGTCCTTCAAGGCATGGATCACTTCGAAAATGGAGTAATGGATTTTAATGGCAGCCATTTCCTTTTCCCACCGGATGTATTCCTCATCGGTGATTTGCAGCGGCTCGTCCACCACCGGTTCCGTTTCATCTGTAGAGGAAATCATCCGGTCAAATTCCCCCATATCCTCAATGCCGCCCACCAGACAGCGAAGCAGGAAACGATCCCACAAGGCCTCCAGTCCCTGCCCTTGGGCAGGCAGCTCATTGGAAGCGGCAATCAACCCTTTCAGAGGAACCCGGATGGAAAACTGTCCGTTACGGTATATTTTTTCATTGATAATGGTGAGCAATGCATTCTGGATAGCTGGTCCGGCTTTCCATATCTCGTCCAGAAAAGCAATGGTGGCAGAAGGCAGATAGCCATCTACCATACGCTCATACGTATCTTCGTCTTTCAGTTTGGAAATGGAAACAGGGCCGAATATTTCGTCCGGCGTGCTGAATCGTGACATCAGGTATTCAAATGCGGAAGCGTTGCGGAATGCCAGTTTCAACCGGCGTCCTACCATACTTTTAGCTACTCCCGGAGGGCCTAAAAGAAAGATGCTTTCCCCTGCCACAGCCGAAAGCAGGGCCAGGGCCACAATATGCTCCTTTTCAAAAACTCTTTCATTCAGTTGCTGTAACAGAGATGCTATACGAGGTTTCAATGTATTCATTTGTAAAAGTTTGCACAAAGATAAGCATAAAAAAACAAGCAAGCTTTACAGCCTGCTTGTTTTTATACTTTTTCATACTCACCATCCATCTATGTTCCACTCCGGAGACGCTCATAGTTTGATTTCCTTCACCTTGCCGGGGATGATGGTCAGGTGCACCGTGCCGTCGGGTTCTATCTCCACCTTCTGGTAGCGGGCTTCCACCACCACCTTGCCATCCAGTGCCATCACGCCCCACTGGCAGGCGTTTTCTTCAAAGGCACAATAACCGCCCACCGGAGGCAGGATCTTTCTGTACTGGGGAGGAACGATGACACGTTCCCCCAGCTTCAAGCCCCATTTCATCCCCATACGGTAAGGAAGGACATCCCTGATCTCTTCCAGCCTTCGCCGCCTTTTCGCTTCCTCGTCCTGTTGCCGCTTTCTGGCATTTTCCGCCGCACGCCGTCCGGCTTCCGCTTTCAACTTCTTTATCACCGTGTCAAAGTCCTCCTCACCGGGGGTGGGAAGATTGGAGGCTATGTAGCGTTTCCGCGTTCCTTTCTCTGTTTCTTTCCCCACATGGTAATACTTTCCTGCCCCGTCCATCACTATGATGCTCCGGTCGGCCAGGTGGCCGCAGCACCAATACACCTCCTCGTCATCCCCTGCCAGCAGACAGGCGAATATATCAAATACGGTGGACCATTCGGAATCCACCAGCCGGCAGGACTTCGGGACGCGATAATCCGGTATCTTCAGATAAAAACCATAAAAGCAGAGGCTGTCCTTGTGCAGGCCGTTCATGGAAGCATACGGTTTACGGGTGCGGCTGTGGAAAGTCTCCCCCACCCTCAGCAGTTCCACACTGCCATAGGAAAACACCACCGGCTTCTCCCGGTACGTGCGGCCTGTTTTCAGGTCCATATAGAAATCCGTGCTTATAGTATCCCTGCCTATAGTACCCGTAACGGCCAGAAGCTCCCCTTTCAGGAATTTCAGTCTCCGGTCATGCCCACCGCTCATTTCCGGTTCTGAGAACATTATTTCCGGTTCTCCGGAGGCGTTCACCACGGCCGTTCGCCCGTCTTTCAAGCGGACTGCCGCACGGTCTCCCTGAATGTCAAAGACTTGCGGATAACAGGGTGTCACCGTTATTTTGTTTCCATGTTTCAGCCCCCACAAACCGCTCTGCCGGTCGAAGCAGGATTTCAAGGCGGCCTGTGATTCCTTTCCGTTTTCCGCTTCCTCTCCGGATACAGCAGCCTCCCCGTTCCGGATGGCTTCCAGCAACCGGCCGTGGGTCATCACCACCTCCCATACTTCCTCCCGTTGCCCACGGCTGTTCGTCAGTGACAAGGCAGCAGGCAGAGACAGTCCGCCCGACGCCCGCGCCCGGGACAGCGCATTGCCAATCATCCGTCCCTCAAACATCGCTGTCCAGTCGTGCCTGCGGGTCGGCAGGCCGAAGATGCGGTGCAGCCCCACATTATCTATCAGTATGCAGGACTCCTTGGCTATAGACTTCCGCAGTCCGCGCCCCACCTGTTGCAGGTACTTCGCCAGCGAAAGCGTGGGGCGCGCCAGCTGCACGAACTCC
>JAGBAI010000061.1 GCA_017939025.1 Oscillospiraceae bacterium
TATCTCTGATCGCGGCCGTGTAGGTGTTTTGCAGCGTGTCTTCGTTCACATGGTGACTGTCACACTGCGCTCTGCCATTGCTGATCCTGTTGGAGCAGCCCCACGCTGGCACCATCAGCCCGCTGCCGACCCTGCGTACATGTCTGCGGAGTTTGTGGCCGCATTCCCCGCAGATCAGCAGACCGCTGAACGGGTACTTGCTGGTGTATTTGCTGTTGCCGACTGCCGTGACCTTTTCATCCTTGCGGCGCTGCATCTCCACGCGCACCATCTCGAACATTTCCTTATCGATGATCGCGGGGTGGGTGCCTTCTGCGTAGTACATGGGCGCTTGGCCGTTGTTCTTCTGTCGGTACTTTGACAGCACATCGGGCTTGAAGGTCTTGCCCAGCACCGCGTCGCCCGTGTATTTCTCATTTGCTCTATGGCAATTATATCATAAGCGTGGGCGTGTATCAACGATGGGTCACGAAGAAGCTGCCCTTGCCGCCGTGTGCCGGACGACATCCACAATCAGATCGCCAATCGGACGACCGCCAGCGGCAAAATGTTCGGAGATTTTGATACGGTTTTTCCCACATACAAAATACTGTGTGCCGTTCTCGTCAGTAATGACCTGCCCGGTGTGTATTGTATCAATAATGTCGCTTTCGCTTTTTACCATCCAGTGTCCTCCGTATGATTATTTTTCATCATGCAGCTTGAATTTCTGTTCATAGCGTTTACCTCCCTCTTGTTCGCTGCTGCCGTTTCAGCTCCGCCAGCACTTCCGGCGGGATACGGTCAACCAGCCGCTGTAAATTGTCCAGTTCGCTTTTCAGCTTTGCCCGTTCCATCGTATCTTTCATCTTTCCTTTTTCGCTGGCCTTTGCCCTTGCTTCCAACTTCTCATTCTCCGCCAGCAGGTCATTGATTGTGACCTTGTACTTTTTCAACTGCCCGGAGAAATTCTCCATCTGCGGGAACCACTTTTTCAGCATGGAGAGGGCTTCCTCTTTTTTCTTTCCGGCGTTCAGCGGGTTAATGCCGTCCAGTGTGGCTTCAATGGCTCTTGCCTGCCGGGAGAGGGAAACCGCCTGTTTGAAAAGCCGGGTGGGGATATGCTTCCGGCCTGTCCTGCTGGCGCTCTCCCCACGCTCCAAGTCAGGATATTTCTCCACCATATAGGCGTGAAAATCGTCCTGCCACTTCGTCAGGTTTGCCCGGTTGCCGATAATCTCCTTAGCGCACAGGCGGTTGTCCTTTGTCAGCGGAACAAAGGTCAAATGCAGGTGGGGCGTTTTCTCGTCCATGTGTACCACCGCCGACACGATATTTTCCCGTCCTACCCG
Organism: Oscillospiraceae bacterium; assembly: GCA_017939025.1. Next base: position 1,332 of record JAGBAI010000061.1, read on the forward strand.
GCCAATGAGGAAGTCCGACGCCCTTTGGAAGAACGCCTGTATCTCCTTTGGGGATTTCCCCTTAAAAAACTCCGGGCTGGCGGTTATCAGCGTATCGACAAACCGTGTGCTGTCCTTGCGGGTTCGGCACCCGGCCTGCTCAATCCGGCTCTGAATGAAGTGGTAATAGCGTCCCTCCGGCTTGACGATATGGAAGTTGTATTTGCTCCGGCTTGTGTCAATGTCGGGATTGCTGGCATACTGTTCTTTCTGTCTTTCGTGATGGGCTTCCAGCGGCCTTGCCGGGTTGCCCTTGTGCTTCTCAAACCGTAAAATTGCGTGTTGTGCCATTCTGCTCCTTTCCCCATTCCTTTCCTATCCGGGGTTTTCCACAGGGAAAATCCCGCAGAAAATAGCTCGGATAGGATTGGAATGGATAGAATATAAATCAGTCTTTTTATCTTTGTATTTCTATATACCGTCCGGTTTTCGTACGTCTCAGGAGTGATTTCCGTACTTCATGGGTACGGTTTTCAGTCCTCCGGTGTACCAGAACGGGATTTCTTAAAGTCGGTGTTTGGAACCGCTTCATAGGATTTTGGGAAAATGCGGTTGGGTTTTCCACAGCCCTGCTTCTGGATCTCCACCAGTCCGGCGTATTGCAGTTCCCGCAGGGTATTCACCGCTTTCTGCCGCCCACAATGGAGCAGTGTGACCACTTCACAGATAGGGTAATACAGGAAAATCCGTCCGCAGTCATCCGCCCACCCATTCTTGCGGGATAACTCTGTCCGGCGCAGGATAAAGGCGTACAGAACCTTTGCCTCGTTGGACAGGGGCTTGAATGTGGGGGCTTCAAAGAGAAAATTCGGGAGCCGGGTGAAGCTGAACGCCTTTTCCGGCTGATGGATATAGATGGTATTTGTCATAGTGCGTTTTGTGGACGGTTAGAAGCCCGTTTTCCGGGGCGGGCGATACTTTATACCACCAGCCCCGGTTTGGGGCTTGCGAAGCCTGATAAATCAAGGCTTTTTTCGCTCCTAACTGTCCACAGCAGACCTCCTTTTCCGTTCACTTTCTGTTTTCTGCCGCCTGTGAACTCTGGCGGCACAGCCGGGGCAGTATTTTGCCCGGTTGGATTTGGGGACGAACACACCGCCGCAGACCGCACAGCGTTTCAAGTCCTTATCCCGGAAAATTTCCGCTTCCAGCGTCCCGTCCAGCGGCAAGACCGCCCAGCGGAACCACTTACAGCAGACCGAGAAAGAAACCGTCTGCGGGCAGGTGCAGGTGTCCCCATCATCAAGGACAATGCAGTTGCCGTCCTCACAGCAACAGCACTCCCGGCGTATCAGGCTGGCCGCCTGTTTCCTCTGCGCCGGTGTCATGCGGTAAAGGGAACCGTCCGGCCTGCGTTCCAGCGGCGGCAAGTCTTTATAGGGGTTATCTCTCATGCGTTCCCTCCATTTTGCTTTCCGTTGCCGTTCTCCCCGAAAAGGTTTCCTGCCCCATTCCTGCGGCGTGTTCCGGCGTTGGCACGCTCCTCGCAACTTCGGGACATTTTGTCCCGAAGTCCGACTCCTTGCGGTGCTTCCCCAGCCGGGGTATTCCTTTTCGGACGGTCATTCTGTTTTCAAGGTGCCGTCCATCGATGAACTACCCTAAGTCTACACGAAAAAAATGCAATTCCCGGAATATTGCGAGAATTGCATTTTGATGAAGTTTACACTTTGGATATTGCATTTTTGCAATCATTCTGTATAATGGAAGTATGCGGAGGAGGTGCGTATCTATGGCTTTACCCGGAACGCCCGGACAGCGGATTTCCGATTTATGCAACGGGAACCACATCACACAAAAGGAACTTGCGGAGAAGATAGGCGTTTCCGCTTCCCA
>JAGBAI010000062.1 GCA_017939025.1 Oscillospiraceae bacterium
TTGGTATGAGAAACTTCAATAATTTCAGAAAGAGAATCCTCTTCTGTAATACATAAAAATCGTGCCGGAGCTGCCGCTCCGACACGATCCTTAGATGTTTCATTTTGGCTCTACCCCAACTATTGACATAGAACCTATAAAAATGCGAGCCAATTTTGGCTCGCATTTTTTGCGGTGATATCGTAAAAAATTACATTTGAAAAATATTTCCTAATACAACGCCCTCGTTTTTAGGCTCTTCCGGCTTGACGCTGTCATAGACCAGGGCGTAGCTGACTTCCACCCGGCTGCGCAGGAAGTAATAGATGCTGAACAGTACCGCGAAATAGGCACCCAGGAAAACAAAGTACCAGATATCGCCATTTCCCGGCAGCGTCACACCCAGCAGGGAAAGGATCACATCACCATAGCATACCACCTGAGCGATCAGCAGCGCCAGATAGTACCACCACATGCTCAAGTCCAGCTTCAGCAGCGCCAAACGGTTGCCGCGCATGATCTGCTTGCTCATATGCAGAGCGGCCAGGGCACCTATGCCGGGCTTGTCTACAATAATATAATTGGTCATCCGGTAGGTGTAGAACAGGGGAAGGGCTGACAGTGCAAAAATAACACCGCAGAACAGGTAAGCCGGCCATACCGCCTGGGTAAACTGGGCATAGGCAGCATCATCCAAAACCGGTGTGCCGCCGCTGAGGATGCTCATTTCCGTCAGATAAGGGGTCAGAATCTCTACCGCCGGATCGGACAGGGGAGAGAGCATAAACAGCATGATTCCTAAGTATACGCTCATAAACAGAGCGCCCATATACATGAAGATCTGGAACAGTCCTGCCCGCAGCAGCAGCCAGAACCGGTCAAAGCCCAGCTTCAGTGTTTTTTCACTGACATACTGTCCCCGGGCCACGCGCATCATGGCGGCAAGCAGGCCGACCTCGACGCACAGCGTCACCAGAGATATAGCAGTGGGCAGCAGGGATTGAATAGAAGAGAGCATAGTCTTTCTGCCCATGTTGCTTAAGCCCCCAAGACCCTCCATTTGCAGTCCCAGCAGATAGCTGGTGATGGTTCCCAGGGCCGACAAACCCAGAGTCACGGCGGCATAGATGAGCAGGATCCGCCGTATGGAAGGATGCCCCTCCAGCCGCTGGGCAGCAAAGCTTTTTATTTCACGTCTGTTGCGGATGTTCATACTGTTTCTCCGTTCTCACTTAGTACGTAAATTGCAGTTTGGCGGGCTGATCTAACAGACCCTCCCCTACAGCAGCGTTGATGAAACTGCCTGCCAAACTGTGATCTGTCTTTCTACAGTTATAAACCAAATCCCACGAAATAGCAAATGAATTTTTTGTAACAGTAGAAAATGGCTTGCGTATGTGTTACAATAGGTAGACATAATCCGGAAAGAGAGGGAATGCCATGGAATTGGGGGAAAAGCTGCGTGCTGCCCGGTTGGAAGCGGGGCTATCTCAGCGGCAGCTGTGCGGAGAGGAAATAACCCGAAATATGCTGTCTCAAATTGAACATGGCACGGCGATGCCCTCTATGAAGACACTGCAATATCTGGCCTCCCGGCTGGGGAAAAGCGTCAGTTACTTCCTGGAAGAGGGAGCTGTGATTTCTCCTAACCAGCAGGTGATGGACGCGGCACGGCAGCACTATGACAAAGGCGAATTTTCAGAAGCGGCGGAAGCGTTATCAGAGTACCGGAGCCCGGATCCGGTCTATGACCGGGAACAGCAGCTGTTACAGGCACTGCTTTTTCTGAAACTGGCAGAACGGGCCGTTGCACAGAAACGGAATATTTATGCCCGGGAGCTGCTGGGACAGGTACAACTGGAGGGCTGCTACTGTGCGGAAGCTCTGCAGCGGCAGCGTCTGCTGCTATGGGGCAAAACAGGCGGGGATGATGTTGTGCGGCTATTGCCGAACCTGGATGAGGAACTGGAGCTTCGGGCGAAAGCGGCTTTCGGGAATGGGGATCTGGAACGGGCAGTCCGGCTGCTGGACGCGGTGGAGGATCAGTCCGGACCGGAATGGAATCTTCTCCGGGGCCAGATTCTGCTGGCCCAAACCCGATACCGGGAGGCTGCCCAGTGCCTTCACCGGGCAGAGGCGGCATACCCGAAGGAAGCCTATTTCCGGCTGGAGCATTGCTACCGGGAGCTGGAAGATTACAAACGGGCTTACGAATATGCCTGCAGGCAGAAGAGCGGAAAGTGAGCGGAATGAAAATTTTCCGGTGTTTGTTTAGTTTCCTCCGAAGCTGGCTATAATCAGCTTCGGAGGTGCTTTTTATGAGCGATAACAAACGAAACCGCAGCGGTAAGGGCTATTACATAGCCCTGATCCTGTGCGCTGCGGCAATCTGGATCACTGGCTATGTATTTTTCAAAAACACCGAACCGGCTCAGCAGATCTCCCTGGAGGAGACCTATGAGGATGTGCTGGTAGGGACGCTGATGACGGAGGATGTGGCGGTCATTGCCACAGAGCCGCAGACCCAGCCAACGGTGCCGTCGTCTGTGAAGGAGACCACTGTCCCGGCGCCTACCCAGAAAAAGACGATGAAGACCGTTTCTCCTGTTTCGGGTGCGGAGATCACCGGCTATTCCATGGAGGCCCTCAGTTATAACCAGACCACCCGGGACTGGCGTGTCCACAACGGCATCGATCTGGCGGCAGAAGCTGGGGCTCAGGTGGTAGCCGCTGCGGATGGAGAGGTCTATTCCGTCAGCGAGGATGAAGCACTGGGGTATACAGTGGTCATCCGGCATGACGATGGATATACCACCCGGTATTCCTCTCTGGCAGAGGAGATCCCGGTGAAAGCCGGGGATCAGGTTGCTGCCGGTCAGGTGATCGGCTGTGCCGCGGATTCTGCCATTACGGAAAGTGCCCTGGGCAGCCATGTGCACTTCTGCGTGACCCGGCACGATGTGCCTATGGATCCGGCAGAATTCCTGGCCCTGGGAGAATAAGTGTCAAAGCCGCCGGGTTCCCGGCGGCTTTGGATTGTTGATATAGTATACATTTCTGTAACCATCAATGCAGTAATGTACTTTTCTTGGTCGCCAAGAAAAGTACCAAAAGAAGGCGACTTAAGGAGGCGCTTCGAAAAGGCGCCCTCCTTAAGAATCCTCCCGCCGCAACGCCGGCCAGCGTCCAAAAATGTCCCGATTTTTGAACGCTTAATGCTCAAAAGCTTACAGTTTTTTCACGTTAGCCACCGGAAAATCGGAACATTTTCCGGTGGCGGCTGGCGATGCGGCGGGGGTTTCCAAAGGGGGCGCTTTTTCGTAGCGCCCCTTTGGCTGACTTCTTTGGTTACTTTCTTATTCAGCGACAAGAAAGTAACATTACCGCACCTTCGATTACAATAAAGTATACTATTTTGACAGGCAGGAAGCCGCCGGGTTTCCGGCGGCTTCTTTCGCTGGTTATTGTATTTTTCCGAATTCCAGCTGAACGCCGAACAGATCAAACAGGATGCCGCTGTCGCTGCCGTAATCATAATAGCAGCCTTCGGACATCCAGACACCGCAGCTGTCGGTGGCCAGAGCAATGGTCAGTGTTTCGCCGTTGGCGGTTTCCAGATCCAGCAGGGCGCCGAAAGGGCAGCCGGTGCCGCCGAGAGAAAATTGTCCCGCAGTCAATATCTGTTCAAGCCGGGCCAAAGCGGAGGAATCAGTCAGAGGGATCTCCCTTTCTCCGGAGCGCAGGGTGGCGGAAGAGAGACTGCGCAGCTGTTCCGGGGTTACGGCATCCTTCCAGCCTGCCTCCCGGGCGGCGGCTTGGCACAGGGCGTACAGGGGCGCGGCGTCCTCAGCTTTCACCCGGCCCAGAGGCCAGACCAGCTCGCCGGAATCCACAAAGCTCCAGATTTCGCCCTTGTATTCCACATCCAGACCGACGGTTTTGTCCCTTTTGATCCACCATTCGTCAGAATAGACGGCAGCAGTAGCCTGCTCAAAAGCAGCCACAGCCGCCTCCTGATCCGGAAGGGCCACATGGCACCAGGCAGCCGTTTCGGTGGGCATAAAGCTGACAAAGATGGTTTCCGACTCCGGCAGTTCCGGGGCGGTCTCCGTTGGATGCTCCGTCGGGGTGGTCTGCGGTGATGTTGTGGAGAGGATCGCTGCTTCTGTTGCAGGCGTGGTGGCGGGTTCCGGCGTTTTTCCGCAACCGGAGAGACTTAGAAGGAACACTGCTGTCAGCAGCGCAGTGATTTTTCTGATCATAAGCAGGGCCCTTGCTTTCCTTATCATAATATACATATATAATAGCATAGCCTTTCGTTCATTGCAATTGGGCAGGCGGGAAGATCCGTGGTATTTTACGGTTCCTTTTTCGATTTTTCTTTTGCCATTCCTGATACTTATGCACATCGCTGTAGAATTGACCAAATCTTTGTGTGTTCTGCACGGAAAAACAACTGTCCGTCAGCCATTTTACACAATTTTGCAGTTTGACGAAAATAAACATTGCATAAAGCCCTGGATTCGTGTATAATGTTGCTATTGCGGTGCGCTGCACCCCTACTGTAAATGCGTGGAAGGCCGACCCCCTTCCCGAAAGGAGTCTGAACATATGTATACCGTTAATTCCATCCGTAACATCTGCCTGCTGGGCCATAGCGGCAGCGGCAAGTCCGCCCTGGCTGAGAGCTTACTGTACATGACCGGCGCCATCGTTCGTATGGGCAAGAACGCCAACGGCAACACCGTGGCTGACTACGATCCCGAAGAGGTCCGCCGTAATATTTCTATCTCCACCTCCGTGATCCCCGTGGAGTACAAGAACCATAAGATCAACATTCTGGACGCTCCCGGTGCTTTTGACTTCGCCGGTGCTGCTATGGAAGCGCTTCGTGCTGCAGACGCTGCTATTCTGGTCTGCTCTGCCAAGGACGGCATCACTGTCGGCTTTGAGAAGGCATGGAAGTACTGCGAAGAGCGCAATATGCCCCGTTTCATCTACATCTCCAAGGTAGACGAGGACAACTCCGATTACAACGCCACTTTTGAAGCTCTGCGTGAGAAGTACGGCAACAAGATCGCTCCCCTGGTGGTTCCTATCTGGGACTCCTCCAAGAAGGTCACCGGCATCATCGATGTGCTGAATAAGCGCGCTTACGAGATGCAGAATCTGAAGCGGGTTGAGATCAACCTGTCCGAGGAGAAGCTGTCTGTCGTTGATGAGTTCAACTTCGCACTGAAGGAAGCTGTTGCCGAGACCGACGAAGAGCTGATGGAGCGCTTCTTCGAGACTGAGGGTGAGGACTTCACCTATGCGGAAATGATCAACGGTATGCACGCCGGTGTCAAGGATCTGAGCCTGTTCCCCGTGCTGTGCGGCTCCGGTGTCACCTGCCTGGGCTCTCTGATGCTGATGGATCAGATCATCCACCTGCTGCCCAACCCCGAGCAGGGCAACTACCACAAGGCTACCAACGCAGACGGCAAGACCGAGGAATTCGTTGTCTCCGCCGGCGGCGTTCCCTCCGCATTTGTCTGGAAGACTGTTTCCGATCAGTTCGGCAAGTACTCCTTCATCAAGGTTCTGTCCGGTGAGATCACTCCCGATACCATTCTGGTCAACGCCCGTACCGGCGAAACCGAGAAGCTGGGCCGTATGTACACCATGTGCGGCAAGCAGGCTACCGAGGTTAAGATCCTGTCCTGCGGCGATATCGGCGCCTTCGGCAAGATGGATAAGGTCAAGACCGGCGATACCCTGTGCGATCCCAGAAAGGTCGTCTCTCTGAAGCAGATCCCCTATCCCGCTCCCTGCTACTCCATGGCCATTGCACCCAAGACCCGCGGCCAGGAAGAAAAGGTCGGCACCGGTCTGAACCGTCTGAACGAGGAAGATCCCTCCTTCACCCTGGTCAACAACGCCGAGACCCATCAGCTGGTGCTGTCCGGCACCGGTGACCAGCAGCTGGATGTGCTGGTGTCCAAGCTGAAGACCCGTTTCGGTGTGGACGCTGTTCTGTTCCCCGCCAAGATCGCTTACCGTGAGAAGATCAAGTCCAAGGTGGAGGCCCATGGCCGCCATAAGAAGCAGACCGGCGGCTCCGGCCAGTTCGGCGATGTCTGGATGCGCTTCGAGCCTCAGGATGAGTCCGATGAGATGATCTTTGCTGAGGAAGTCTTCGGCGGCTCTGTTCCCAGAAACTTCTACCCCGCTGTCGAAAAGGGTATCCAGGAAGCCGTTCTGAAGGGCCCCCTGGCCGGTTATCCCATGGTCGGTCTGAAGGCTGTCCTGTATGATGGCTCCTACCACCCCGTTGACTCCAACGAAATGGCATTTAAGCTGGCTGCAATCCTGGCTTACAAGGAAGCAATGCCCAAGGCTAACCCCACTCTGCTGGAGCCTGTTGGCGCACTGGCAGTTACCGTTCCTGAGGATTACGTCGGTGACGTTATGGGCGACCTGTCCAAGCGCCGCGGCCGTCCCATGGGCATGAACCCCGATTCCGACGGCAATACCGTCATCGAGGCAGAAGTTCCCATGGCAGAAATGAGCTCCTACGCCATCGACCTGCGCGCTATGACCCAGGCCCGCGGCTCCTTTACCCTGGAGTTCGTCCGCTATGAGGAAGTGCCCAAGCAGAACCAGGCCAAGATCATTGCCGACGCCAAGAACGATGACTAATTAAAGAACATTCAAAACCGGCACAGGAAAACCTGTGCCGGTTTCCTTATTATAATATAACAGTTTGGAGCATTCCGGAGGGAAGAAGCGGTGAAGCTATAAAAATGAAAGATTACAGAAAAGTCATGTCTTTCTTAAAATGCTGTTACCGGAAAAGGGATATCCAATATTTACCCATAATGTTTTCTGCAAAAGTTCGATATTATCCATAAATTGTTCATAAAACCAACAATATCCATTCATATTTCATTCATACAAGTCAATATTCACCCACTCAAAGTCAATTTAACCACTTATTTCCCCCGGAAAGCCGTGCTATAATACCTTCACGCTGAGGCGAACAAAACAGCCTTATGCAAGTTTGAATAACAAAACTTTCAATTTACAAAATAACCACTCATTTGGAGGATATAGAATATGAAAAACAACACCATGAAGAACCTGACCAAGTCCATGCAGTCCGTTGGCGAAATGCTGAACGTGCTGGGCACTCTGTAAGACATTTCCACACTCAATTCTGGAGGTAAGAATACAATGACCATGAAGAAGAATCTGATCAAGTCCATGACCAATGTCGGCGAAATGCTGAACGTCATCGGCACTCTGTAAGAAACAACCGCACTCATATTTGGAGGTAAGAATACAATGACTATGAAGAAGAACCTGATCAAGTCCATGACCAATGTCGGCGAGATGCTGAACGTCATCGGCACTCTGTAAGAAACAACCGCACTCATATTTGGAGGTAAGAATACAATGACCATGAAGAAGAATCTGATCAAGTCCATGACCAATGTCGGCGAGATGCTGAACGTCATCGGCACTCTGTAAGTAATAACCATACGCAATTTAGGAGGTAAGTATCTTATGTCTATGAAGAAGAATCTGATGAAGGCTATGGCTCAGTACGGCGAATTTCTGAACATCACCGGCGGCCAGCTGATGTAAATGAATATCGAACCGCCGGACAAGTGTCCGGCGGTTCTTGCGTATGGAGATGATTCCCACTGGCAGCAGGAGCAGGGAAAGCACTTTTTACAGTTTTTTGCCTTGTAACCCGGCAATTTTCACAAAATATATCCGCTGCCTTGACCGAGAATTGTTTGTGTGATAAAATGATTTAAGCTATAAACACCAAATTAACAACGAAAGAGGTAATTTACTATGAAAGATTGCAACTGCGGTTACTGCATGGGCGGCGAGATCCTGGCCGGTTTCGGCATCAAGATCTGCGACCTGAAGGTTTCTCAGCTGATCCTGTTCAAGGAGCAGAGCCATCCCGGCCGTGTCATCGTGGCCTACAAGGATCATGTCTCTGAGCTGGTGAACATCTCCGCCGAAGAGCGCGCCCTGTTCTTCGAGGACGTTGCCACTGCAGCAAACGCCATTCACAAGGCTTTCTCCCCTGATAAGGTCAATTACGGCGCTTATGGCGACGGCGGCTGCCACCTGCACTTCCATCTGGTTCCCAAGTACCAGGGCGAATTCGAGTGGGGCACTCCTTTTGCTATGAATCCCGGCAAGACCTATCTGACCGAGGAAGAATACGCTGCCATGATCGAGAAGATCAAGGCTGCTCTGTAATCCATAATAAAGCCAACGGGCCGCAGCACAAGCTGCGGCTCTTTTTTTGCCAGTCTCCAGCATGGAAGCTATTGTCATTCTCGGCGGTAACTGCTATAATATAAGATAACTTTCCCAAATTCAGGAGGTTTTCCATGAATATTATCATTGCCGGTGACGGCAAGGTCGGCTCGCTGCTGACCCGGCAGCTTTCTTCTGAAGGCTATGATGTCACTGTGATTGACAGCGATTCCCAGGTTCTGGAGTCCAGCGTGGAGCGCTACGATGTGATTTCTGTCCATGGCAATTGTGCATCCATGGCAGTTTTACAGGAAGCAGGGGTCAAGGATGCGGATCTGCTGATCGCAGCCACCAGCGAGGACGAGGTGAATCTGCTCTGCTGCACCACTGCCCATGCGCTGAACCCCAAATTGCACACCATCGCCCGGATCCGCAACCCGGAATATACGGAACAGATTTACCGGATGCGCAATGTTTTTGGCCTGTCCATGGTCATCAACCCGGAAAATCAGGCGGCTACGGAGATCGAGCGGCTGCTGAAATACCCCGGCTTCCTGCGGCGGGATACCTTTGCCAAGGGCCGTACGGAAATTGTGGAGCTGCGGGTGGATGCCGGCAGCAAGCTGTGCAATGTTTCCCTGATGGATCTGCGGGGCATTGTCAAGTGCCAGGTACTGGTCTGCGCAGTTCTGCGAAATGGCAGCGCCATTATGCCCAAAGGTGATTTCGTGCTGAAAGAGGGCGACCGGGTGTTCTTCACAGCCCTGTCCCAGAATCTGACCACCCTGCTGAAAAACTTAGGTATCCTGACCCGCCGGGTGCGCAGCGTTACCCTCTGCGGTGGCGGCCGAATCAGCTATTATCTGGCAAAACGGCTGAAAAAGTCCGGCATTACAGCACAGATCATTGAAAATGATTACAGCCGCTGTCAGGAGCTGTGCGAGCTGCTGCCGGATACAGACATCATCCACGGCGATATCAGCGAGCAGGATCTGCTGGACAGTGAGGGCCTTGCCAACACCGATGCGGTGGTGACGCTGACGGGCCTGGATGAGCTGAATATGATCGTATCCCTGTACGCCACCTCCCGGGGTGTGCCCCAGGTCATCACCAAGCTGGGCCATACCGGCAACCGCAGTGTCATCGATTCTCTGTCCCTTGGCAGCGTGGTTTCCCCCCGGGAACTGGTCTGCAGCAACATCGTCCGCTATGTCCGGGCCATGGAGAACCAGACCGGCGCCGCCATTTCCGTCCACACCATTGCGGACGGCCAGGCGGAGGCTATGGAGTTCCTGGTGGACAGCACTACCAAGCACTGCGGCAAGGCTCTGAAAGACATCAGACTGAAGCCCAATGTGCTGCTGGTGAGCATTTCCCACGGCGCGGAGACGGAGATCCCCAACGGCGGCTCCTGCTTTGAAGCCGGAGATACCGTGGTGGTGGTCACCAACGGCCGGGAAGTCATCAAGCAGCTGAACGATATTTTTGCATAACGGAGGCCCTTATGAATTACAAAATGATGGGCCGCTTTCTGGCCCAGATTCTGGCCATTGAGGGCATTTTTATGGTTCCGGCTCTGGGCATCAGCCTGTACTGCGGCGACGGCATGGCAATAAAGGGCTTTGCCTGCGCCCTGGCGGTGATCGTTGGGCTGGTGATGGTGCTGAGTATGCTCTGCCGGGGCGCGCCCAGCGCGTTCCGGGCCCGGGAGGGTCTGGTGTGCGTGGGCATGAGCTGGATCGTGCTGTCGGCGGTGGGCTGCCTGCCCTTTTACATCTCCCGGGAGATCCCCAGCTATGTGGACGCGTTTTTTGAAATCGTCTCGGGCTTTACCACCACCGGTGCCTCCATTGTTCCGGCGGTGGAGGAGCTGAGCAAGGGCATTCTCTATTGGCGCAGCTTCAGCCACTGGCTGGGCGGCATGGGTGTGCTGGTGTTCCTGCTGGCCTTTACCGGCGAGAAGGGACAGGGCTTTACCATGCACCTGCTCCGGGCGGAAAGCCCCGGCCCCAGCGTGGGTAAGCTGGTTCCCAAGATGCGCAAGACCGCAGGCATTCTCTATATTATATATATTGTATTGACGGTGCTGGATGTTATTTTCCTGGTGCTGGGAGACATGCCCCTGTTTGAGGCGGTGTGCCACGCCTTCGGCACCGCTGGCACCGGTGGCTTCGGTGTCAAGAATGATTCCTACACCAGCTACAGCCCCTACTTGCAGAACGTCACCACCATTTTCATGCTGCTCTTCGGCGTGAATTTCAGCTGCTACTATCTGCTGCTGATCCGCCAGTGGCGCAGTGTGTTCCGGGATGAGGAGCTGAAAACCTACATCGGCATCGTACTGGGCAGCATTTTGCTCATCGCCTGGAACGTCCGGGGAGTCTACGGCACGCTGGAAGAGACTGTCCGCCATGCAGCCTTCCAGGTGGCCAGTATCGTCACCACCACCGGCTATGCCACAACGGATTTTGACCTGTGGCCCAGCTTTTCCAAGACGATTTTGCTGTGCCTCATGGTGGTGGGTGCCAGTGCAGGCTCCACCGGCGGCGGCTTGAAGGTGGCCCGGGTGCTGCTGCTGTTCAAGGGCCTGCGCCGGAATATCCGCCAGATGATGAATCCCCGGAAGGTGGAGCTGGTGCGCAACAACGGCCAGACGGTGGACGAGAAGGTTCTCGCCAATACCAATGCCTATTTTTCCGCCTATATCATCATTATTTTTGCCGTGTTCGCGGTGATTTCTCTGGATGGCTTCTCCACGGGCACCAATTTCTCTGCGGTGCTGGCCTGTTTCAACAACATCGGCCCGGGCCTGGAGGCCGTGGGCCCCACCTGTAATTTCAGCGCTTACAGCAATTTAAGCAAGCTGGTTCTCTCCTGGGCCATGCTGGCTGGCAGACTGGAAATTTTCCCGGTGCTGGTGCTGTTTGCCCCCAGAACCTGGAAACAGCGGTAACAGAATACAACGGGCGGGGAGCGATCCCCGCCCCATTTGTTGCTGTGGCGTTTTTGGACAATACGCGGAAACGATGGATCAGAAAGTGTACCCGTAGGGGGCGATGCCCACATCGCCCCTGCGGCAGGATGCAGCGATTACAGGAGACCTCCGGCGAATTCGGACAATTCCGCGAAGGGCCGATGTGGGCATCGGCCCCTACGGTGTGGCATTTTTCGCGGCGTGACTGGCGCGGCAGCGCCCGGAGCCTCCCTTTGCACAAGGGAGCCTTTTTGCCTCCGACGGGGCATTTGCGGTGATACCGGCGGCTCAGTTGCGCAGGTGCCCGGCGGGGCATTGCCCTGCTCCGGATTGTCAAAGAAACGAAAATGCGTACCCGTAGGGGGCGATGCCCACATTGCCCCTGCGGCAGGATGCAGCGGTTACGGGAGACCTCCGGCGAATTCGGACAAGTCCGCGAAGGGCCGATGTGGGCATCGGCCCCTACGGTGTGGCATTTTTCGCGGCGTGACTGGCGCGGCAGCGCCCGGAGCCTCCCTTTGCACAA
>JAGBAI010000063.1 GCA_017939025.1 Oscillospiraceae bacterium
ACAATTTTTCCGTATCATTCACCGCACAAATTCCGAAAATCCGCCCATTGAGGTCGGATTTTCGGACGGACCGTCGAGGACGACGGTCCCTACGGTAACGGACCTCTAAATTCCGAATTTATACTTCTTCGACAGTCTGAAATGAAACTTAAATAGTTTCATTTGAAAATAGTATTACACACAGAAATCCCATTACTGCCAAATTATTACCTTTTGCGTTCCAACATGAACAGGAAAGAAAAATCAGTCCCGCCGAGAATTCCTCAGTGGGACTGATTTTTATTTATCTGCTGTTTCCGGGAAATTTGCTGTTAGGGTGCATTTGCGTGATCCGTATAGTTTCTCCTTATCTTTGAACCCGGCCGGAGGCATTGCCGCCTGCCAAAGATTCCACTTCTGCCACGCTGACCAGATTGAAGTCGTGCTCGATGGTATGCTTCAGACAGGAGGCGGCCACGGCAAAGTTGATGGCATCCTGAGGTGCCTTGCCGGAGAGCAGGCTGTAGATCAGGCCGCCGCCGAAGCTGTCGCCGCCGCCCACACGGTCCACAATGTGGATGCGGTAGCTGGGGGAGAAGTAGGCCTTGCCGCCGGTATAGAGCATGGCCGCCCAGTCGTTGTCATTGGCGGAGATGGAGGAACGGAGGGTGATGGCAACCGTTTCACAGCCAAACTTCTCCTGAATCTGCTGTGCCACTGAGATGTAGCCGTCGTGATTCAGTTTGCCGGCATCAATATCCGTTCCTTCTGCTTCAATACCGAAGACATCCTTTGCATCCTCCTCATTGGCGATGCAAACATCTACATATTTCACCAGTTCGGTCATGACTTCTTTTGCCTTTTCACGGCTCCACAGCTTTTTCCGGTAATTCAAGTCGCAGGAGATCTTTACGCCTCTGGCCTTGGCGGCCTTGCAGGCCTCCAGACAGATCTCGGGTAATTTGCCGCCCAGAGCAGGGGTGATGCCTGTCCAGTGGAACCAGTCGGCCCCTTCGAAAATGGCATCCCAGTCAAAATCGGAAGGCTCAGCCAGAGCGATGGCACTGCCTGCCCGGTCGTAGATGACCTTGGAGGGACGCTGGGATGCGCCCTTTTCCACAAAGTACAGGCCCAGGCGGCTGCCGCCCCGAACCATATGTTTGGTGTCCACACCGTAATGACGCAGGGCATTGACTGCATTCTGTCCGATCTCATGGGCAGGAACCTTGGAAACAAAGGCGGCATCCATGCCGTAATTTGCCAGGGATACGGCCACATTGGCCTCGCCGCCGGCGTAGGAGGCTTCAAAACGGTCGGCATGGAGGAATCTGAGATAACCCTCGGGGTTCAGGCGCATCATGATTTCGCCAAAGGTGACAATTCTTTTCATAATTTATACTCCTTTAACGGCTGCCACCAGCTTCCGGGCAGTCTCCGTGATTTTGTGATATTCTCCAGCTTCAATCCAGGCTTTGTTGGCCAGGTTGCCGCCGATACCGGCACCAACCATTCCCGCTTTCAGAAAATCAGCCACATTCTTTTCATTGACACCGCCCACAGCCAGCAGCTTCACGTGGCTGATGGGGGCCATGACAGCCTTGGCGTAGCTGACACCCAGATTGCCGATGGGGAAAAGCTTGACAAAGTCCGCACCTGCACGATGGGCAGTCAGAACTTCCGTAGGCGTCAGAGCGCCGGGCATGGAGACCAGCCCCAGCTCCCGGGTGCGGCGAATGACAGCTTCGTTGCAGTCCGGGGAAATGATGTACAGGCCACCGGCCCTGGCAGTCATGTCCACCAGTTCCGGGCAGGTGACGGTACCGGCACCAACCAGAAGTCTTCCTTCAAACTCCCGGGCGATGGCAGCGATGGTATCGGCGGTGGTCTGCCAGGAACCGGGATCCTTCTGATTGTAGGTGATCTCCATGAGGCGGATGCCGCCGTCATAGAGGGCCTGGGCCACTTTCAGACATTGCTCCGGGTCAGCGCCCCGGAGAATGGCAATGATCTTCTCTTGCTGAACCTTCTGGATCGTTTGTTCTCTCATGGACGGAGCTCCTTATTTAATGTATGTATTGTCCATCAGGGCAGGCAGCAGGGCACCTCCGTCCACCAACATATCACTGCCGGTAATGAACTGGGCCTCATCGGAGGCAAGATAGCGCACCATGTTGGCAATTTCCACCGGCTGACCGATACGGCCCACGGGGATACGGGAGACCATCATCTTTTCCCGCTCGGAAACCACATTGGGATCAGAAACTTTGATATAACCGGGGGAGATGCTGTTGACCCGGATGCCATAGGGCGCCAGTTCCAGAGCGATGTGCTGGGTCAGCTTGAAGACAGCGGTCTTGGCAGAGCCGTAAACGCTGGCGATGGGGAAATTCATGCTGCGGTGGTTGGAGCAGATATTGACGATGCTGCCCTTGGTGCCGTGCTTGATCATCAGCTTGGCAGCGGCCTGGGCACAGAAGAAGGTAGCCCGGTAATCCACTGCGGTGAGCAGCTCGAACATTTCCGGATCCACTTCCAGGAAGGGCTTGAACTTGGTGATGCCGGCGTTGTTTACCAGCAGGTCGATGGTGCCGAAGGCGGTTTCGTAGGCTTCAAACAGCTTGGGGATCTCCTCCAGCTTGGACAGGTCGGCTTTTACTGCGACACATCTGCGGCCCAGGGCCTCGATTTGGGCCTTGGTATCCAGGGCTGTTTCCTCACTATTGCAGTAGCTGATGCAGACATCATAACCGTGCTTTGCCAGTTCAATGGCGATGGTCTTGCCAATACCCCGGCCTGCACCGGTAACCAGTGCGTTTTTTGTCATTGTATTTCCTCCTTAAGCGTCAAAGGTATATTTCCGGGTGTAAGTAACTTCTTCGCCGGGCTTCAGGTCGATGGGGGCGAAGACCTCGGGACAGAAGGCGTTGAAATTGTTCCAGCTGTAGAACCGGCAGATGGGAACATCGTCCTCCATCAGCACGGACATGCCCAGCTCCTGGTTTTCCAGCCGCATCCAGTGGCTGGAAAGGCCCTGCCAGCCCCGGATCCAGAAAGCGGAGGATTCTGTGGGGCCGTCAAACGCGCCCAGGCGGTAAGCATCCCGGGTCATGAGCAGCTCGCCCCGGCGCAGCTCCGGCTGGATGGAGTAGGGGAAGAAAAGCTGATAGCTGCTGTCGATCTGACGGTCATCAAAGCGGAAGAAGTTATGGCAGAATTCTGTGGCGTGGATCTCTTCGGGGCCAACATTCTTGACCCGGAAGGTCACCACCAGGGTCTTTCCTTCCAGGTGGTAGCTCTTTTCCATGTCCATTGCCACGCCCTGGCACAGATGGGGCAGTGTGCGGATGCTGACACGGTCCTCTGTCACTTCCTCAATGCGGCGGAAAGGCTCCACGGGGTAATCCTTTGTAAACAGGAACGGATTGGTGTCGGTTCTTTTCAGCAGGCCAACGCCGGGGAGGGGGAAGAAGTCGGCAATGGAAGTCTGGTCATACAGGTGTGTATCCTGCCATTCCCAGACATTGGTCAGGCCCACGCCGCCCAGGCCCACACCGCCGGAGGTGTTGCGCTCCCCAGACAGGAAGGTGTGGCCCTTCATAGTCACCTGCCCTACCGTGCCGCCCCAGTCATAGCGGCTGCGGCGGTAATCCCAGTCCAAAAGGATATCCGCCTGCAAATGTTCATTTTTTAAGACCGCGCATTTTTTTGCCATGAGCGCTTCCTCCTTGATATCTGATAGGATGTATATTATTTTTTGTGCACTTCCAATAAAGGTTTTTTAAGCTACGCCGCCATTGTAGCATGGTTTGTACAGAATGTCAAATATCAAATATCAAATTTAGAGAAAAATACATTTGACTTCCGCTTTTTTCCATGTTACAATGTGTTCATAAAATCAACAGAAACGAGATTTTATAATGAGCGAAAAAATCGTAGCAGACAAGACTCTGGCTGCCCGGGTAACGGACAAGCTCAGAGAGGACATCATCAACAACAAATTTGAAGCCGGCAGCCGCATCACCATCAAGGAGATCTCCGAGCGTTATGGTGTCAGCCCTATGCCGGTGCGGGAAGCCTTCCGGACTCTGGAAGGAGAAAAGTTTCTGGAGATCAATGCCTACAAGGGTGCTACCGTTCAGTGTATTGATGAAAGCTTTGTCCGGGATGTGTACGGCATCCTCCGGGCTCTGGAATGCCTGATTTACGAAAGCGCCATGGCCGATATGGACACCGGCGTGATCCGGCAGCTGCGGTATCTGAATGATCAGATCCGTATCTACAGCGCTTCCACGGAATTCGGCCTGGAATATGTGGATATGAATACCAAATTCCACAATACCATTATGGAGCACGGCAAAAACGCCCTGGCGCTGGAGCAGTACTTCTATTACCACGGCATCATCCGCACCCTGCGCAAGCGCTACTTCCCCAAGCAGGAGCGGATCCGCGCAGTGGTAGGCCAGCACGAGGCCCTGATCAACGCCCTGGAAAGCCGGGATGTGATCGCCCTGAAAAAAGCGGTAGATATCCATGTTGGCACAGCTCTGGAAAATTTCCTGACACAATTTGCCCAGGGGGACTAAGCCTCCCCCTGGTTCCTGTGGATCCGATCCTTGCAAGGATGGATGTCTTGTTTTTTGTTTTTAAAAATATCAAATATCAAATATCATTAAATTGGAGGTAGAGAAATTTGAAAACCATTGGCAAAGCATTTGATGTTCTGGAAAAGGGCATCAGGGTGATCTGCGGCGTTCTCGCCACAGGCTTCACCATCATGACGCTGATCAGCGTCATTGCCCGGTATGTGCTGAACGCACCCATCTGGTGGAGTGAACAGTTCTGCCGGTATCTGTTCGTCTGGATGCTGATGCTGTACGCACCCATCATCGTCCGCCACAACAAGAACCTGGGCTTCGATCTGGTAGTGAGCAAGCTGCCCAAGATCGTGCAGGAGATCACCTGGCTCATTTGTGAGGCTCTGATCGGTGTCTTCGGTGCCTGCTACTGTGTTTACACCCTGCAGCTGTGCGAGAAGTTCGCCTCCAAGATCATGGAGGGCATCCGCATCCCCGCCCCTGTGATGTACTCTTCTCAGGCAGTCTGCGGTGCGCTGCTGGCTATGTTCAGCCTGGAACTGGTCATCAACCACATCATCGCCCTGAAAAATAACAAGAAGGAGGGACAGTCCAAATGATGCTTGCTCTGCTGTTCGGCGTTTTCGCGGTTCTGCTGATCATCGGTATGCCCGTTGCTTACGGTATGGCCATTTCCGCCGTTGTCTGTCTGATGGTGGACCCCAGCCTGCCCGGTCTGGTGCTGTCCCAGAAAATGTTTACTTCCATGGACTCCTTCTCCCTGATGGCTGTGCCCTTCTTCATGCTGGCCGGCACTCTGATGGAGAAGTCCGGCATCACCAAGATCCTGGTCAACTGGGCCCGCAGCCTGGTGGGCCACTGCACCGGCGGCATCGGTGACGCTGCCATCGTCTCCGGTGTGGTCATGGCCGGTGTTTCCGGTTCTGCCAATGCCGATACCTCCGCGCTGGCTGCCATGCTGGTTCCCATGATGCGGGAAGAAAAGTACGACGACGGCTACGCCTGTGCCCTGGTTGCTTCTGCCGGTGCTCTGGGCCCCATCATTCCCCCCTCCATCATGATGGTTCTGTACTCCGGCGTTACTTCCATTTCCATCAATAAGCTGTTCCTTGCCGGTTATCTGCCCGGCTTCCTGATCGCTGCCGGTTATATGGCTGTCAACTATATGTATGCCAAGCGCAACAACATTCCCAAGAGCAAGTTCGTGGGCTTCGGCGTCCTTCTGCGCAACACCCTTGCCGCGCTGCCCGCTCTGATCATGCCCTGCATCATCATCTTCGGCATCATGCTGGGTGTTGTTACCGCCACCGAGGCCGGTGTGCTGGCCTGCACCTATGCCGTTATCTACGGCGTGCTGAACAAGTCCCTGAGCCTGAAAGTCCTGAAGGACTGCCTGATGGATGCCATCCATGCCACCACCAGCTGTATGATCGTGGTTGCCTTCGCCGGTATCTTCGGCACCCTGGCCACCAACTACAACATGTCCAAGGTGATCCTGAATCTGGCCTCCGTCTTCATGGGCAACAAGTACATCATCATGCTCTTCATCAGCGTCATCCTGTTCGTTGCCGGTATGTTCATCGACTCCAACGCAGCCATGCTGATGCTGGTTCCCGTGTTCAGCCCCCTGATCCTGCAGTACGGCTTCGATCCCATTTACTTCGCTATGGTCTGCATCCTGACCCTGGATATGGGCGGTATGTCTCCCCCCGTCGGCCTGCTGATGTACATCGCTTCCAGTATCACCGATACGCCCCTGGCAAAGACTGTCAAGCAGATCTGGCAGTTCCTGTTTGTCAACTATGGCGTGACCATCCTGGTCATCTTCGTGCCCGCCATCGTTACCCTGCTGCCCGCCCTGTTCGGCTAACTTCGTAAATCCCGGAATCATCCGGTAAATAAAAAATTGGAGGAAACAACATGAAAAAGCTGATCGCTCTGATCCTGGCTCTGGCTATGTGTCTGTCTCTGGTCGCCTGCGGCGGCAAGACCGAAGAAGCCAAGCCCGCTGAAACCCAGGCTGCCGCTGCTGCTCCCGAGGCAGAAGCTGCCGCACCCGAGGCTGCCGGCCCCGTCTACGAGACCGTCACCCTGAAGCTGTCCCACCACAACGCTGTTGACCAGCCCATCCACGAAGGTCTGACCAAGTGGGCTGAGATGCTGGCTGAAAAGTCCGGCGGCGCCATCACCATCGACATCTACCCCGCTGCTTCCCTGTACAACTCCGCTGACGCAGAAGATGCTGTCAAGCTGGGCACTCTGGATATGTGCCTGGGCGATACCTCTCAGCTGTCCAACTCCCTGTCCGCTTACGCTATGACCTGTCTGCCCTTCCTGTTTGATTCCTACGAGACTGCTGACCAGATCCTCTACGGCGAAGTCGGCGCACAGCTGGACAAGCTGGCCGAAGAGCAGCTGGGCATCGTTCCTCTGGGCTGGACCTGGAACGGCTTCCGCAACATGTGCACCAAGGACGCAATCGAGTCCGTTGCTGACTGCAAGAACTACAAGCTGCGTTCTCCCGGTTCCCAGATCTATCTGGACACCTTCAACACCCTGGGCATGAGCCCCACCGTCGTTACCTGGTCCGAAGCTTACACCGCAATGCAGTCCGGCATGGTGGACGGCGTTGAGTCCGGCCTGGAAGCTTTCTACACCCAGGGCTTCTACACTCTGGGCAACAACATCTGCCTGTCCCGTCACATGATCTCCATCATCGGACCCATCATCAACGCTGACAAGTGGAACGCTCTGTCCGCTGACACCCAGGCTCTGATGCTGGAATGCTGGGCTGAGTGCCAGGCTGAGCTGAACGAGACTGTTATGGCCGGTGAAGCTTCCTACGAGCAGAAGCTGCGCGACGAAGGCTGCAACATCACCGAGTTCCAGAACCGCCAGGAGCTGATCGACCTGTACACTCCCTACTGGTCCTCCTCCGCTGAGGCCGGCGGCTACACCGAGCTGCTGAACGCTGCTCTGGCAGTCGTCAACGGCTAATTCCGAAGCAAATACAGCGGGTATCTTCGGATACCCGCTGTATCCAAAGCAATGGGATCTGTTGCGAAAGAGACCCTGTTGCTTTGGATCATGAGAAAAGAGGAGGATACTATGAAACTGACATGGCTGGGCCAGGCCGGTTACCGGCTCCGTACCGAAAACGGCATGGTCATTTATATCGACCCCTATCTTTCTGACTCCCTGCTTATGGAGAAGGGGGATACCTATATCCGCCAGGTACCCATCCGGGAGGAAGATCTGACAACCCATGTAGACGTGCTGATCCTGACCCATTTACACGGTGACCATACAGACTTTCCCACCATTGACCGTCTGGCAGCGCATAACCCAAAAATGGCGGTGATGGCACCGCTGAATGTACTCAATGCCCTCCGGGCCCGGTATCCTCAGGTGCCGCTGCATTACATGCTCTTTGACCGGGGCGTGGAGATTACTTTGGACGGTGTGCGGTTTGTGTCCAATTTCGCCTGCCACTCCGACGAGCGTCCCATCGGCGTGACCATCGTAGGCGACGGCAAGGTTCTGTGCCACACCGGTGATACCATGTACCACCGGCAGCTGCTGGAAGAGCTGCCCAGAGGAGCCGACGCACTGCTGATCCCCATTAACGGCCAGGGCTATAACATGAATGTGGTGGATGCCGCCCGGCTGACCCGCTTTTTACAGCCCCGGACAGTGTATCCCATGCACTGGGATCTTTTTAAAGCCTATGGCTGCGATGTGCAGAGTTTTGTCAGCCAGTTTAAGGAAGAAGAACGGGATTTCATCAAGATTCCCGCCCACTACCAGGAAATTACCCTGTAACAGGAGGAAATACCCATGAAAATCACGGATATTAAAACCTTTAATGTATTTACCTACCGCACCAACTTTGTCTTTGTAAAAGTCGAAACAGATGTGGGCGTCAGCGGCATCGGTGAAGGCACCCTGGAATACAAGGAGCACGCCCTGCTGGGTGCCATTGAGGATATCAAGCGCGTTCTCATCGGCCGGGATCCCCGGGAAGTGGAGCGGATCGGTCATGAACTGTACCGGGACTCCTACTGGCGGGTAGGCCCCGTGCTGCAAAGTGCCATCTCTGCCATTGATATTGCCCTGTGGGATATCAAGGCAAAGCTGTGCAATGTGCCCGTTTACGAAATGCTGGGCGGCAAGGTTCGGGATTCCATCCGGATGTATGCCAATGTCTGGTTCGCCGGTGCCAAGACTCCCGAGGAATTCGCGGCAGCCGCCAAGGCAGCAGTGGCCAGAGGTGTTACTGCCCTGAAATGGGATCCCTTCGGAAGTGCGTACATGTACATGGACAACGCAGATCTGCGTAAGTCTCTGGAAGTTGTGGAAGCCGTTCGCGGTGCTGTGGGCCCCGATATCGATCTGCTGATCGAAGGTCATGGCCGTTTCGATATCGCTACCGGCATCAAGATCGCAAATGAGCTGAAGCAGTTCGATCCCATGTTCTTCGAAGAGCCCACACCTCCCGACAGCTTTGACGCCCTGGCTGCCGTCCATAAAAAGTCTCCCGTGCCCATTGCCGGCGGTGAGCGGGTCTACAGCATTACCCAGTTCCAGCAGTTCCTGGAAAAGGGCTGCGCAGACTATGCCCAGCCGGATGTAAGCCACTGCGGCGGTATTTCCGCCATCCGCAAAATGGCTGCCATGGCAGAACCTTACTACGTTGCTCTGGCTCCCCACAATCCCAGCGGCCCTGTCGCCAACGCGGCAACGCTGCATCTGGCTGCCAGCCTCACTGGTTTCCGGATTCTGGAGATTTGCCTGACCGATGTCAGCTGGCGTAAGGAACTGACCAACGAGCGGGTGGTCTTTGATCACGGTAACATCCGGATTCCCGAGGGTGTGGGCCTGGGCCTGGAGCTGAACGAGGAAAACTGCCAGAAGTATCCCTTCCAGCCCATCGATCTGCGCCACTATAAGGGCACGCTGACCAATGTCCGTCCCGCAGGCCAGACCAGCACCTACTTTGAAGGTATCTGATGAGGTAAAATCATGAAAATAACAGATTTAAAAATGATCCATGTCCGGCCCCGATGGATGTTTCTGAAAATTGAAACCGACGAAGGCATCGTTGGCTGGGGCGAACCGGTGGTGGAAGGCCGTGCCCGTACTGTGGAAATGGCCGTCAATGAGCTGCGGCCTATCCTCATCGGCGCGGATCCTCTGCGGATCGAGCATCTGTGGCAGACCATGTACCGGGGTACCTTCTACCGGGGCGGCCCCATCCTGTGCAGTGCTATTTCCGGCATCGAAATGGCTCTGTGGGACATCAAGGGTAAGTATTACAATATGCCTGTCTATGAAATGCTGGGCGGTAAATGCCGGGACAAGATCCGGATGTACGGCCACCTGAAGCCCACCGGCCACCCCGGTGAATTCCCCATTCCCGATATGCTGGCCATCACCGACCAGCGTCTGGAAGAGGGTTTCACTGTGATGAAATATTCCATCATCCCTCCCATTAAGCCCATTGACAACATGGAAATGGTGGATAAGGTAGTGGAGCGGTTTGCCGCCATCCGGGAGCGGGTGGGCAAGAAGGTGGATATTGCCATCGATTTCCATGGCCGGGTCAGCCCTGCCATGTCTATCCGGCTGCTGAAAGAGCTGGAGCCTTACTATCCGCTGTTCGTGGAAGAGCCGGTGCTGCCGGAGAATGTGGATGAGATGGTTCGGGTCTCCCGGAGTACCTCCATTCCCATTGCCGCCGGTGAGCGTCTGTTCACCAAATGGGGCTTCCGGGAACTGATCGAAAAGCAGGCTGTGTCCGTGGTACAGCCCGACCTTTGCCACTGCGGCGGTATTTTCGAGGCCCGGAAAATCGCTGCCATGGCGGAAACCTACTATATGCAGATCGCCCCCCACAATCCTCTTGGCCCCATCTCTCTGGCGGCCTGCCTGCAGCTGGACGCTTCTGTGCCCAACCTGCTGGCCCAGGAACATCCCGGTCAGCCGGATCACGGCGACCTGGGCGTGGGCATCCTGAAGACACCCTTCAAGATCGAATCTGACGGCTGCATCCGCGTCCCCGAAGGCCCCGGTCTGGGTATTGAGGTGGATGAGGAGGCTCTGGAAAGCCTGAAATTTGACGGCACCTGGGATACGCCCCGGCTGCTGTTTGAAGACGGCAGCGTCGCCGACTGGTAAGCGGCCGGCAGGGCCGGCGGCCAATGCGTTACGGACTGCGTCAGTCAAATAACAGCCTCAGGGCCCCTCGACCGGTCGCTGGTATCCGCTCGGCCTATGGAATTCGGACAGTCCATGAAGCAGAACAATATCCGTCTTTTGACATTTTATTTTTATAAATAAAGATTATGGAGGAATTACCTATGTTTGATCTGACTGGCAAAGTCGCTCTGGTCACCGGCTCTTCTCAGGGTCTTGGCGGTGCCATCGCCCGCTGCATGGCCGATGCTGGTGCCCATGTGGTGGTAAACTATGTTTCTGACCGTTCCAGAGAAAAGGCAGAGAAGGTTGCTGAGTATGTCCGCTCCAAGGGCCATGAGGCGCTGATTATCCAGGCCGATGTCAGCAAGGAAGAGGCCGTCAAGGATATGATGAACCAGATCACCGCCCACTTCGGCCGTCTGGACATTCTGGTGAATAATGCCGGCATCAACTCCAATCACAACATCGACACCATGGAATTTGACGAGTGGCACCGGATCCTGAATACCAACATCGACAGTGCTTTCCTGTGCAGCAAGTACGCAGTGCCCATTATGAGAGAGCAGAAGCACGGCCGCATCATTCTGATCTCCTCTGTGGTTGGCCAGCAGGGCGCTCTGTTTGGTCAGGTTCACTATGCCTCCTCCAAGGCTGCCCAGCAGGGCTTCGCCCGGACTCTGGCCAGAAGCGTCGCAGAGGACGGCATCACCGTCAATTGTGTGGCTCCCGGCACCCATATGACCGAGACTCTGGAAGCCATTCTGGTCACCGGAAACCCCGAACGCCTCCAGAAGGCCATCGACATTTCTCTGGTCAAACGTCTGGGTTCCTGCGAGGACATCGGCTACGCCTGTGTTTACCTGGCATCTGACGAGGCCAACTATGTTACCGGTGCTGTGCTGGATGTCAACGGCGGCGTTTACCTGCGTGCCTGATTTCAGCAAAGATATCCCTTACTTTTGTTTTTCCTCTTTCCTTTTCAGCAGGGCGCTATGCAAGTGAGACGGCATAGCGCCCTGTTGTTTTATCCTTTTGTAAAGACCACAGAAGCCCCATCGTGTCGCTCTACTGTCCGGCAGTTGAGGATCTGGTTGCGGAGAACCGGGCACAGAGAACAGAACTGGACTGGCTGGTTTATCATGAGCCGCTGACCTATGTTCAGCTTGTACTGTCGGGAGAAATTGAAGAATACCTAAAAGAAACACCATTACATAAATTGGAGGATTAACACAGCGCCCACCGGAAATAAACCGGTGGGCGCAAATTTATTCTCATACTACATTTTGTCGATTAGGGCAAAGACCACGGCCTGCTGATCTGGGGTTAATCTTGACCAACAAGCTAATAACTTCTGTTGAGAATCTGTCAGAGAAACAGGAGCATCTCCTTCTGCAAACAACTGAGACAGTGTAATGCCAAACGCAGAACAAATCTTCTCCAACGACGGAATTGTTGGCACCATGTTCTTACGATACCATGAGGAGATTGTAGACTGGGGTAGGCCAGAGTGTTCCGCAAGCTGATATTCTGTCCATCCTCTTGCTTCCCGGTATTCTGTTATGGTGGCAAGAATATCTTTCACCACAATCACCCCTTTACTTGCGTTCTTCGTAAATTATACTTCGATAAATCGTTGATATTTAATATTTTGTATCGTATAATTTTAACGATACACGCAAGTACGCGAATTATGGGGGGATGCTGTGTTGCATACATTTACTGTTAGCTTCTTTGGACATCGCATGATCGACAATGCGTTAGAAATAGAAACCAGACTGGAACAGCTCATAGGAAAACTGCTGCGGAAGCATGAATATGTCGAGTTCCTGGTTGGGCGGGATGGAGCGTTTGATCAAATCGTTTCCTCCACCATACGGTGCTGTAAGCGGGAATACCGCAGTGACAACAGCGCACATATCTGGGTGCTGCCCTATCTCACAGCCGAGTACCGGGACAACGAAGAATCCTTCCGGGACTACTACGATGAAATCGAAGTATGTGAAGCTGCTGCCGGGGGCCATTACAAAATGCCCACCAGACCCGAAACCGGGCCATGGTGGACAGATCGGATTTGGTTGTATGTTGCATCCAGCGCGCAAGCGGCGGCGCATGGCAGACCATGAAATATACAAAGACCACCAACCCGGCATGGATTGGTGGTCTTGTCCTATTCAGGCAGGATTTGAAAGGAAGGAAGTATCCAATGGCTGTGACTGTAAGGAATACCTGCCGATAGACCATATTTCTGCCGCACAGTGTTTACGCACTCAGCACCCGGGAAACAACACTGACCAGAATCAGCACGGTACCGGCAGTCAGATTCAATTTGCGCTCACTGACCTTGTTGGCAAACCGGGCGGAACCTACCGCACCGATGGTACACATGACAGTGACCACGATGCTTTGGAGCAGGTCAACCGCTGCGCCCATCGCCACATGACTGACTGTGCTCACCGCCGCCGGCCTTGATGATCTTGGGTAATGCCATGATAAATCAAATTACTTTCTGCTCAGGCGCTCCTTGGCCTCTTCGGTGGTTTCTCCCTCCCGGGCCAGGAACTTCTGGACAAATTTATCTTCGATTTTCTTGTAACCGGAAACAAAGGTGTTTTCCACTTTCTTGTAGCCGCCTACCACACCGTCTTCGATCTTTTCGTAGGTCTCCACAACGGTTTCTTCGATGGCCTTGTAGGCTTCCATAGGATCGATCGCTTCTGTATAGCCGCCCTCACTGACCTGGCCGTCAGTCATTTCAGCATGCTTTTCGGTAACACCGCTGCCGTCGATGAGGCCCTCGGCAATCATCCACTGGACTTCGTCATGGATGGTCTCCTGGTAGGAACGGGTGGTGTAGCCCAGCTCCTGCTCTGCCTTGGAATAATCGAATTCGTTGTTTCTTGCCAGGTTGTAGACGGAGAAGGTGGTCATCAGAGGCATCTTGCCGGTCTTTTCTGCCTGCTTTTCCAGGCCTGCGGCGATCTTGTCTGCCAGATCCAGAGGCAGATAGAACTTGATCTGCTTGGCGTTGCACTCTTCATGGAGCATGTCACACATTTCCTTCAGGGTAACGGTTTTGTTTGCCAGAATGTAGCACTCGCCGATACGGCCTTTGTCCACAGCGGCAATGGTGCCAGCAGCCAGGTCACGGACATCGCAGAGGTTGAAGCTGCCCTGCATACCCATGGGCATCTCGCCCTTGATGATCTGAAGCAGGGTGCCGGTGGTCTCGCCGATGGCATGGTCGTTGGGGCCCAGAATACCGGAGGGATGGACAACGCAGGCCTTCAGACCCATGACCTGGACAGCATCCAGCACCATCTGGGTAGCGGTAGCCTTACTCTGGGAGTAAGCGCCCACAACCTTCTTGGGGTCACAGGGGGTGAACTTGCTGACTTCCCGGATCTTCACGCCATGAGGCTCCTCGGGGATGGCACCGGTGGAGGAGACATAGACCATCTTCTCGCACTCGGGATGGTTCAGAACCTTGGTGATGATGTTCCGGGTGCCGCCCACGTTGACAGCCATCAGCTTTTCAGAATAGTTGGGATTCACCGTGACCATAGAAGCGCAGTGGATCACCACGGAGGTGCAGCCCTCGGGGACGGTGAAGAAGGGCTCCAGAGAAGGAGCATCGGTCAGGTCGCCCAACACCACTTCCACCTGTTCGGGGATGTACTTGACGGATTTGTCATTGGGCAGTACCAGTGCCCGGACTTTGCAGCCTTTTTCCAGCAGCTGCATGCAGATATTGGTGCCCAGGAAACCGGCGGCACCGGTCAGCAGATAATAGCGTTCGTTGTTCATGTAAGCATCTCCTTAATTATTTTGATTATTATCAGTCATTTCCTAAAATCAGTTCTTCACTGAGCCGCAGAATTTCCGGGGCAGCTTTTTCCCGATCCTGTTTCACAATGTGGTTGTAAATTGGATATGTCGCCGTCACACCGGCAAGTCCGATGGATCCGATGACGATCCCCGGCACAAACCACTCCCCTGCCCAGACCAGGCAGCAGCTCATGCCAAGTCCCAAAATCAGCGAATAAAGAATCCCATGGGCAATGGAAATCGCGTTTCCACGCTTTGTAACAGCAGCGTCCAGGGCACGAAGCTGATCCAGCTTTGTCACCTCTTTGGGCAGATATTTCTCCCGGATCCGCTTTACCTCATCGCGCGCCGGGGCAGAATAGGTATATTCAAACACTTCCTTTTCTGCCATGTTTCTTAACACCTCTTTATTTCAGACCGATGCACATGGGGATCAGCATCAGCAGCAGAACAATACCAACAACACCCACCGCAATACCGGGAAGCATCAGATTCCAGATCATGATCATGCACATACCTACCCCCAGAACCAGGGAAGCAAACACGCCGTACAGGACCTTGCCGAAGGTTTTCCAGTGCATCCGGATCTTCCGCCCGGAACGAAGCCAGGCAACCGCGCCCTGAACCAGCAGCGCAATGCCGCCGATGGCAGTGCAGACCACGCCAAGATTAAAGGCATTCCACTGCGGCAGCAGGCACATACACATACCCAGCGCAAACAGCAGGCCGCCAATGGTGCCAACGATCAGATTGATAAAGGCAGATTTTTTCATAACCATCACTCCGTATTTCTTTTTTCATTTGATGGCATCATTCTACCGCTGCTTTGATTCTGAAAAGTTCAAGTTATGTTTCTGAAATATTAAAATGGCAGAACTGCCGGGAAAGCAGTCCTGCCATGAATGCTTTAATCGCAAAATCACGCTTCAATCAATTCATATTCTCTTCTGCCATAGCCCAGTGCCGCTGCAGCTTCAATGGTATGTACGCCGTTACGGCTTTCGATCCGCTCAATCAGATGGGGCTTTCCGGGATCAGAGCAGGCATAGACCAGATCGATACAAGCCTGATCGATGGCAATGGGATCGGTAGAAACCAGAATACCGATGTCAGCGATGCAGGGGTCGTCCGCAACCGCACAGCAGTCGCAGTCCGCACTCATATTTTTCATAACGTTGACATACACGATGTTACCCTTGAAGAGCTCTACTACGGAGCCTGCCGCGTCCGCCATGGACTCCAGGAAGGAATCATGGTCAGCAGTCCAGAGTTTATCCGGATCACCTGCGCCGTGGATATAAGCCTTGCCATAGGAAGACGCACAGCCGATGGACAGCTGATTCAGAGCGCCGCCATAACCGCCCATGGGATGGCCCTTGAAGTGGGACAGCACCAGCATGGAATCATAATTGGCAATGTCCTTACCCAGATAGTTCTTCTGGATGACCTTGCCGTTGGGGATTGCAATTTCCAGATCCGGGCCTTCCGCATCCAGCAGGTATACCAGGGTGTTTCCGTAGTAGGGCAGAAGCTTTCCCTTCTGGCTGACCTTGCTTTGCAGATGCTGGCTGGTACGGAACTGCTCCTGCCAGGGCAGTAAAAGCGGTTATTTCTCCCGGGCCTCGGCATCCGGAGCCTGCGGGGCTTCCGTGTATTTGGGGCCAATGGCAGTGGGGCGGAAGCGCATTTTGCGGATCTGACCGTCCAGGGATATTACCTTCAGCCCCTGGCTGCCAGGCTTCAGGACAGGGCATTGAATTTCGTAGTTTTTCAGACTAACATGCAGGCAAACTGCATCCTTCCGGTGCTTTTTTCTCCGGGAAAATCGGCGGCTGCGGTTTACCATTCTTCGCCTACATAGTGGATGCCGCAGGGCTTGCCGTTTTCCAGATACAGGACAGTTACTTCAGAACCTGCGCAGCTGATCCACTGATAGCAGGGAGTGTCGCTGTCGTGATACTCCCACTGCTTCATGTGGCTGCATTTGTAGTAGGCGTGAGGGGGAATGGGCACCTGGCAGCCCCATGCGTCGGGGCCGTCCTCGCGAATGGATACAGAGCGTTCTTCCAGGACAACGCTGGCATACAGGTCGTCGGCTTCTGCGCCCAGAGGCTGGAATGCTTCGTGGATTTTACGGATCATGGTATGTTTCTCCTTTCTGCCGGCGGTAGCGCAGGGCTTTCCGGCCGGATGGCTAGTTGCGCCGCTCGCGGAATTTGGCATCCATAGCCTTCAGGGCGGCCTTCTCCGTGTCATAGACGGCCACCAGCTCCCGGGGGCCCTCCTGCCAGCTCTGACCGGCGGCGAGATGACGGATCTGGAAGCCACTGCCGTTTTCCGTGGTGTGCAACAGGAAAACTTCATCAGTGGTGGCGGTGACCATCTGACGAAGCTCTCCGGGCTTGTGGGAATACAGCTGGATCACGCAATTTGCGTTGGCTGGTTGCCGGAACGGCTCCTGACGCACACTGGTTTTGCCATGGGCTGCAATTTCCTGACATCCGCAAGAGCGGTTCAGACGGTTGGTGAGCCAGTAACGGCTCAGGGTGCTGCGCTCCCGGATACGGCGCCGTTTCAGCTGCAGGATCGCATCCCACAGCGCCGAGGTCTCCTGTATGGAAAGGCAGGCGGCGCACTGCTGGTAATAGTCCAGCCACGCCGGAGGCAGAATTCCTATCGGGCCGGAATGCTCCTTGGGCAGGGATGCCGCAGGCTCCAGCATCTGAAAGCGGAGTACGGAATAGGGTTCGGTCCCGGACAGGGTGATACAAAAATAGTCGCTGCTGAAATGATACCGGCAGGTATAGAAAAATTGGATCGCGGTGCAGTCCTTTCTCATCTGAATGCCGGGAAGGGTAGGGAAAAAGCCCTCCGGGATCAAGGCTTTGACCGCGGGATGTGTCAGGCTAAGTTGATAAAGTTCGTTACCAGTCATAAGTTTCCTCCAGATAATGTTCGTAGGCTAAAAAATCGTGCAGAAATTCGTGGGTTTCGGGCAGACGCTTGGGAGGGCGGCAGGTCTGCCACCAGTGATGGGTATGGAACAGGTCTTCTTTGGAGGGCTTGCCCTTGCGGATCAGATCTGTACAGCGCTCCAGATAGTCCCGGCTCAGCAGATACAGGGGCGGTACGTAGTCCTCGGTCCAGATTCCGGTCCGGCACAGCTGAACGGCAGGCATCAGCGCCTGGATATCCAGGGGTAGGCCGGAGGAGAGGTCGAAGACAGCATAGTAGCCGGCAACATCCATCTCCTCGCAATAGTACCAGAAGTGGGCTGTCCAGCCCTCCTGGGCAGAATAGTGCAGCTTTGGTGCCGTGGGTTCCCAGCCCGGCAGAATCACAGTCTTTACAAAAGGACTGTTTCTGCCCAGACTGTACAGAGCCCAGCTGTTGAAGCTGTCGTCCAGAGAAAGAGGCTCCTGCAATTTCCAGCAGTTTTCTTCCGAAAGCTCCGGTGTTTTCAGGCCGATGGTGGGTGGGGGATCCCGGAATGCCTGCATCAGCTTTCCCTTGCCGGCAGGAAGCGTGACTTTCTCGGGCCACTCCATAGTAAAATCAAAGCAGTGAACCCCCAGATAGGCGATGGTATCGGGGAAATGAATCTGGCGCCAGAGAATTTTTGCGTCTGCCTCGTCAATGACACCAATGGTGCCATCACGGATCGTCAGAACGTCTGATGCAGGTGCCCCCACGGTTCCGCAGTAGTAATTGTGGAAATAGACCGGGCCATCCTTCTGTTGGAAGAACCAGTAAGACTTCTGAATGTCATGGGGCGGGTAGAGAAGCTCCCCGGAGGCAGGAAGCTGGATCTGCGCCAGCTCGGGAAGACCCCAGGGAGCATCCACCAAACGAATACCCTCCTTCAGCACCAGGGTGTGCAGATGCTGGGTTTCCGTCTGCGGCTCCAGCAGCACCTGATCCACAGGCTTGCCGCCATACTCCGCCGGGATCACAAGCATTTCGCAGTAGCAACGGGTACCGGTAACCGTCAGCTTGCCGTTGTTCTCACGGTAACGCAGCAGGCTGAGGGGTGTGGGGGTGAGGGAATCGGTGATGTCCGGCAGGGTATCCGTCAGATAATAGCTGTGCCAGAAAAAGTCAAAGTGCTGCAGTGTCAGAACCTCCAGCACAGCGCTGCCGTCTGCCGGGAACTGATTCCAGTCCAGAGTGATACCCTCACCATTGAGCCAGAGACCGCCGGTGGCTTCGCAGCGGTAAAACTGATCCTGGGTAAGGGTGATCTGCTTGTGTTCATAGGGCTCGCCCACATACACAGGGATCAGGACTGGGTCAAATGCCTTGCCCTCCTCCATGGAAATGCCCGGAATGTTGAGAAACTCGGCGTACTTCTGCAGGACTTCCAGTAGCTCCGGTGTGGTATAGCGCTGATCACCAAAATAGAAATGTACAAATGTGTCCATCATGGTTTTCCTCCTTAAATGATATGGGGCATCGGGGAGAATGGAGGGCTGGCTGTGGTTCACAGCGCGTCCTCCCGGAAAAGTGCATGGCCGGCGGCGCAGTTTGCATTTTGGGTATGAAAATTCATAGTGTCCTCCTATTTGCTGCATCAGTTCTTTTTCGGAGGATAACACCAGGTACAGTTATCGCCGGGACAGGGGGCTGTGTCCATGTCTGCGAAACAGGTCAGATGCACACCGTCCTGGAGCATTTCCGGCATCTTCAGGGTTGGATAGGGATAGACGATGAGATCATAGGAGAAATTGATCATGGGCGGCAGCCGGAACGCGTCCTCAGCTTCCGGGCTCATAATGTAGGTACCGAGTTCATTGCCCTCCTGGTCGATCACCTGGAGCATCATAAAATTCACACGCGTTACATGGCGATTGGGATTTTCGTTGCAGAAAGCGCCCTCTACGACGATCACTCTGCGGTCCTTATCCCAGCGGACATGGGCGGGATAATAGTCGATCTTCTCTGCCGCGGCAGCATTTGCGGCGGCATGGGTCTGATAAAGAAGCATCAGAAAGCCGCCTGTGGCAAGGACTGCGGCAAAGATCAGGGTGATCAGCAGTTTCTTTTTCATAGAAATTCTCCTTTTTATTAAAATAGTCCTGTTTGTGTTCTGCAGGGTTTCGGAATTCAGACGGCCCAGGGTTCGGCAGATCCTGCCGCCTTTCAGAAGATGCTGCTTCACCTTCTTCTGCAGGGAGGTCTCCTCCGGCAGGGAGGAAACCTTTTCAAAAAAATCTCCCGGCCGGGTGATGAAATCTTCCGGAAGGGTCTTGAACAGATACACCAGATGATCCCCGGCGGGCGCGGACTGCAGCCAGGTAAACCGCTCCTGGAACCGGGCGATGTTGGAATCCAGCGGCAGCATTGGCTTCAGCTGAGGGTCCAGCAGCCAGGAATCGCAGGTGTAGGGCCAGTCGCAGCACTCCGGGAAGAATTTTGCGAAGAACTTCCGGGCCTTTTTCAGGGATTTGTCTACACTGCCGGGGGACAGGTCTGCATCGGTGGGAATATGGATGGTAATGTCTCCCTCCCGGCGCTCGTATTCCAGGGTGCCGATACGGAACAGATGTCCGCCTGCCGGACGGTTTGCCCATTGGTATTGGCCAAAGTCGTTGCCGCCGGTAAGTTCCCGGCCTTCCTTCAGATGACGGGAATAGCATTTCATGGTGTCAAAGTAGATCTTCTCCTGGATGCCCTTTTCTGCGTAGAAGTCCCAGGTCATAACAGACACCTGCAGCATCCAGGCAAGAGCCAGTTGGGAAGAGATGGGGTTTCCGGGCAGGAACAGAACCTCCGGAGTGCGTTCCAGGGCTTCTTCATAGTTTAAAATGCTGCGGTAGTATGCCTCGATGTCCTCGTACCGGAAGCGCTTGGATAGCTCTTCCAGAGTGCGGAACAATTCGCCGTTTATGCCGATGCAGCTGCAAAGGGTATGTAGATTCATAATCCTGCCTCCTTACATTTTATCTTCTGCCAGACCGGATTTGCGTATAGTGTCAGAATTCCTGCTTGTATGATACGTGAAGGCCCGCAGCAGTCATTTCAAAACCCGGTTTTTTTCGGCATCTTCTTCCATTTTTTTTAGAATCATGATACGATAATGAAAATCAGCTTTGGAAAGGGGTGCCGAATCATGGACGAAGCCATTCAGAACTACGGCGCAGAGACGCTGGAAATACGCAATCGGGTAAGAGCCTTTATTCCTGATCTGGAGCAGTCCGAACAAAACAGAGAAGCCGCTCAGGACGAAGTGGATCAGAAGATAGAAGCTGCCATGGAAGATACCGATCCAAAGGCGTTGGCTGATTTTCTGAAGAACTATATCGATCACTATCCGACACTGGGACAGGCGCTCTATCAGTTTCTTTACCGGCAGAATAGCGAACTGAACAACACCTACACGGACTACACATTGACCAAACGCAAAGACGGGAAGAAAAGTCAGATAGGCAGTTACCGGCTCTTCTACAAAGAAAAGATCCTGGCAGAACTGGATGCTCTGCAACAGGAGGCCGATGGCTCTGCCGACCCGGAACTGGAGTTCTGCCTGAGAAACTGGGAGGAATACCGAAAGAAAAAGGGCTGTCAGCTGGGAAACGATGCGCACCGTGTGCGCAATCTCCTGTTCTGTCTGGCCTTTGCTCTGAAAATGGATACGATGACGGTTTCCCAGATCCTGCAAAAGAACCTGCTGATGCAGTCCTTTAACCCCAAAAATCCCCGGGAAGCAATTTACTACTATTGTCTGGAGAAGAAGATTTCCTATCAGAAAATGCGTGAGGAGTATCTGAAGGTTTACAACAGCGAAGCATTTGACGCTGCCATGAGTAAAGAATATGTAAATAAAAGCACCAGTGAGCTGGACGAAGAACTGTACCAGCTGACCCAGCTGGAAAATGGAGACTTTCTGGCCTATCTCCGGCATCTGAAATGGTTGGAAAAGAATGCCGCAAAACGGAATCTGCAGCGGACAACACTCATGAATATCTTCAGAGACCATTTCTGGAACTTTCCCCATAAGCTGTATACAGCGCCGGAACCGATCACCTCGGAATATCTGACAAAGGAGGAGCTGTGGGGCGACCTGTGGCCTATGATCCACACAGAGGTCGGTGACCCTGCCCAATATACGGAGTTCACTCAGATCTATCAGGTCATCTGTCTGGAAAAGGAAGCCCGGGAAAAGGAACGGCAGGAGAAAAAGCGGTTGAAAAGGGAACAGCAGAAGAAGGCGCAGTGGGAAAAGGAATTGCAGGAGAAGGGCCCACTGACTGAGGAAGAACTTGCAAAAGAACACCAGAAGAGAGCGGCAGAAGAAAAACAGAAAGCAGAAAAGAAAGCGAAAAGTCAGGCCAAAAGGGAAGAAAAGAGGAATGATCCGGAAGCCCAGGAAAAAAAGGAAAATGAAATTTCAGAAGAGACATACTTCCGGCGGATCCTCACGTCCATTCTGAACAAAAGCCGCATAAACTACTACAGAGCGGCCAATCAGCAGGAACTGCTTCCTCCGGACACACTGGCACAGATTTTCAGCGGGCTGGACTTCACAGAATCTATCATTATCAGCCGAACAGCAGGCGCAACACCCCCGGAGCGCAACGAACTGATTGCCGCCCTGTTTATCAGCTACTTAAATGATGACCTGTCCAATCCAAAGACATATTTTAAAGAAACCTGGAAGGAAAAGAATCCCAGAAAGCGGACGCTGGAACACCTGGCGCAGATGGTAACCTCAGACCTGGCTGAGTGGGGTATGATGGGATTCTATGAACGGAATCCCTTCGAGCTGTTCCTGGCGCTTTGCTTCCGCTATGAAGATCCCTTTGCCTACTTTATGGCAAGCTGGGAGTCTGCCCGGATGGAGAAGGCCCGGCAGAACGCAAAATAAAAGCCGCA
Source organism: Oscillospiraceae bacterium (assembly GCA_017939025.1). The sequence continues at coordinate 22,470 of JAGBAI010000063.1, forward strand.
GACCCGAAAGAGGATGTAAGCAATGGAGAAAAAGGCCGACTTTAACCGCATTTCCTTATTGGAATATCCGCAGCCCATCACCCTGGGCTCTGAAGTCTATCGGATTGAAAAGTTCCTAGGTGAGGGCAGCACCTGCCTTTCCTACGAAGCCTGGCGTCAGGACAGCGCCGGCGCCGAGCACCGTGTGATCCTCAAGGAGTTTTTTCCCAGCAGATATCCGATCCGTCGGCAGGAAGACGGCAGACTGAAAATTCCGGCAAAGCTGTGGGAAAGCGAAGTCTGGCAGCGGTTTTCCCGATCCTATGAGCAGTACAAAAAGCTCTTCGCGGAAGAAAAAATTAACCTGCACATCGTGCAGGCCCATCGGCTTATCGGAAAACCCCGGATTCAGAAAGTCACCGTGGCAGACAAGGTCAAAACGATGGTGACAGGCACCGTCAACGGCACGGTTTACCTGGAAGTGGACTACAGCAGCGGTATCAGCATGGCGGATTACATTGCCTCCAAGCCGAGACTACCGGAGTTCCTGGAGATCATGGACTGTCTGGCGGATACGCTGGAGCGGCTCCATGACCTCGGCTACATCTGCACCGATCTGAAGCCGGAGAATCTGCTGTGCTTCGAGGAAAAGCTGGTTCGGATCCTGGATTCCGATGCCATCCTGCCCAAGAAAAAGATTACGAGACTTCCCTCCTCGAAGGGGTTCGGGGCTCCGGAGGTACTGGGCTATCATGGCACTTTGCTTGAGAAACGCTGGTTCGCAGCATACGGTCAGCAGGCAGATGTCTACTCCTTTGGCGCGATTGTGTATTTCTATCTCTTCGGAACCACAGAGGGCACGGAGAAGGATTTTGCTGATGCGCTGGGGGAACGGCTTGCAGGCTGCTCCGGCAAAGCTGTCCGGCTGATCCGGGAACTGCTGCAGAATACCCTGGCCAAATATTCCAAAGACCGTATGGAAAATATGAACCAGGTGCGGGACGCGCTGAAGCAGATCCTGCCTCTGGTGGATGCGGAAACGCCCCGGATTCAGGAAAACTTCCGGCCCGATTCCCGGAAGGTCTTTGGCCGGGAGACCCAGCTGCAAACGCTCCGGGAATTGCTGGAGAATCAGAATGCTCCCGGGCGTGTGGCGGCCATCTGCGGCATGGGCGGTGTGGGCAAGAGTACCCTGGCCAGACTTTACGGGGAAACCTTTGCAGAAAGCTACGACGTCATTGCGGAGGTTACAGCTGCCAGCTTCCGGGACGCTGTTAAGTGCATCGTCATCGAAAACTGGCAACCAGATACAAGCCATTGGTCCAGATCTTCTGATGAGCAGACCGAGGACATGCTGCGGCAGCTGTGCCGGGAACATTCTGCGCTGATCATCGTTCACGATTATAATGTATCCGCGGATCCTGATTTTGGAAAATGGAAGACGCTGGGTGCCGACGTGATCCTCACCAGCCGTCACGACTGGCAAGGGGAGCTTCCTGCCCTGCGTCTGAAATGTGAAGACCTCCATCCGGATGACGCGGCGGCAATCTTCCGGGAATTTTACCTGCAGGAGGGGCAGAGGGAAGCCTGTCTGGAGGCGGACAGGGCCGCTCTGGACAGACTCCTCCGGTCGGTGAACCATCACCCGCTGACCATCAAGCTCCTGGCCCGATACCTGGCAGCCCGGGAGCTTACCCCTGCCCAGGGCTGGGAAGCGCTGGAGATAAGCTTTGCGCCGGATTCCTATGTGCTGGTCAGATCCCATAAGGATGCGGCTGTGACGGAGAACAACATTTATGGTCACCTGGCCGCCATCTTCCGGAAGGCTTTGCAGGAGAACCTCTTTTCCGACCAAGCCCTGGATGCCCTGCGGTATATGACGCTGATCTCCTCCCAGCATGGCATCAGCCTGTCCCGGTTCGTCCAATGGACCCGGCTTGACAGCTTCTTCCTGAAGCAGCTGCAGCAGTATGGCTGGGTGGAATATTATCCGGGCCGGCAGGATCTTCTGGATCCCGAGCCCCAGCCGGGCATCTACACCATGCCCATGATCATCCAGGAAGTTCTGGGAAAGGAAGCATCTTTGGCCTGCACCACGGAGAATATCCGCCCCTTCCTGGAGAAGCTCACTGCCTTTGCGGAGGAAGTGTGCCAGACGGATGTGGCGCGGCTGCTGTTCTGCCAGCAACAGGCACTGGCTCTGTGCTTGCTGCCTCAGGAAGATTCTCTGGAATATGCGCAGCTTCTGCTCAGTTCCGCCCGGAACGATCTGGAGTTTGCCGCCTTTTCCGGGTCTATCTCAACAGCAGCCGCAAAGCTGGAAGCGGCTTTGGAAATTTTTCAGCAAGAGCCTGCCTGTTATCAGAAAATGTTCAAATGTCATGCCGTGCTGGCTGAGTGCCACAGTATCCGGAATGATTATCAAAAGGCATGGGAGCATATTTCAAAAGGGCTTTCTTTGTATAAAAAACACGCCCTGCCGGAGGATCACAGCTTTTTTACCCTGCTGAACTGCCAGTTCCTGTATCAATGGCAGCGGGGCAAAATGCAGGAAACCATACAGGCGATCCAGTCACTGCTGTTATCCAATTGCCCGATCCCCCGGGAAGAACTTGTGAATATCGTTACCAATTGGGGGCATTATCTTCAGTTCGGCGGTTATTGGCAGGAGGCGCAGGATGCTTTGGCCGATACCAGAAAACGCTGCTCCAAGCAGCTGGAACAGAAACGCGTCTATCGTTTTGCAAAGGCCCATTGTCTCAGCTCGAAAGAATTGGGGCTGCTGTATCTGAAAACCGGCAAGCTCAGAAGTGCGGCAGACCTTATGCAGGAAGCGCTAAGGGCCCAGATTCAGTATGTCGAAGACTATCAGCATATTGGAGAACTGTACTGGCTGTGGGCTTCCATCTTTGTGAAGGGCGGCGAGCATTACGAAGACCAGCCGGAAAAGACCGGATATTTTGAAGGAGCGGCGCAGTTTCATACCTTTGCTGTGAATTTCTATGAGCAGGAGCAGGAAACGACTCCTTTGTTCCTGTGTATGCTGGAGCTTTCCCTGGACTACAGGCAGCTTCCGGGCCAGGAGGCAAAGGCCGGGCATTGGCAGGCCAAGGCGCTGGAGGGACTGCGCACCCTGCCGGAAGGCAGCGATATCCATAGCGTGGAGGATGTGTTTTCCTTCCTGTCTGCCCGGGCGGAAACGTTCCTGCAGAACCGGCGGGTGCCTGACGGACTCCAGGCACTGGAATACCGGGCTGACCTTTTCCGAAGAGTCTTCGGCAGAGGACCAGCCCTTGGGGAGGAATACCGCAGTCTGGCTGAACAGTTTGCAGCCTGGAACCTGCCCCGCAAGCAGGAATACTATCTGAAAAAAGAGCAGCTATGCGAAGCATAAACAAACAGAGGCTGTCAAAAAATATAAATCTTTCAGAGAATATTTTGACAGCCTCAGTGTGTCGAAAAAGTCCGTTTTTTTCTGTAGGGGAGGGTCAATGACCCTCCCCTACAAAATACATTCCTTGTTTTTGGGTTTATCTGCAATCAGAGGCTGCTGCAAATTATTTTGCAGCAGCCTCTCAGACTGTAGAAAAAGTGGTAAATTTCTGTTTATCGTACTGTTCACCGTAGGGACCGTCCTCTGGACGGTCCGCCGGAAAAATTGGCCTCGATGGACAATTTTTCCGTATCATTCACCGCACAAATTCCGAAAATCCGCC
>JAGBAI010000064.1 GCA_017939025.1 Oscillospiraceae bacterium
GAAAAATTGGCCTCGATGGACAATTTTTCCGTATCATTCACCGCACAAATTCCGAAAATCCGCCCATTGAGGTCGGATTTTCGGACGGACCGTCGAGGACGACGGTCCCTACGGTAACGGACCTCTAAATTCCGAATTTATGCTTCTTCGACAGTCTGAGAGGCTGCTGCAAATTATTTTGCAGCAGCCTCTGACTTTTTCCCGGTTTTGGACAATAGCCTGGATTCCCTGGTATATGCTGAAGTCAGCCTGGAATGGGTAAATTTTGAAAACAAGGAGAGCGTACAATGACGGAACCAATGGAAGGGGAAGGCGCAATCGCCGGAACCTTAGCAGCGTACCTGGAAACCGAACCATCCCTGGAGGACTTTCTTTCCCGGATGGCCGCTCTGGCAGGAAGGCTGGCAGCAATCCACGGAGCCGGCTGCCTTTGTCTGGGACTTACCCCACAGACGGTCTGCTGCCGGGAGACACCTACAGCCTTCTATGGCGGCAAAGGCTTCCGAAAAGCTCAGTTTCTGGAACCGGGCTGGGGAACGCTGAAGCTGAAGGCTGACCGGTACTTTTCCGCGCCGGAGGTCTGGTATTACACAGGCAGCTATCTGGAACGCCGGGGCTTTGCTGAATTCGGAGAGTTGGCGGATGCCTATTCCTTTGGCAAGCTGCTGGAATACTATGGGAGCGCCGCAGGAAAGCCCCTGCCCCAGGAACTGAAGGATTTGATCCAGGCCCTCACCGCACACCATACCATCCGCCGGCAGCCGGACAATCTGGGTGCCGTGCAGCAGCAGCTGAACACAATTCTGAAACAGCAGAAAGGAGATTTTTTATGAGTTTGGAAAACATACAGGAAATCAGAGAATTCAACCGTCCCGGAAAGACGGAGCTTCCCCGATTCCATCTGGAGCTGTTGGGCGCAGAAGCTCTGGAACAATTGACGAACAAGCCGACCTCCGACGTCTTGTCTGCAGTCAGCGAAAAGATCTTCCAGGATGAGGTATCGGCAAAGGCCGGTCTGGAGGGCGCGTTCCTGGACGCTGCCCGGGAAGGCACCCGGAAGGAATTTTCCCAGGCCTATGAAGACTATGTGCTCAGCCCCAGAGAGCTGGAGGTCAGCAATCCGGAAATGTACCAGTTCCTGAAGGAGCGGATCTTCCTGGGCCAGGAGTATACCCTCCAGGGTATGGAGGACTTTCAGAACAAAACCGCTCCCAGAAGCTGGGAGGCTACCCAGGAGCTGCAGCCCATGGAAATTCCCTTGCCTGCATCTGAGAATATACCCGGTATGCTGGAAAAGTACAGAATCCTGGACCCTGAGATCGGCGAAGGCACCTACTATTCCCACGGCAGCGCCGCGGAAATGGCCAAGGTCATGGATATCCATCAGGGAGATAACCGATTTGGCGCCCTGGGTACCTGCGGTCTGGTCAGCGTTCGCAACCTGCTGGCCCTCTGCGGCGACGATGTGACAGAATCAGAACTCGTGACCTTCGCCAAAATCTATGAGTATGCGGATTTTGATTCCATCCTGCCCTCGGAGAAACTGGGCAGCGTCTATGTATCCAGGCTGCCTGAATTGACAGAGCGTCACGGTGTCAGCACGGAACTGACAAAGTCCATGAGCATGGAACAGATCGCGGATAAGCTGGATCACGGGTACCGGGGTCTGTTTGTTCACAATGCTGCTTTGCTTGAGGGCGTTGACCAGGGTTCTTTCTCTCTCGCCGGCAAACTGGCTGACCATGTGGCAACCTTCGAGTCTGCTGTCAGAGACGGAAGCGGAAATGTGAAGGGCTTTTATGTAGGTACCAGCAGCTACACAGACAGCGCAGACGCGCAACATTACGTATCGGTGGAAAATATGGAGAAAGCGCTGGATGTCAAGGGCGGCGCGCTGCTCTTCACCACTGAGCCTTATCTGAACACCTGACCGCTTCCTGGCAGGTCACCATCGCTTTCCAAAGGAGGAATTTTTATGTGGATGATTTGGACCCTGCTGCTGTTGGCAGCATCGGCAGCGGCTGTGGTGGTGCAGCATCACCGGCAGCTGCGGGCTCTGGAGCCCGAGGCAAAGAAGCAGCTGCTGGAGACCATCTCCCGTTTTGCTGACTTTCTGCCTGTTCTGCTGCTGTTGCTCTCCAGGGAGGACAGCAGGCACACGAAAACCCTGCTGAAGCAGTGGCGGCGCCGGATGTGCTGTACCCCAGCGCTCCGGGACTACTTTGACCGGAGACTTCGCTGTAAGATCACCTCCCTGGCAAAGGGACGGCTCTGGCTGCAGACCCTGAAGCGGTGGGGCGTGGAGCATGACCACCGGAATGCGGTGGTAACCATCACCGAAGATATTCAGGAGCTTTATATTTTTGATGATATCTATCAGCTGGGCGATGCCATGCGGGTGCTGGAGAGCGCATGGTGGGTCACCCGGGACGGCCGGCGCCGCTGCATCCGTCGGGGCGCCGCAGAAGTGTTAGAGGAGGAAACTTTATGAAACGACGAATCGGCATTGACAACGGCACCACTACCTCTGCTGTCTATTACTGTGACAGCCACAACGGCAAGGTAACGCAAAGCGGCTTTATTTCCTTCTCCGGCAACAATTTTGTGCCTTCCCTGGTACTGCCGGAGGGCTCCGTGACCAACGGCAAGGGTAAAACCCTCCAGCATCCCCGTGAGGAGTACGGCTGGGATGCCAGCAAAAATCACTCCTTCCATGCTCTGCTGAAGCGCAATTTCAAGCTGGATCTGCTGAGCCAGGATCCTGAGCGCCGCAAGGAGGCAAAGGAACTGACTCAGCGCTTCTTCCGGTACCTCTTCCAGGTCTATACCGACAGTGAGCAGATCACCCAGGGCGATACTCCGGAAGAGGTCACCACTGTTGTGACCTACCCAGCCAAGTTTTCCAAGGATGCAAAGCACATTCTGAGGGAAGCTGCCGAGGAAGCCGGCTTCCCCAATGTCCGTCTGTGCATGGAGGCGGAAGCTGCCATGCAGTTTGCCATGGGCTTTGATACCCGGAAGATCAATGCCTTCTTCAACACCGGTCAGGGTGACAGTCTGAACATTATGCTCATCGATATGGGCGCCGGTACCACGGATATTGCAGTTTACTCCTGCAATCCCAGTCAGCCCGGTCAGTACCGATTGCTGGCCAGCTGGCCCAAGAAAAAGGGCTGCAGCTTTGGCGGCGTGGAAATCGACCGGAAGCTGATGGATTTTTATCAGAAGGCCACCGGACTGGATCTTTCCCAGGTGATGATGCCCAGGAATCCATGGCTGGGAAGGGCACTGCTGGAGGACTGCATGAAAACCTACAAGGAAAACCTCTCCCAGGTCCTGGCAGAGGAGCATTCCCTGGAGGCTGAGCAGGAGATCGCCAGCAAGTATTACTGGCAGACCGGCAAGGAGCTGAATCTGGATATGGACCGCGCCGCTTTGGAGAAAATCCTGAAGGACTACCTGCCCCAGCTTCCCCAGCTGGTGGACGGGGCTCTGAAGGAGGCGAATCTGAAGAGTGACCGGCTCGGCCTGGTGCTGCTGACCGGCGGCCACAGCCAGTGGTACTTTGTGAAGCAGCTGCTGAAGAAGAGCTCTCTGAAGGTGCCGGAAGAGAATATTCTTACCTTCCCCGAACCCCATCTGGCGGTAGCCAAAGGCGCTGCCTGGGTTTCCCAGGCACAGCCTGTACACATTCCCGATCCCGACCCCGATCCCGATCCCGACCCCGATCCCGGTTCTGACCCTGGTTCCCCTGCGCAGCCCGGGGTTTTCGGTAAGGAGCGTATTCCCATCCGGAAAAATGGCAAATGGGGCATTGCCGATGAGCACGGCAACATGGTGGTCCTCTGTAAGTGGGAGAACCTCCGCGTATGCGCGCAAAATCGTTACTATGTCTTTAAACTGAGAAAATGGGGTCTGATCGACCAGAACGGTACCCAGCTGGTTCCTTACCAGTGGGAAGCAGTTGAAACTTCAAAGGAGGGTCTGGCCTTCGTAAAGAAAAACAACAAGTGGGGTGTCATCGATACTGATGGCAGACTGATCAGCAACTATCAGTGGGAGAATTTTGAGTTTGGATATTCCCATGGTTTTGCCACTGTTTTGCTGGAAGATAATAGCGAAACCATCGACAAATATGGCCAGGTCTGCACGGTTGGCAAAATGTGCAAGGGTATCCGCATTGTAGAGCAAAACGGCCAATATGGCTTTGTCGATTTCCGTGGAGACTATATTGTATCGCCCTGTTATGAATCCATCTCGTCTTTCCGCGAAGGCTTGGCAGCAATTAAACGCAATGGACGATGGGGTTATGTAAGCAGACAAGGCCAGGAGACTGTGGAATGCCGGTTTCTGGAAGCCTATGATTTCCATGAAGGCCTTGCCAGGGTATACATAGTGGGAGAACGCACCTGGAACCCATCTGCCTATGGTCCCATCAGCTATCACCAGGAACGCGGATATCGCTTTATCCGAAAAAACGGTGAAACGATTCCTGGTGATTTTTGGAAGGACGCTCATGATTTTTCCGAAGGTAGGGCTGCCGTCATGGAAAAGCACTGGGGCAAGGAAAAGTGGGGCTATATTGACAAGTCCGGCGAAAAAATGATCGGCTGCATCTACGATTATGCAGGTTCCTTCAAGAATGGCCGCGCAATGGTTGAAAAGAACGGAAGAACCTACTACATCGACAAGTCCGGCAACGAAGTTTGATTTGCCAGGGCGGCTTATCCAAGGCCGCCTGGCATTCTATGAATCTATTTCAGCATCCATTCAGAAAAGAGGTATTGTTATGAAACTGATTTCCCAGGAATTTACCGCCCTTGCCAGGAAGCTGGAGGAGGGCGCACGGCAGGCACGTACCCAGAAGCACAGCAGACTGACAACGCCCGTTGCCGAACAGGATCTGAGAAAGCTGAAGGCCCAGCTTGCCAAGGGTGAACTGATTCTGCCCGACGATACCCTGCAGAGTGTGGTTCGGGCAACCGTGGAGCGGGATTTTCTCAACGAATCCCCCCAGGACACAAAGTTCCCTGTCCCGCCCTTCCAGAAGGAGCAGGGCTGGGTACGCATCAGCCGCCTGCCTGTATCCCCCGTGGAGAACAAGAGTCACGCCCTGTTCCCCAAATGGCAGAATTCCATTGCCGCCATGCATACGCTGAAGCTGCGGCTGTGCTATGTACTGCTCCGCCAGGATGGTGAGACCTCCCTGTATCTGGGCGCCATTCCCATCACCCGCAGCAAGAAGGGTGGCGACGCCCGCAAGCAGCTGATGCAGTCCGTATCCAGTCAGATGCCCGGCATTGGTCTGGACCCTGTTTCCCCGGCAGAGCTGTCGGAGCTTTCCAACCTGACCTGCTGCGGCGCAGTCACCGGCCTGCCTTCCATCCGCAACATGACAGAATACGGTGAGTACCAGACCATGGATCAGCTGGTCATGGGGCTGCGGGATGACCAGGGCAATGAGCAGAACTTTGCTCTGGTGGTGGTGGCGGATCCCGTGCCGGATCATCAGATCCTGCAGATCCAGCAGACCATGGCCAACTTAAGCACAGAAATCTACAGCATTGCCCAGTACACCCGTACCGATGGCGTCAGCGCCAGCGACAATGTCATGCTCAGCAACAGTGACGGCAGCAATTCCGGTATGCACGTCGGCGTCGGTGCCGGAAAAAACGCGGGCATTGGTTTCCAGCTGGGCGAACTGCTCCGCGCAGATATGGGTATCAGCGGAAGTGTCAACGGCGGTGTCAACTGGGGCCGCTTTCTTTCCAGTACCTGCTCCCAGGGTTCCTCCGTGGGTACCACCGGTTCCCTGTCCCGACAGTATCTGAACAAAGCCGCCATGGACTGCAAGGAACTGCTGGACAAGCATATGGAACGAATGAAGGATGGACGCAGCATGGGCTTCTGGAAGACCGGTGCCTACGTTCTGGCAGAGTCCCAGCTGAATGTGGAGACCGTCATGGGTATGCTCCGGGCAGCCTACTCCGGTGATAATACCTACATGGAGCCCATCCGGACCACCACCCTGGGTGTTGCTTCCGGTGCGGATACGGTGGTGCGGCTGTTCCACCATCTGCCCAACGCCAGCCCTTCTGTAGCAGCTGTCCTGGGCGAGCTCTTCCAGGACTATGCTACCCCCATGACCACCCAGGAGCTTTCCATTGCCATCAGCCTGCCCACCCGGGACGTGCCCGGTCTGCGGCTGATCCGTAATGCGGTCCATTTCACAGCCAATCCTCCCGGAATTTCCGAAGCGGGCCAGAAGCTGGTCAATCTGGGAAAAATCCTGGATGCCGGCGCGTCTACCCACCAGAACTACCGGTTCCCTCTGAATCAGATGCGGGGGCATGTGCTGATCGCCGGTACCACCAACGGCGGTAAATCCACCACCTGTAAGGTGATCCTGGACGCAGCCCGGAAGGGGGATGTGCCCTTCCTGGTGATCGAGCCGGTGAAGGAAGAATTCATGACCTGGGCTCTGGATCAGAACCGGAAATCCGGCAAGAGAAAGATTCTTGTGTTTGCGCCCGGCAGCGATGATATCAAGGGTGTCAGTACCCTGAAGCTGAATCCCTTCCAGCCTGCGGCGGTGAAGGGTGGCCGCATCGATATGAGCCTCCATCTGAGCCGCCTTACAGCTGCGCTGCTCAGTACCATGCCCATGCAGGATGACATCATCCCCACCCTGCTGCGAAAGACACTCAATCTACATGTGCGGGACAATCTGTATGTGGATCTGGTGAAAGGCAGACAACTGCCCAACGGAAAACTCTCCCATTCTCCCACAGACGGCATCTATCTGGACAATGAGAAGATCCAGTATCCATATCTGCGGGACATGGTGGAAACGCCAAAGAAGGCATTGGCCAACCTCTATGCGGAAGAATCCAAAACCAATCTGGTGAGCGCCCTTACCACCCGAATTGAAAAGATCACCGATGACTGGAAGAAGGATGCGTTTATGTCTGTTCCCCGGTCCATGGATTTTGCGGAGCTTTTTGAAAAAAATGATGTGGTGATCAATTTGAACAGCCTGGAGGACGACGACAAAGCCTTCGTCATGTCTCTGATTCTGACGGCCCTGTGGGAATACCGGGAGTCCAGGTACAAGACAGATGCCGCTTACCGCGCTGCAGCAGACCGAGGGGAACTGCAGCATCTGACCCTGGTGGATGAAGCCCACAAGCTGCTGTCCCGATTCGGCAGCAATTCCCAGCTCCATGCAGCCAGAACCTTTGCCAATATGTTAAAGGAGGTTCGCGCATACGGTCAGGGGCTGCTGATTTCAGATCAGGTTCCGGCGGAGCTGATCAGCGATGCCATCGACAACACCAATCTGAAGATCGTCCACCGGCTGAATTCCGATGGGAATATGAAGCTGGTTGCCGACGGTATGCGCTTGCGTCCCGACCAGACCGCCGTCATCGGTGCCCTCCAGCCCGGCGAGGCCATCGTCTGCGGCAGCTTCGACGATGCTGCCGCATGGATCAAAGTGCACCCGCAATAACCGCAGAAAACCGGCACCCAAAATCGGAGCCGGTTTTTTCTGGATTCTGCCGCAAAAGCCACGGAAAATATGGCTTGGATGAGTTTTACCCCAATCTGCACCGGTATTCCAAAAATAAGATCCACTGCTCCTGTCCCCGGTGCTCGAAAAAAACCAACAACAAGGGCAGCCATCGGATCCGCTCAAAAAAGACAAAGGATTGGAAGAAGTTGAATAGAAGTTGAAAGAAAGGATGTGACAAGATGAAAATAATTCCTGTATACAGCCCTGTCCTGACGCTACCACAGCATGGCTGCGGTAGCGAAGGGGCCCGAAAAACCGGCGCTTCTTCAAAGGATCCGACGCTGGAACAGACCTGTTATGTGAACAAAACAGATGGGCCGGTGACGGTTTTTATTGAAAATTCGCCGCAGCGCTATGGCATTCCTAGACCTGGCGGTGGCTTTTTCTGCATTACCTGCGAGGGACAGTTCTGCCAGACCGAAAAGACCCTGTACTGTTCCGACAACGCAGTATGGTTTTCGGACCCTTGGATCCTGTACACGCGCAGCGAAGAAGGAGAACTGGTATATAACACTAACCCCCGCCGCCGCAGCGCCTATAACGATTCGATGGTTCGGACAATGGACGGACAGTTTCTGTTTCATGGCTACCGTGTTCCCTTGGTGTATGCCCGTGATGATATCGGCATACAGGAAACGGGCGAGCTGTTTATCGCTGAGGATTACCGCAAGGGTCTTCACGGGGAACTGCTGGAGCAGCACAGGTACATCATGGCACTGGCCTGGGGCGAACTGGTCATCACCACCAACCGGGAGGCTATGTGCATGACTGCCGGCAGCCAAAAGCGGATACATTGGGGCAGCAAGTGCCGCGATGCCATAGACATATGCTATAACAACCTGGGTAATTTTGTTCTGACTGCAAAGGGGCAGGTTTTCTACACCCTGACCGGTACCCGCTGGAAGTCTTTATGCGGCAACGCGGTGGCTATTGCAACCCGGCGCTACACAGAGGAGCTGGCAGTGGCGGATCAGGATGGAAATATCTGGATCTGGAACTGGGAACAGGTGGGCAAAAAAGGCCGGGTCCTTCCGACGGAGGAATTACTTCTGTCATTTCCTGGCAAGTACATCAGTGAGGTCGCCATTTCTGACCGGCTCGTGGCGGTAAAATTCTCTGACTGTACCTACAGCGTCTATGACCGGAAGCAGAAACAGTTCTGCTTCCGCGACGGCCGGAACCGACAAAAGGGCGAATATGTGCCCGAAATGTAAAAACAGGGCCTAAGGTTCTCCTGTTTTGGAAGGATCTTCGGCCCGGTGAAAAAATGAAAAGGATGTGATTTGGATGATCTCATTTGGGAAAAACAGATCGTTGGAAAAGCATCTGGAAGCAAAGGCAAGGGAGGAGTTCTTTCAGCAGATATCCCGGTTTTCCAGCTTTCTGTCCCCAATTTTGGAGGCCCATGCCAACAGACACTGGCGAGCGCTCAGGCTCCTGCTTCGTCACTTGCGCCGGAATATGTCTCCGACGCCTGCGCTTCAGGCGTATTATGACAGCAAAATGCGTTTGGTACTTACCCCTGTCCGCAAGGCCCGCATCTGGCTGAATATTATGGAATGCTGGGGACTTCAGCATGATCCTCCCGGAGCTGTGCTGATCATCGACCAGGAGAATGTGGCGCTTTACAATTATCTGAAGAATGCGCAGCCCCGGGAGGGCGGCAAAATGAAAGTGCTCTACAGCGCCTGGTGGACGGAGGAAACCCTGATCCGCCGGGGAATGGCAGAAATCCTGTAAGGAGGAAACATCAGGAACAGACGAATTGCTATTGATTTCAGCACCACCAATACTGTAGTGTTCTACCGGGTTGAAGACGGCTCAGAGGGCAAATATCTGACCTTCGGTGGAGAAAGTTATGTACCCACCATGATTCTCTCAGAAGGCACCCAGACCCACGGCGATATGACCCTAAAAAATGAGCAGGAGCTTTACGGCTGGGCAGCTGCCAAGGATTATAAGCATCCCTCTCTGCTGAAGCGGAATTTTAAAATGTGCATCTGCTCAGCGAGGCGGAAGCTGCCTGCCACCTCAATTCCCTTATAAATGCAAGGCCAATACGAATCCACCCCTGGACAAGGAAGGAGAAGTCCTATGATTTTGGATAGCACGCTATTTCAACCGTGAATTTACACAATATTACCAACACAAGTTTGGGTAGTTGTCTAAAAATGTCCAATCTGCTAAAAAACGTCTTGACGAATAACAAAAGAAAGTTGTATACTTTTATCGAAGATACACACGTGTTTACAATCAGGAAGAAAAGCACCCTTGTACGTTTGTCAGTCATCAAGAGCATACGGAAGGGTGTTGAATTTTTCTCACGTATACACTCGGGTGTATCCTTAAAATCAACAAGATTTTAAATTTTAAGGAGGAAAACACATGAAAAAGCTCATCGCATTGCTTCTGGCCCTGACAATGGTCCTGTCCCTGGCTGCCTGCGGTGCCAAGGAAGAAGCCCCCGCTGCCAATGCTCCCGCCGCTGAGGCTCCCGCTGCAGCTGAGAAGGCTGAGAAGCTGTCTCTGACCGTCTCCGGTATCGACGGTTCCGTCAACTTCACTCCCATCTACATTGGTCTGGAAAAGGGCTGGTTTGAGGAAGCCAACCTGGAAGTGGACTACGTTCTGTTCACCAACGGTCCCGTTCAGATGGAATCTCTGGCCTCTGACTCCTGGGATCTGGGCTTCACCGGTGTCGGCGGCGTTCTGTCCGGCCTGATCTCCTATGACGCTCTGCTGGTCGGCGCTACCAACACCGACAACGGTACCCAGACCATCTGGGTTCGCCCCGACTCCGCCATCGCTGCTGCCGGTGCCGGCAACAATACTGTCGATCCCCAGATCGTGGGCGATGCCGACTCCTGGAAGGGCACCACTGTCCTGTGCAACTCCGGCACCGTGCTGGAATACCTGCTGATCAAGACCCTGGGCGGCTTCGGTCTGACCACCGCCGATGTGGAAGTCATCACCATGGATCCTCCCACCGCCAACTCCGCTTTCCTGGCCGGCCAGGGTGACGCAGCCGTCATCACCGGCGCCATCAGCTTTGGCGAAGAGAAGGCTGACTATGTTCAGGTTTCCTGCGGCAACTGGGCCAAGACCGGCCTGGAGTGCTCCATCGTCGCCAACCGCGACAGCTACGAGGACGAGCAGACCTATAAGGCCATGGTCGAGTTCCTGAAGGTCTACTGGAAGGTCGTTGAGTGGATGAACGAGAACCCCGAGGAAGCCGCTCAGCTGTGCTCCGACTTCAACGCCGAGTGCGGCACCACCCTGCTGCCCGAGACCGCATCCCTGTACCTGGCACAGGATCCCTACTACACCGCTGAGGAAGTCCTGGAGAGCATGACCGAGAAGTCCGCTCAGGGCGACTACTCCATCATGGAAGAAAACCTGCTGGGCATCCTGAACTTCTTCATCACCACCGGCAAGTACAACGAAGGTGACGATGCCAAGACCCTGGGCCATCTGGACACCAAGCTGATGGAAGAGGTCTGCGCCAGCATCGGCTGATCCTTTTCCCAGCGAAACGCCCTAACATTTAACTGATCCGGCCGCCGCAGAACGAAACAGGTTTTGCGGCGGCCCATTTCAAAACTGGAGGTGCCATCCATGGCCATTGACCGTGAACACTTGGAGCGTGGGCACAAGGAATACCAGAAACAGCTGAAAAAAGAAAACACCCGCTTCGCCCTGCTGAGCCTCATGGGCATCGTGATCTTCCTGGCCCTGTGGCAGGCCGTTGTGGTGTTTGGCCTGGTGGATTCCGCCCGACTGCCCGCTCCTTCAACCATTCTGCAAACTCTGATCACAAAAACCTATACCAAAGCCCCCGACGGCAACACCCTGTTTGTCAACATTCTGGCATCCCTGCGGGTGGCACTGACGGGCTTCCTCACCGCCATCGTCATCGGCATCCCCCTGGGCCTGTTCATGGGCTGGTGGGAATATGCCGACCGTTTCATCCGTCCTATTTTTGAACTGGTTCGTCCCGTTCCCCCCATTGCCTGGATCCCCCTGGTGGTAGTCTGGATGGGCATTGGGCTGAAAGCAAAGGCTATGATCATCTTCTTCACCGCCTTTGTCCCCTGCGTCATCAATTCCTATACGGGCATCAAGCTGACCAGTAAAACACTGATCAATGTGTCCAAGACCTTTGGCGCATCTAACTTTGAAATTTTCTACAAAGTGGGCATCCCCAGCGCGCTGCCCATGGTATTTGCAGGTATCCGCGTGGCTCTGGGCAACTCCTGGTCTACTCTGGTGGCAGCGGAAATGCTGGCCGCCAGCGCCGGCCTGGGCTACATGATCCAGATCGGCCGCACCATCGCCCGCCCGGATATCGTTATCGCCGGCATGGTCACCATCGGTGCCACCGGTGCCATCCTGTCCGGCATCCTGTCCAGTGTGGAAGGCAAGCTTCTGCAGTGGCAAATCAAGAGCTAACGGAGGTGCCCTATGGATAAGAAACTTCGTCAAAAACGGATCCATGACATTCTGTACTGGGCCCTGCCTTTCCTGGCCATCGCTGTAGTCATCGTGGCCTGGATCAGCTTCTCCTCAGTCCATCCCGAGCTGATGCCCGGCCCCGGTGCCGTGTGGGAGCGTATGATCCGCACCTTCACCAAGCCCATCGGCCGCGTCAATCTGCTGGGCCACGCCTGGGCCTCCCTGAAGCGGGTGCTGATGGCCCTGCTGTTCGCCTGGACCTTTGGTATTTCCTTCGGTATCCTCATCGGCTGGAACAAAACAGCCCGGGCCATTGTGGGCAGTATCTTTGAGATCATCCGTCCCATCCCGCCCATTGCCTGGATCCCCCTGATCATCATGTGGTTCGGCATCGGCGAGCTGGCAAAGGTCATCATCGTTTTCATCGGCACCTTTGTGCCGCTGGTCATCAATACCTCCACCGGCATCCGCATGGTGGATCCCATCAACATGGACGTAGGTAAGGTCTTCGGCGGCAGCCGGATGCAGATTTTGATGGAGATCGTGGTACCCACGGCTCTGCCCTCTATCTTTGCCGGTATCCGCACCTCCGTCAGCTCCGGCTGGACCACGGTGCTGGCTGCGGAAATGCTGGGTGCCACCGCCGGTCTGGGCTCCATGGTCACCAAGGGCTGGAATGGCGGCGATATGGCTCTTGTCATGGTGGCTGTCATCACCATCGCCATCGTTGGTTTCGCACTGTCTACCCTGCTGAGTAAACTGGAAAAGGTGGTTTGTCCATGGAACAACTGAGTAAGAAAATGGAGATCCAGGGTATCTCCAAGACCTATTTCAATCAGAAGGATTATTTCACCGCCATCGAAGATGTTTCCTTCGATGTTCAGGACGGTGAATTCCTGGTGCTGCTGGGCCCCGGCCGCTGCGGCAAGACCGTTCTGCTGAACATCATCGCCGGTCTTGAGGAAAAAACCACCGGTTCTGTTCTCTATGACGGCCGGGAGATCAAGGGTGTCAATCCCGAGGTGGGCATGGTCTTCCAGAAGACCGCCCTGATGCCCTTCAAAACCGTTATGGAAAATGTGGAACTGGGTCTGAAATTCGCCGGTATGAAGAAGAAAGAACGCCGGGAGATCTGCCAGCACTACATCGATCTGGTGGGCCTGCAGGGTTTTGAGAACGCCTATCCCGCAGCCCTGTCCGGCGGTATGAAGCAGCGTGTCGGCATCGCCCGGGCCTATGCCAACAACCCCAAAGTCCTGATCATGGACGAGCCCTTCGGCGCACTGGACGCCCAGACCCGCTACGCCATGCAGAATGAGATCCTGCGGATCTGGGAGCAGGAAAAACGCACCATTATTTACGTTACCAACAACATTGAGGAAGCCATTTATCTTGGCAGCCGCATCGTTCTGCTGACCCAGTGCCCCGCAAAGGTGAAGGCGGAATATCCCATCGACCTGCCCCGTCCCAGAAACATGGTCAGCCCGGAATTCATGGCCCTGCGCACCAGGATCTCCGACAACACAGACCTGTCTGTCTGACGGTGAAAGGAGCACATTATGAGCATACATGAAGAAAACCGTCCCGTTAAGGTTGCTGTCCGGAATCTGACCAAGCGCTTCGGCGACCTGCTGGTGCTGGACGACATGACCTTTGATATCCATAAGAATGAATTTGTCTGTGTCGTCGGCCCCACAGGCTGCGGCAAGACCACCTTCTTAAACTGCCTGACCCGGATCCACGAGCCTACGGAAGGCGACCTGTTCATCGACGGCGAATCCGCCGATCCCCGGAAGCATAACATCTCCTTCGTTTTCCAGGAGCCCAGCGCCTTGCCCTGGCTCACCGTTGAGGATAACATCGCCTACGGTCTGAAGATCAAGCGACTGCCTCAGGATGAGATCAACAAGCGGGTGGATCAGATCCTGGATCTGATGGGCCTGCAGGATTCCCGGAAAAAGTATCCCGGTGAGCTGTCCGTGTCCGCCGCTCAGCGTGTAATCATCGGCCGCAGCTTTGCCATGCAGCCGGATCTGCTGCTGATGGATGAGCCCTACGGCCAGATGGATGTAAAGATGCGCTTCTATCTGGAGGACGAGGTCATCCGCCTGTGGAAGGAACTGGGCAGCACCGTGGTGTTCATCACCCACAACATTGAGGAAGCCGTATACCTGGCCGAGCGGGTCATCATCCTTAGCAACAAGCCCGCCAACATCAAGGAAGAGCTGTATATTGACCTGCCCCATCCCAGAAATGTGGCAGATCCCAAATTCATCGAATACCGCAACTACATTACCGAAAAAATCAAATGGTGGTGAGCTTATGAAACGACTGGAAAATCAGGTAGCCGTGATCACCGGCGGTGCCCGGGGCATTGGCTACGGCATTGCGGAAAAATATATTTCCGAGGGTGCGAAGGTCATCGTTGCCGATATTCTGGACGATGGAGCGGAGCGTGTTGCCCTTTTGGGTGAAAACGCCGCCTTCTATCACATCAATCTGCGCAACCGGGACGAGATCTTCACCATGGCAGATAAGCTGGCAGAAAAATATGGTCATCTGGATATTCTGGTGAACTGCGCCGGTATCGCTCTGCCGGTGCCCACCTTCAAGCTGACGGAAGAAGATCTGGATAAGGTCATTGAAATCAACATGAAGGCTCCCCTGTACTGCTGCCAGGCCATCGGCATGTATATGCGCAAGCAGGGCAAGGGCAGCATCGTCAACATCTCCTCCGGCAACAGCCGGATGATCAACGTTGGCCGCACCCCCTACGGCATCACCAAGGGTGCCGTGAATCTGCTGACTATGCAGCTGGGTGCCGAGTGGAGCATGTACGGCATCAAGGTCAACGCCATTGCCCCCGGCTGGATCGAAACGGAAATGGTCAAGCGGCCTCTGCGTCTGGGCATTCTGGATGCCAAGAAGATCATGTCCGTTTCCCCCATCGGCCGTTTCGGCCAGGTGGAGGAGATCGCCAATCTGGCCACCTTCCTGGCCTGTGAGGAATCCAATTACATTGTCGGCCAGGTCATCTTTGCCGATGGCGGCTGGAATCTGGGCATCATGCCCGACGGCCTGGACTTTGTCCGGGAAAACGACACGCTGGAGGAATGAGATATGCGCACCCTCTCTATTTTTGAGCCGGGAAAGCTGGTCATGGAGGATACTTCCTATCCTGTGCTGACCCCCGGCAATGCAATCGTCAAAATTGAAATGTGTGGTATCTGCGGCAGCGATGTCACCGCTTACTCCGGCAAGAACCCCACCATGCGCTACCCTATCCACGGTCTCGGCCATGAAGGTGTAGGCGTGATCCAGGAGATCGGGGAAAATGACCGGGGTCTGAAAGTGGGCGACCGGGTGGCCCTGGAGCCCTACGTGCCGGACTTTACCTGCCATATGTGCCAGGAGGGCCGTTTCAATAACTGCGCCCACCTGAATGTCTGCGGTGTCCACAAGGACGGCATGATGACCGAATACTTCTCCCACCCCATCGCGTTGCTTTATAAACTCCCCGAAGATATGCCCTGGGAGAAGGCTGCTCTGGTGGAGCCGCTGACCATCGGCATGCACGGTGCCACCCGGGCCCGGGTGAAGGCCGGTGAACATGTGGTCATCTTCGGTGCCGGCACCATCGGCCTCATGGCCGCCTTCGCCTGCCGCAGCTACGGTGCCACTCCCATACTGATAGACATGGTCCAGCCCCGTCTGGACTTTGCCAAAAACGAATTGGGCATGCCATATGTTTATAACAGCCGCAGCGGTGCCGTGGAGGAATTTTTGTCCAAAGTCACCGGTGGCAAGCTCTGTGAAGCCATGATCGACTGTACCGGCGCCCAGTCCGTACTGGGGAACATGCACAACTATGTCTGCCACGGCGGCCGCATCGCCCTCATCGGCTGGCCCCATGGCGAGGTAACCATCAACCAGACCCGTCTGATGCAGAAGGAGATCGACATCTGCCCCTCCCGCAACTCCTGCGGCAAATTCCCCGAAGCCATCGCGCTGATCCACAAAGGAGAGTTCCCCATCCATAAGCTGCTGACCAAGGTCATTGACTTGGCACAGGTGGAGGAAACCATCCGGGATATGATGGTAAACCCCGGCGACTACCTGAAGGTGGTCACCAAAATCTGACGGAGGTTCTGCCATGCTGGTAACCACAAAGGAAATGCTGGAAAAAGCCTGCCGGGAGGGCTACGCTGTTCCGGCAATCAATACCCAGGGAGGAACTTACGACATCATCCGGGCCGTCTGCATGGCCGCGGAAAAAACCGGTTCTCCGGTGATCCTTGCCCATTACCTGTCCACCGGTGCCTACTCCGGTCATCAGTGGTTCTATGAAACTGCCAAATGGATGGCCCAGCAGGTAGATGTACCGGTTGCCATTCACCTGGACCACGGTGATACCCTGGCACACTGCCGGGAAATGCTCGGTTATGGCTTTACCTCCCTCATGTTCGACGGCTCCATGCACCCGCTGGAAGAAAACGCCCGGCTGACCAACGAAGTCATTGCCTTAGCCCACAAAACAGGTATTCCCGTGGAAGCGGAGATCGGCCAGCTGGCACGGCTGGACGACCAGGGAAATGTGAGCGAAAGCGCAGGCAGAGCGGATCCGGATACCGTCCGGGAATTTCTGAAGCTGTGCCAGCCGGATTCCCTGGCCATCGGCATCGGCAACGCCCACGGTTTTTACAAAGGCAAGCCAGATATCCGGGTGGAAATTCTGGAAGAATGCCGTGCCTTTACGGACATCCCCTTTGTCCTCCATGGATGCACCGGCATGGACGAGCAGCTCATCCACCGGGCAGTGAAATCCGGTGTTGCCAAGATCAATTTCGGCACTCAGATCCGCTGCCAGTTCGTTCAGTATCTGAAAGACGGTCTTTACGAAGGTGTTGACCAGGGTCACGCCTGGCGCCTCAGCCAATACGCCAGCAGCCGGCTGGAAGGTGATATTGAAGGTATCATCCACCTGGCAGGTTCTGCCGGAAAAGCATAAAATACAACTACGGCTGTTTACAAGTTACCCTCTGATTTGGTATAATTTCCCTATTATTTTAAGAAAGTCCGGTAAAACCGGGCAATGAGGTGACGAAATGGCAAATGAACAGATCCGATGCGCGACCCGTGCCGATGTAGCCAAGCGGGCAGGTGTCAGTGTGACCGTTGTATCCTATGTGATGAACAACAACCGCTATGTAGATGCGGACAAGCGGGAGCGGGTGCTCCAGGCTGCCCGGGAACTGAACTACACCCCCAACAATGTGGCCCTGGCCCTGAAAGGAAAAAAGAGCAATCAGATCCTGTTCATTGTGGACAATCCCGCCAACGAACGCCTAAGCCGTCTGATGGGCGGCATGGACCGCTATGCCTACCAGCGGGGCAGTGTGGTGACCCTGTGTGCCACCCGCAACGATGAAGCTTTTGTCCGGCAGGTGATCAGCCGCCGGTTCGACGGCATCGTCATCAGTTCCATGAGCCTGTCTGAGGAGTATATTCAGGAATTTGTCAAAGCCGGGATCCCTACAGTCCTGCTGCTGACCCACGATTATACGATCACCGAGGGGGTCATGAAGATCGGTACCGGACTGTACCGGGGTGTTTGCAGCACCGTGGAACACCTGTACCAAAACGGCTGCCGAAACATCGTGTATATGGACCGGATCTCCAAACGGAACCACTTCAGTGACATGACAGACTGCCGTCTCCACGGCTACGCAGACAAAATGCAGGCGCTGGGACTTCCCTGGGAAGACCGGATCGTTTCCTTCTGTTCCACCAATGAGGAATCCCAGAAAAAGCTGGGTGCCCTGATCGAAGCAGGCAAGGTGGATGCCATCGTGGGCCGTAACGACCAGATGGCCTGCATCGCCATGCAGCAGGTGCTGCGGATGAACCTGCGGATCCCGGAGGATATCCAGATCATCGGCTTCGACAACAGCAGTGTCTGCGAATTCGTCACACCTTCCCTGTCTTCCGTTCAGCTGGACGACGACGAAATCTGCCGGGAGGCTATTCAGCTGATCTATAACCCCAAGTACGGAGAGGAATCTCATTTTAAACATACCATCATTGTCCGGGACAGCACCCGCTGTATCCGGAAATAACCGATAAAGGAGCTGGTAAACTATGCCGGCCAACGCGCTGATCGTCCACGGCGGTGCGCCTACCGCCGTCATCAACGCATCGCTGTACGGTGCCATCCGCGAAGCAAAACGCCATCCACAGATCCGTCATTTTTATGCTGCCATCGGCGGCTCCGGCGGTATTCTGCAGGAACAGTTTACGGATCTGTTCACCATCAGCGAAGAAAAACTAGCATTATTGCCCTTTACCCCCGCCTCTGCCATCGGCACCTCCCGGGACCCCCTGGGCCTGGAGGAGTATGCCCGGATCGCCCAGGTACTGCAAAAGCACGATATCCGCTATGTGTTCTTCACCGGCGGTAACGGCTCCATGGACACCTGCGGCAAAGTTTACCATGCCTGCCAGGAGGCTGGCATTGCGGTACAGGTCATGGGTATTCCAAAGACCATCGACAATGACATTTCCGTCACGGACCACGCCCCGGGCTTCGGCAGCAATGCCCGCTACATTGCCGCCACCGTCAGTGAGGTCAGCCAGGATATTTTATCCCTGCCCATTCATGTGTGCGTTGTGGAGACTATGGGCCGCAACGCCGGCTGGCTCACCGCCGCCAGTGCCCTGGCCCGCAGCGGCAACGGTGACGGACCGGATCTGATCTATCTGCCGGAGCGCCCCTTCGATACCGACCGTTTCTTAAATGATGTGGAACGGATCCGGAAAACCAAGTCCGGCATCCTGGTGGTTGCCAGCGAAGGTCTGAAAAATGCCGCGGGTGATCCCATCGTGGATCCCATTTTCCGGGTTGGCCGGGCAGTATATTACGGTGACGTAGGTTCCCATCTGGCAAATCTGGTTATCAAACACCTGGGCATCAAGGCCCGCAGTGAAAAACCGGGCATCTGCGGCCGGGCCAGCATCGCTTTTCAGTCCGATGTGGATCGGGAGGAGGCCATTCTGGCAGGCCAGGTGGCTGTCCGGGCAGCTATGAACGGAGAAACCGGCAAAATGGTGGGCTTCCGGCGTCTGGATGGAACAGCCTATGCTATAGAGCCCATCCTCATCCCTGTCGAGCAGGTGATGCTTACCGAACGAACCCTGCCGGAACACTTCATCGCCCCCTCCGGAAATGATGTGACCCAGGAATTTCTCGATTGGTGCCGCCCCCTCATTGGCGGCCCTCTGCGCCCCTTTGTTTCTCTGCGCGACGCGCAAAAAACGTAACTGGAGTGTGAATCAATTATGATCGTACCTATGAGAGCCATCCTGGAAGCAACGGACCGCTATGGCTTCACCCAGGGTGCTTTTAACGTAAACGCCGTGGCCCAGGCCAAGGCAGCCATTGAAGTCCACGAAATGTTCCGTTCCCCCGCCATTTTACAGGGCGCGGATCTGGCCAACGGCTTCATGGGCGGCCGCATGGATTTCGCCAATGCCACACTGGAAGACAAGAAGATCGGCGCGAAGAATATTGCCAACGCAGTCTGCAAATATGGCGAACACAGCCCCATCCCCGTGGCCCTGCATCTGGACCATGGCAAAACCTTCGATTCCTGCAAGGCTGCCATTGACGGCGGCTATACCTCCGTCATGATCGACGGCAGCGCCCTGCCCTATGCGCAGAATGTGGAGCTGACCCGGGAAGTGGTGCGCTATGCCCACAACATGGGTGTTACGGTAGAAGGTGAGCTTGGTGTTCTGGCCGGTGTGGAGGATCATGTGTTCAGTGACACCTCCACCTATACCAATCCCCTTCAGGCAGTGGATTTCTTTAAAAAGACCGGCTGTGACGCTTTGGCCATCAGTTATGGCACCTGCCACGGTGCCAACAAGGGCAAAAATGCCAAAATCCGTCGGGAAATCGCCATTACCATCAAGGAATGTCTGCGACACGAGCACATCGACGGTTTCCTGGTAAGCCACGGCTCCTCCACCGTTCCCCAGTATATCGTAGAAGAGATCAACGCGCTGGGCGGCAATATCCACAATGCTTACGGCATCCCGCTGGATCAGCTTATCGACGCAGGCCGCTGCGGTATCAGCAAGATCAACGTGGATACGGACATCCGTCTGGCAGTGACCCGGAATCTGAAAGAACTGTTCCGGGATTCTCCTTCCCTGCGTCACAGCGAAAGCGTCGGCGCTGTTTACCGGCTGTTGGAAGAAAATCCTGCCGCCTTCGATCCCCGGGTGTTCCTGCCGCCCATTAAGAATACCGTCATGTACGGCAATGTGCCGGATGAAGATGTGGAACAGGTTTGCGGCTGCATCGAAAAGGGCGTCAAGGAAGTGGTGGGAACCCTGCTGGTGCATTTCGGCAGCGTAGGCAAAGCACCCAAAGTGGAATGCCACACACTGGAACAGATGGCAGACTACTATAAACAGAAGGGTCTGTAAGGAGATACTATGAAGCATATTTATCTGAATCTGAAGCGTTTCGACATTTCCCCGGAGCTTGGCGGCGTCAACCGGCTGGCTTCCATGGACAAATGGGCTGAAACCATTATTATCAATACCCAGGAACCGCTGAAAGCCTATACCCCGAAGGAGACGGAATTCGTCATGTTCTTCCCGGAATCCCATATTCTGCTGGCTGACCAGGCCAAATGTGCAGAAAGTCCCGTGATTTTGGGATGCCAGGGCGTCTACCGGGCCGACACAGCCGTGGGCGGCAATTTCGGTGCCTTTACCACTAACCACACCGCCAATGCCATGAAACAATCCGGCTGCGGCTATGCCCTCATCGGCCACTGTGAGGAGCGTAATGACAAAATAGGAATTCTGGCCGAAGCCGGTGTCACCGACACCGCCGCTGTGAACCGGATCCTGAATCAGGAAATCAAGGCAGCCCAGGCTGCCGGCCTGAAGGTTCTGTACTGCATCGGCGAGAAAGATACCGAATTGGATCATTGGGACGAAGTCCTCCGAGAGCAACTGGAAATCGGTCTGGAAGGTGTGGATAAGTCTCAGGTGGTCATCGGTTATGAGCCCATCTGGTCCATCGGCCCCGGCAAGACCCCAGCCGGTAAGGACTACATCACCAAGATCGCCCGCTTCGTCAAGGAAACTACCCACGGTATCGATGTGGTTTACGGCGGCGGTCTGAAGGTGGACAATGCCGAAATGCTGGCATCCATCGAAGAGATCGACGGCGGTCTGATTGCTCTGACCCGCTTCCAGGGCCAGATCGGCTTCTACCCCGACGAATATATCGAAATCATCCGTACTTATTTAGGTAAATAATACATCCCAACCGTAGGGGCGGGGCACTGCCCCGCCCGCAACCCGGAGGTTATTGCATGGCAAGTCAGAGCGGAACCGTTTTCACCCTTTTGTTCTGACCGGTATATACGTAACCGTAAGGTTACGGGAGGGGTATTGCCCCTCCCCTACAAACGAAAAGGAGTAATACGTATGAAGCTTGAGTTTGAATACGGCCATGGTTTGATGTCCGCAAACCTGCCCGACAATACCGATGTATTTATTCCCGGAAAAACCGTTCCAGATCCGGAGTGTCTGCCCCAGGATTGGGACAGTTTGTACGCAGCCACACTGGAATCTATCCGCAATCCCTACAGCATGCCCGCTTTGAAAGAACTGGCCGCTCCCGGCAAGACTGTTGTCTTCGTTATCCCCGATATCGTCAAGGGTGGCTGCCAGCCCACCGCTCATCGGAAGGTCTCCATCCGGGCCTGCCTGGAGGAGCTGTACGCCGGCGGTGTGAAGAAGGAAGACATCCTGTTCATGTTCTCCAATGGTCTGCATCCCCGTGCCACCGTTCCGGAGATGAAGCAGATCCTGGGCGATGAGCTGTTCAACGAGTTCTACTACAGCAACCAGATCACCTCCCACGACTCCGAGGATTACGAGCACATGGTGGATCTGGGCACCACCCACCGCGGTGACCCTGTCCTTATGAACAAGTATGTCTATGACTGCGACATCCCCATCCTCATCGGCCATACCCAGGGTAACCCCTACGGCGGCTACTCCGGCGGCTACAAGCACTGTGCCACCGGCATCACCCACTGGCGCTCCATCGCAAGCCACCATGTACCCAAGGTCATGCACCGTGACGACTTCACCCCTGTTTCCGGCAAGAGCCTGATGCGCACCAAGTTCGACGAGATCGGTATGCACATGGAAGAGAAGATGGGCCATCCCTTCTTCTGCTGCGATGCGGTTCTGGATACCTATTCCCGCCAGATCGCTATTTTCTCCGGCTATGCCAAGGTCATGCAGCCCCTTTCCTGGGAAGTTGCCAACAAGCGTACCTACGTTCCCTTTGCTGAGGAAAAGTACGATGTGATGGTCTTTGGTATGCCCCAGAACTTCCACTACGGCGACGGCATGGGCACCAACCCCATCCAGATGATGCAGGCCCTGTCCGCTCAGGTGATCCGTCATAAGAGAGTTATGAAGGAGAACTGCGTCATCATCTGCTCCTCCATCTGCAACGGCTACTTCCACGATGAGCGCTGGCCCTACCTGCGGGAGATCTACGAGATGTTCCAGCATGATCATATGAACATTCTGCCGGATATGGACCGTTACGGCGAATACTTTGCCACCAACGAGGAATATATCCGCAAGTATCGCTTTGCCAATGCATTCCATCCTTTCCACGGCTTCTCCATGATGAGCTGCGGCCACATCGCCGAGATGAATACCGCCGCCATCTACATTGTGGGTGCCCAGGAGCCCGGCATTGCCAGAGGTATGGGCCTGAAGACCCGGGCCACTTTCGAAGAGGCCCTGACCGATGCCATGAAAAAGTATGTGGGCCCCAATCCCAAGATCCTGGCTCTGCCTCAGACCTTTAAAGTGGGCGCCGTCCACCTGTGCATGAAGGATGACGACCTATCCAACGTGTAAACGCCAATGGGGCTGCCTGTTGGCAGCCCCATTTCCGATAAGAGAGAACCATGCAATTGCTTTTCTATTTTCTGATCTGCCTTTCTGCCACCACCCTGGGCGCCATTTCCGGCATTGGCGGCGGCCCCATCAATCTGGCAGTGCTGTACTACTTCTTTTCCATGGACACCAAAACCGCGGCGCTGAACTCTCTGTATATCATCCTGTTCAGCCAGATTGCTTCCTTCTGCTCCACCGTTTTCCAGGGTAAGGTACCGGATGTCAATATTGTGATGCTGGTTGTCATGGCGGCAGGCGGTATTCTGGGTGGCTTTGTAGGCCGCTCATTCAGCAGGAAGATGCGCTCTTCCCACGTGGACATCCTTTTCCGCTGGATGCTGGTGATAATTCTTGCCATTAGCTGTTATAACCTGTATCACTATTCCAATATGCTTTGATATCATCCGCTCCTGGATCAAACCAGGAGCGGATGATCACATCAGCAGCTGCAGCGCACCTCTTTGATCTCACAATGAGGCGCATATTTCTATTGAGCATTCCCCGTAATTTGTCATTGTTGTTACCTTTTTATCCTCTTTACAATTCTTCTCCGATTCTACTGCAGAACCGCATAAACCGCCATTTCCTGCAAACAATACCATTGTTCAAGTTGGAAATTAAGGAGAGAAGATATATGAAAGCAACAGGCATCGTTAGACGTGTCGATGATCTTGGTCGTATCGTGATCCCCAAAGAGATCCGGCGTACCTTAAGGATCAGAGAGGGAGACCCCTCTCTGAAAACATTGACAGTGACAGATGGGTACTTATGGGCCATGGAGATGCTCCAAAAGCGACTGGGAGGGCATTAAAATGCTGAAACTGATTTCCTGCGGGTTTAACATGGATACTGCTCATAGAATCAAAGATGAAATACAAGCGCCAAAGATATGGAAAAGCACCCCATCTCAAAAGATGGGGTGCTCTTTGTCTATGCCGGAGTATTCACCTTATTCGTTTAATCCTTGCCCAGATAAGTGTCGTCCTTTGCAAACTTTGCGACGATGCCGCTAAGGGCCAGTACGGCCAGCAGGTTGGGAATGACCATCAGGCCGTTGAACATATCAGACATATCCCATACCAGGGTGACCTTCTGGAAGGAGCCCACCACGATGAACACCAGAGCGATGACACCGTAGATAAAGGTTGCCTTCTTGCTGCCCTTGAACAGAGCCTTGACGTTGCTTTCACCGAAGAAATACCAGCCGACGATGGTGGAGAAGGCGAAGAACAGCAGGCAGATGGCAACGAAAGCGTTGCCGAAGGAACCGAAGGAGTTATTAAAGGCAGCCTGAGCCAGAGCGGTAGCGGTGAGCATCTGGCCGTCAGCACCGGTGGTGCCCAGCATGCCGGAGGTCAGGATCACCAGCGCGGTCAGAGTCAGCACAATGAAGGTATCGATGAACACACCCACCATAGCCACAGCACCCTGATCCTGGGGCTTTTCTACCTTTGCCATAGCATGGGCATGGGGCGTAGAGCCCATACCGGCTTCGTTGGAGAACAGGCCGCGGGCAACACCGAAGCGGACAGCTTCCTTAATGCTGATACCGATAGCGCCACCCATGACAGCCTGGGGAGTAAAAGCGCCCACGAAGATGGACTTCAGCGCGGGCAGGATGTTTTCTGCATTCATGCCGATGGCGATAAGGGAACCGCAAATGTAGAAGATGGCCATGATGGGAACCAGCTTCTCCGTGATGGCAGCGATGCGCTTGACACCGCCCAGGAAAATGAATGCGGAAACAGCTGCCACAACGATACCCACAGCGATCTTGGGAACACCGAAAGCGGTGTAGAAGGCATCACCGATGGAGTTGGACTGAACCATGTTACCCATAAAGCCCAGAGCCAGGATGATGGCAACAGCGAAGAAGCCTGCCATAAAAGTGCCCAGCTTGCCCTTGAAGGCAGCCTTGATGTAATAGATGGGGCCGCCGGAGACAGCACCGTCCTCGCCCACTTCCTTATACTTCTGTGCTAGAACAGCCTCGCCGTAGATGGTGGCCATGCCGAAGAAGGCAGAGACCCACATCCAGAACACGGCACCGGGACCACCGGAGACCAGAGCGGAGGCGCAGCCAGCGATATTGCCGGTACCAACCTGGGCCGCAATGGCAGTTGCCAATGCCTGGAAGGAGCTCATGCCGTCCTTACCGGCCTCCTTACCCTTGAGGCTGATATTACCGAAGACCAGGCGCATACCCTCACCAAACTTGCGAACCTGGACAAAACCGGTACGGATGGTGAAGTAGATGCCGCTGCCCAGCAGCAGGAACAGCAGAACCAGATACTTGTTCCACAGCACATCGTTGACCGCTGCCACGATGTTTGTCAGAATTGCTTCCATTTTTGTTTTACCTCTTTTATTTCATTTTGGCAAATAAAAAACGCCGCAAGCAAAATGCTCCGGCGAGAAAATGGGCGCGAACTGGTCAGGTTCGCATTTACCCACTCTGTCCTTTTACCTGAGAGATTCAGCAGCTTCCGCTGCCTTGCACCTTCGGTACCCGATTTCCGGGATTCTCCAGAGCCACATCCATTCTTAGTCCTTATCTGCAAGCAGACGCCTGAGAGTGTTACTCCGTCGGCAGGCACATAGCCACTTTCCTAAGAATTTCCTTTGTCGTTTTTTAGTTGCCAAGAGATAATAATACATTTTCTGGTAATTGTCAATGTGCTATTTATACTCTGTTCAAAAAATGGTATCAATTTATGATTTATGCCATCGCAGTTGTATACATTTTGTTGAATTATCGTATAGCAAAACCACCTGCTTGAGCTGCTGAACGCTCAGGCAGGTGGTTTTATTATTCGTCATCGGAATCGTCATCAAAGGAATAGTCGTTCAATTCGTCAAAATCCAGAAACTCCGCCAATGTCATGTTGAATGCAAGCGCAATTTTGTGGAGCGTTTTTACTCTGGGATTCTTGGTCAATCCTCTGACAATATTATCCAGAGTAGATTGTTTCACATCGCTCATAACAGCAAGTTTATTGATCGCTATACCGCGATCCTTACATAGCTTTCGGATGCGCTTCACATAAATTTCTGAATATTCCATAACGATTCCCTCGCTGTTATCTTTACCCGTTTACGGGTTGCTATGATGATAACAGTGAAAATGGTCTCATTAACCCGAATACGGGTTGACATCAGAAATAAACCTTCGTAAAATGGTTTTGCCCGTATTCGGGTAGTTTCTGCAAGGTGGATTTCATCACTATGAAAAGTTGCTTCCTGTTCGGCCACAGTGACGCTCCCCAGAATATTCAGTCAGCCATTGAGGCTGCTGTGGAGCGGCAATACTTGAACTATGGTATCCGTCAATATTATGTCGGTGGTTACGGTTCCTTTGACCGCATGGCTGCTTCCGCATTAAAAACAGTCAAGAAACGATACCGGGATATAAGCCTGTATTTGCTGCTCCCTTATCACCCGGCAGAGCGGCCCATGGAAACACCGGAAGGGTTTGACGGAACCTTCTATCCGCCGCTGGAAAAGGTTCCACGGCGCTATGCCATCGTCAGAGCGAACCGCTATATGGTCGAAACCTGTGACAGTGTGCTCTGCTATGTCCATCACATCGGCAATACAAGAACGCTTTTGGAATATGCCCGGCGCAGGGTGAAGAAAGGGGCGCTTTTTCTTGAAAATCTGGCTGAAACGAATTAGCGCCATCTCACTGATAGCCCTGCTTTTGTGTGCTGCATGGCAGCGTCTGGTGCCGCCCAGTTCGGAAGAATGCAGCATCTGCCGTTTTATCAAATCCCATGCTCCCTGTCTTCTGAACCTTTCCACCGGAGAAATCGGAGAACTTACGCTATATGAACCCCACCGCACCAAGGTTGGAGAACTGGCAGAGGTTCAACAAGGTGGAACCTTTAGCTTCTTCTACGCCGCAGGTGCAAAGGGTACACGAACCACCAATCCCTGGGTTCTCACGATTCGCGTTCCCATGGAAGGTGAGCGAATCCACAAATCGCATTTCTGCCAGAAATGCAGGGAACTGCTGGATGGGTATAATCATGGCTATGTTTTGGTAGACCTGTATGACAAGACCGAGCCGACCATATATCCGATCCTTGCAGAGGCTGCCTATGAACTGCGATGCTACTCCATTACCATAGCACCTAAATACGTAAAGGATGAATATGAGATCACTGTAACAGGAACGTTAGGTTAACTAAACACCATATCCGATATTTAAGCCCCGGTTCGTAATGAACCGGGGAGCTTTTTTCTTGTTTACACTTCTCCTCGCTAGAAGCTATTTTTATACCCCCGGTAAAACTGGGAGTTAACTTTGGTCAAGCAAAATGAGGCCACCGCTCGTGATGAGTGGTGGCCTTATTTCGCGATCGGGGTAAATTAAAAGAAGGAGTGTGATCAATGGCAAGTGTAATCAAATTGCTGGAAAAGTTTTTAGCTCATGTGCCGTTCCGTTTGGAACGGTACACTATTTTACATTGGCTTTGAGGACAAATGTCCTTGCATCGACGGGAAGATTATTGGTAGTATATACACAATAGGGGTACTGTCTGCAAATGTAGGTTTATTTTGATTTTTCTATGATGGATCATTTGTGAACAGGCAGTTATTTCAGAGCTTTTCCTTGAAAATATAGTGGATATCTGTGGAGGAAACAACATGACTGAGAGGCAGTTATTTGGTAGATTTCCAATACTCGAAGGGCTTCCGGAAGAAAAAAGACAGCAGGTATATGCACATTTTCAAACAGCCCCGCAGTGGCTGCTTGACCATATTTCTGTTGTCACGTTTCCGGCAGACACGATCTTTATTAGAGAAGGTCAGCCTGCCCATAGTATCTATGTTGTAGCAAGCGGTTCTATAAAAGCAATCGAATACAGAGTCCTGGGCGTGCAATATGACTTTATCCAATTTACAAAAGTCTACTCCATGGGTGGTATGGAAGTGCTGATGGATCTGCCCTTATACCGTACGACGTTAAAGACCATGGAACCTTGTATCGCCATTCAAATCAGCAGAGAACAATTTGAGAAATGGATGATGTCTGATATTTCAGCCATGAAATATGAAGCAAAGCTGATGGGCGAGTATTTGCTGGAGCAGGGACGTCTTGCCCGTGAATATATGTTCCTCCCCGGCCCGGAGCGAATTGCAAAACTCCTGATTCAGAAGTATGACAAATATTCGGAGGATGGTGTGCTGACCCTCCGTTCCAATCGCCAAACTCTGGCGAACGAAAGCGGCTACGGAATCAAAACCGTAAACCGCGCGGTGAAGTCCCTGGCAGACGGTGGATACATTACCAAAAACGAGCGCAGCATTGTCGTAACCTACGATCAGTATCTCAGTCTGAAGAGATTGATTGCAATGATCATTGCACCTGAGTCAGAAACCTGAGCGATATTCTCGTAATTCTGGGAATAACTGTGAAAATGCAGTTATCGATATAAAAGAAAATCAAAAGGACATTGGAGGAACAAAAATGAAAAAGATTCTGGCACTGCTGCTGGCAATCGTCATGGTCTTCTCTCTGGCTGCTTGCGGTGGCGAAGAAACGACCGATAGCGGCGAAAGCACCTACAAGGTTGCTATGATTACAGACTACGGCGAAATCACCGACCAGTCTTTCAATCAGACTACCTGGGAAGCTGTCACCAAGTTTGGCACCGATTACAGCATCGACACCAAGTACTACCGTCCCACCAGCAGTGATATTGCGGCCCGTGTGGCGGCGGTGGATCTGGCCGTGGCAGAGGGTTACAACGTGATCGTTCTGCCTGGCTTTGCCCATGGCTCTACCATCGCTGAGGTTTCTGAAGTTTATCCGGAAGTAAAGTTCATCGCTCTGGACGTTGCTGCCGGTGATATTCTGGAAACCGCTGTTGCCCTGAAGGGTGAATCCTACGACTACAACCCCGACAACTGGAACCTGACTGACTATGTCTACATGGACAATGTCTACTGCGCCATTTATCAGGAGCATCTGGCAGGTTACATGGCCGGTTACGCAGTTGTCAAGCTGGGCTATACTGATATCGGCTACCTGGGTGGTATGGCAGTCGGTTCTGTCATGCGTTACGGCTACGGCTTTGTGCAGGGTATGGATGCTGCTGCCAAGGAACTGGGTATCACCGTTGACTTGAAGTATGTTTATGGCAACCAGTTCGTTGCAGATGCTGACATTACGGCCTTCACCGATACCTGGTATGCCAACGGCACCGAGATCGTCTTCTCCTGCGGCGGTGCCATCTGGCATTCTCCTGCTGAATCTGCAAAGAAGTATAATGGCAAGATGGTTGGCGTTGATGTGGACCAGGCTGGCATCATCGACGGTACCTACGGCGAGGGCATGACTGTTACCTCCGCTATGAAGGGCCTGGGTCCCTCCACCTATGATACGCTGGTGGATGTGATCGTCAACGACAATTGGGCAAAGTACTCCGGCAAGATTGAGGCTCTGGGTATCATCTCCGAGGAGCCCACCGCAAACTATGTCCAGCTGGCTGACAGCACGCAGTATACGGACGGCAAGTTCACGGAAGAGGACTACAAGGCAATGGTCAAGGCCATGTTTGACGGCTCCATCGTTGTTTCTGACGATATTTCCAAGGAACCCACACCCACAAATGTCAATGTGATGTGGCTGGGTACTGTAAAGTAATTTTTCCGGTTTAGGAGGGTGAGAAATTCTCACCTTCCTTTTTATCGATTATATATTTTCTCGTGAGAGTTTCCTTTTGAGGACATATGGCCTCGAAAATTCTGCACAGAAATGTTATGCTGATATAAATTTTTTGACAGCCAGCTTTTGCTCGAAATTTAATTTGCCCGTTTCATTCTTCCAGTGGCACATCCTTTCATCTTCGGGATGTGCCACATTTATTTCTCAAAGTACACACAAGAAAAAAATTTGCTCTTCGTTTCCTATTTTGCGGTTGTTCCAACGCCATCTCTCTCAAATGCACATCATTTTTGTGCGTATAAATCCCCTCACCTTACAAATACTAGCATCGTAATTTGTAATATTAAGAGGAGAGACTATATATGAAAGCAACAGGCATTGTAAGACGTGTCGATGACCTTGGAAGAATCGTCATTCCCAAGGAAATCCGCAGAACCTTAAGAATCCGCGAAGGAGACCCGCTGGAAATTTATACGGAGAAGGATGGCGGGGTAATTTTCCGCAAGTATTCGCCTATGGGAGATCTGCAGGAATTTGCGGCACAGATGTGTGAATCCATCGGATCCGCTACCGGGCATATTGCCGCGGTTTCTGACCGGGACAGCATCATTGCCCTCCATGGAATTCCCAAACGGGAGCTGATGGACAAGCCCAATTCTCCGGAACTGGAAAAACTCATGGAACAGCGGCGGCACTACCTGTACCGGGCCGGGGAGAATCCTATTTTTGCCGCCGATGGGGCAGAAAAATACAAGCTGGGTGCAGCAGCGCCCATTTTGTCCCAGGGCGATCTGATGGGCTGCGTGATGCTCCTGCTGGACGAAAAAGACGCACCGCTGCAGGAAGCAGACCAGAGTCTCACCAAGCTGGCCGCGGGTTTCCTGGGAAGACAGATGGAAAGCTGATTCTGGGCGTATACAGAAAACGGAATTGAATACTTTTTTCAAATTGAAAGACACCCTCCGAATAACCGGAGGGTGTCGCAGACTGTCAAAAAAGTACAAATTGCCGTTTATCGGGCTGGCGTAGGGACCGTCCTCCCGGACGGTCCGTCAAAAAAATGACCTCGATGGGCAATTTTTTCGCAACGTTCGCCGTATAAATTCCAGAAATCCGCCCATTGAGGTCGGATTTCTGGGCGGACCGTCCGGGAGGACGGTCCCTACGATGATGTATTCAAACAGCTCGCCAAACTGGAATTTATCGGTTTATCGACAAGCTGAGACACCCTCCGAATAATCGGAGGGTGTCGCTGTTTTGGGTCATTCTTCTTTTCCTCTGGCGATCCGGTTCCACTGAACCAGGTAACCGGTAGACAGGAAGAAAATGAAATTAACGAAATAAGTAGGCATTTCTCCGGCAAACAGGTAAGCTTCCAGCATGCTTGCGCCGATAACGCATACCACCATCAAAGCCACCACTTTTTTCCAAAGCTCTACATTTTTCCGCCAAACCAGTGTCCAGATGTTCCACAGGGCAATCAAGGTATAAGCCATGGCGATCAGGAACGCGGGGGTACCCAGAAGCATCCAGACCTGCAGCCAGGAGTTGTGAGCGTTCACTGCCGTATGCATTCCACAGCGGCTTATAATTTCTGCCGAGACATATTCTGTTCCCCATACAAAGGTTTCAGGATTTTCCCGCAGCGCCAAAAGAGCCGCAGACCAAATAGTAAACCGGCCATTGAAATGCTTGATATCGGTGCTCAGATCATTCTGGCCGCTGCTTCCAACACCCCGTATGGTTGCTTCACCGGTTTCCGGATTGATATACAGATGTTGGGTCGTTGGTTTCTGCTTTTCCGGCTCTGCAGAGGCAGGAGGTTCGGTTTCCGGAATCTGTTCCACGGCCGCCTGTGTTTCTTCCACAGCAGCTTCCTGCGCCGCAGCGGCCTCCTCAGCTGCTTTCTGGGCTGCCTCCTGCTGCGCGATCAGCTTGTTAACCTGGATCTCGGTATGCAGGTCGAATATGGCTGTATAGGCAGCGAACAACACCGCAATCGCAGCCACTGCCGCCACTGCCATCACCACGAACTGCTTCCAGCCCCCCTTCCAGAACTTAAAGAACAGTGTACCGCCAAGCAGGGCACATGTCATAAGGATAGAAGTCCGGCTGTTTGTCAGAACCAGTACGCAGAATTGCAGTGCTACCAGCACAGACAAAATACAGATATCCCGTTTGTTTTTCGCCTGAGCCAGGAAGGTCAGGGTAAAGCCAACGCCCAGCATCAGCACAGCGCCGGTTCCGTTGGGGTGCCAGAACAGGGCCGCACGAACACCATCCAATATCACGATATCGAAAAGGAACTCCGGCAGCACATCCAGCAGCAGCATTCCGCACAGAAGAACCAGCAGCAGAGAAAATGCCACATAGATCCGGGCGATCCACTTCATGCCCACATTCTCCCGGCCATCCCGGGTCACAGAAGCGAAGGGATAAGCCAGCAGATATACAGTGGCAAAAAGGCCAAAATTCCGTACTCCCATACCGGTGAAATGATGACGCAGCTGTGCTGCCGCAAACCAAAGCACCGCAACAGCAGCCAACAGTACACTCCGCTTCGCTGTCGGTGTCAGCCGCTGTGTCAACGCGGAGCCAAAGAACAGCAGGCAGGGTACTGCGTAATATTTTTCCGCCAGCCAGTAGCCCCAGCCAGGGAACAGGCCGTCAATCAGCACAAAGGGAAACAGCATCACGCCGACAGCGATCAGAAACAGCAGCTGCACCGTTTTCCGGGAATCCTGTTCATTCTTCTGTAAATCCATCCATATTTCCATCCTTTCCGGTTCATTACAGGTATGATACCACGCCCCGGGGGGTTTGTAAAGAGATTTGGCCAGAGTAAAAGCCGCAGACCGGATGGTCTGCGGCTTTTGAAATTGGGGTGTGATCAATACATACCGCCCTGGGCTGCGGCGGCTGCGGCAGCAGCGTCAGCAGCGGGATCGGGCTTGTCCACCACCAGGGATTCGGTGGTCAGGACGCAGGCGGCGATGGAGGCGGCATTCTCCAGAGAGGAACGGGTGACCTTGGTGGGGTCCACGATGCCGTTTGCGATCATATCGCAGTATTCCTCGGTGTAGGCGTTGTAGCCGTAGCCAACCTTACCGCAGGAGCGGATCTTCTCGTAGACGACGGAGCCGTCCACACCGGCGTTCTCGGCGATCTGGCGGATAGGAGCCTGCAGGGCTGCGGCAATGATCCGGGCACCGGTCTTCTCATCGCCATGCAGAGTGGCAATCAGCTCTTCCACAGCGGCAACAGCGTTGACCTGAGCGGTACCGCCGCCGGCCACGATGCCTTCCTCAACGGCAGCACGGGCAGCGTTCAGAGCGTCTTCCACTCTCAGCTTCTGCTCCTTCATGGCAACCTCGGTCTGAGCGCCAACCTTGATGACGGCAACGCCGCCGGAGAGCTTTGCCAGGCGCTCCTGGAGCTTTTCCCGGTCGTAATCGGAGGTGGTGGCAGCAATGGAAGCACGGATCATCTGGGCACGACCGGCAATGGCAGCGGGCTCGCCGTCGCCATCGACGATGGTGGTGGTGTCCTTGTTGACCACGATCTGACGGCAGTGGCCCAGATCAGTCAGCTGGGTATCTGCCAGCTCCATGTTCAGCTGGGAAGAGATGACGGTACCGCCGGTGAGGATGGCGATATCCTGCAGCATCTCCTTGCGGCGGTCGCCGAAGCCGGGAGCCTTGACGCAGACGATGTTGAAGCGGCCCTGCAGACGGTTCAGCAGCAGCGTAGCCAGAGCGTCGCCCTCCACATCCTCAGCAATGATCATCATCTTCCGGCCAGCCTTGACAATGGGCTCCAGAATGGGCAGGATCTCCTGGATGGAGGCGATCTTCTTATCGGTGATCAGGATGTAGCAGTCGTCCAGAACGGCTTCCATCTTGTCGGTATCGGTGACCATGTAGGGGGAGATGTAGCCCCGGTCGAACTGCATGCCCTCGACGACCTCCAGACCGGTCTCGGCGGTCTTGGATTCTTCGATGGTGATGACACCCTCGGTGCCCACCTTCTCCATAGCCTCGGAAATCAGCTGGCCGATGGCCTCGTCGCCGGAAGAAACGGCGCCGACACGGGCGATGGCAGCACTGTCCTCAACGGGAACGGAGTTGGCCTTGATGGCGGCAACGGCAGCAGCAACAGCCTTGTCGATGCCCTTGCGCATGACCATGGGGTTGGCACCGGCGGACAGGTTCTTCAGGCCCTCACGGGTGATGGCCTGAGCCAGAACGGTAGCGGTGGTGGTGCCGTCACCGGCAACGTCGTTGGTCTTGGTGGCGACTTCCCGGATCAGCTGGGCGCCCATGTTCTCAAAGGCATCCTCCAGCTCCACTTCCTTGGCGATGGTAACACCGTCGTTGGTGATCAGGGGAGCACCGTACTTCTTGCCCAGAACAACATTGCGGCCCTTGGGGCCCAGGGTGACCTTAACGGTGTTGGCCAGCTGGTCAATACCGGACTGCAGCTTCTTGCGGGCGTCTTCGCCGTAAACGATCATTTTTGCCATAGTAATGTTCCTCCTAAGAATCAGTCAGTGACGACAGCCAGGATCTCGTCCTGCTTGACGAACTTGTAGTCCACCTTGTCGATGGTCACATCGGTACCGACGAACTTGTTGACCACAACCCGCTCACCGGCCTTAATGGTCATTTCCACGTCCTTGGTGCCGGGGCCGACGGAGACGACCTCATAAATGGCGGGCTTTTCCTTGGTGGCAGTGGCCAGGATAATGCCGGAGACGGTGGTCTCAGGGGCTTCGTACTGTTTCAGCAGAACGTTGTCTGCCATGGGCTTCAGCTTCATAAGTGATTCCTCCATACATCATATATTGTACTAGACTGCGAAAGGTTAGTCCAACGGGAGTCGAACACGCACCGCATTTCGGCGGCTCTGTTTGGCGCTTTTGGACTTGTCGTCCTTGCCTTGCGCCAGCAAGGCTGCGTCCTCCGCGGCCAAAATCCCTCAAACATACCTCGCCGAAATGTGCGA
>JAGBAI010000065.1 GCA_017939025.1 Oscillospiraceae bacterium
CGGGAGCGGCTGGGTGAGCTGGACAAGCGTAAGCCTGTCTACGTCATCTGTCAGAGCGGTCTGCGCAGCTACATTGCCTGTCGTATCCTGGCCGGAAACGGCTTTGACTGCTATAACTTCTCCGGCGGCTTCCGGTTCTACGACGCGGTGATACATGACCGCTGCCTCATTGAATCGGCTACGGCCTGCGGCATGGACAAATAAACAACCGCCGCATCTCTCCAACAATTTTGGTAGAGATGCGGCGGATTTTCATCCTCTGACTGCAGCAAACATTTCAAACATCTGAATCACACTTTACCCCAAAAAGAAATCACTGACCAGCATCACACAGAATCCGGCCAGGAGCGCATAGGTTGCTCCGGTCTCGCTGCCGTGGGCATGGGT
This sequence comes from Oscillospiraceae bacterium, assembly GCA_017939025.1. The sequence continues at coordinate 388 of JAGBAI010000065.1, forward strand.
TTCGGGAATCATTTCATCGCTGATGACATAGAGCATGGTTCCTCCCGCAAAGGCCAGAGCAAAGGGGAGAATGGCCGAAGCAATGCTTACGGCCCAATATCCCAGAAGCGTACCGACGACTTCGATCAGCCCGGTCACCATGGCGCAGACAAAGGTTTTTACCGGGGATACGCCTGCTGCCAGCATGGGAGCAATGATCACCATGCCTTCGGGGATGTTCTGCAGGGCGATACCGCAGGCGATCATCATCGCCTGCGCCGTGTCTTCACTTCCAAAGCTGACACCGGCGGCAATCCCCTCCGGCAGGTTATGGATCGCGATGGCTGTGACAAACAGCAATACCTTGTCAAGGTTGGTGCTGCGGTGTGTTTCCGTATCGGTTCCCACCAGCTTATGCAGGTGGGGAACCAGCTTATCAATGAGATTCAGGCACACCGCCCCAGTAAAGATCCCGATGATGGAAACGAGGATCCCATGGGTTCCGCCATAATTGAGAGATGGCAGAATCAGTCCCAGTACAGCCGCAGACAGCATAACACCTGCCGCAAAGGACAGCACTATGTCGGAGAATTTGTGGGAGATATTCCGAAAGACAAAGCCAATGAGACTTCCAAAAATGGTCGCGCCCCCCACGCCGAGGGCGGTGAGCAATACGATTTTCATCATCAACGATACAGGTCTTCTATGTATCAGAAAGTTCCTGCAATCTCCTTTCTTCACAAATCTCCACGGTGCCCCGCGCCAGCTTCACCATGCCCTCGCTCTGGAAATACCGCAGCATCCGGGTGACCACCTCCCGGGCAGTTCCCAGATGGTTGGCGATGGTCTCGTGGGTAATTTTGAGGACCTGCGTTTCTTCCAGCGTGCTTTCTTCCAGCAAAAACGCGGCCAGCCGCTTGTCAAAGCTCTTCCACATGATCTGCTCCATGAGCCACATGACCTCGGAGAACCGGGTGGCCATGATCTCATTGGTAAAATTGGATACCGGGGCGGATTCCTGCATGATGCTTTGATATATTTCTGCAGGGACGATCCATAGCTCCGTGTCCTTTTCTGCCTCGATCATCATTTCAAATTGAATGGACCGCATCATGCAGGATGCGGAGAACAGGCAGATATCCCGGTCAAACAGGCGGTAGAGGGTGATCTCCCGTCCCTCGTCGGAGAGGATGTAGGCGCGAAGCTGACCATGCCGAATCAGAAGCAGACCCGTACAATCCAGGTTGCCGTTATGAAGAACAGTCCCCTTCTTTACAGTGCGGCTGACCGCGCTGCCTTTAAGTTGCTGCTGCTGTGCGGAAGTCAATTTCTCCCAAACAGGAAAATAATCTTGAAACTCCATTGTGCGCCCCCTCTACTTCAGTCATACTCAGTATAAAGCCATTTGCGGCATATGTCAATTATCATAATTGACATATGCCGCAAATAAGCCTATATTGTTTTTATAGA
>JAGBAI010000066.1 GCA_017939025.1 Oscillospiraceae bacterium
CCAGCACTTTTTTGAAGGCCTCCATGCCGCCGAATTCCGGGGCGATGTCCATATAGTCGGCGATATCGTAGCCGCAGTCGGCACCGGGGGAGGGGTAGATGGGGGGGACCCAGATGCCGTCGCAGCCGAGGGATTTGATATAGTCCAGCTTTTCCAGGACGCCCCACAGGTCGCCCATACCGTCCCCGTCGCCGTCCTTAAAAGACCGGGGCCAGACCTGATAAAATACCTTGTCCTTGTACCAACGGTTTCGTTCCATATTGACAACTCCTTTTCAAATTTTAGTTTGTCCATCTGGCGCGGGAGCGCCCGAAGGCTCCCTCTGATGAGGGAGCTGTCACGCGAACAGCGTGACTGAGGGAGAGAAAATCCGAAAGTTTCCCCGTTGGTATCGAAAAGTGGCTAAAACTGCAACCTTTTTTCTCTCCCTCAGTCGCCTGCGGCGCCAGCTCCCTCATCAGAGGGAGCCTTTGGGGCGCTCCCGCGCCAGTGCGATAAACGGCAATTTGTATTTCTGTTCCACACTGTCATCATAGCACACTTTCCTTTATTCGTCACCTGAAAATCTCGTTGACACAGGTATTTTTACCACTTACAATAAAAGAAAAACGAAAGGTGGTTTCCTATGATTACCGAAACTGCTGGCCTGTTCCATATTCAGACAGAGAATTATTCCTACCTTTTCAAAATCAATGACTATGGTGTGCCAGAGCACATCCATTTTGGGGCACCTGTCCAGACAGAGGATGCCGAGGCCCTGTCCTGTCGGCCGGGAATTGGCTGGGGCAGCAATGTTCTGCTGGTGGAAGGGGACTTAACATCCTGTCAGGATGTGCTGGCGCTGGAATGGAGCGGCAGCGGACGGGGCGATTACCGGGAAAGTCCGCTGGAACTGCTGGGAAAATCCACGGATTTCCGGTTTGATTCCTTCCGGATCCTGGAAGGGTCTGCACGGATGGGCAGCGGTTTGCCTCAGGCCCATGGGGCGCTGGAAACACTGGAAATCACGTTAAAGCAGCTGGGAGCGGAGCTGAAGCTTTACTATACAGCATTTCCCACTGCCATTGTCCGGCGGACGGTGCTGAAGAATACCGGGGAAAATCCCATGAAGCTGGGAAAGCTCATGTCCTTCACACTGGATATTCCCGGCTGTTTTACCATGAAGAGCTTCAACGGCAGCTGGATCGCGGAAATGCGGCCTACGGATACCCCTGTCCGGGAAGCAAAGGTGGTCAACGAAAGTCTCACCGGAGCCTCCTCCAACCGGCACAATCCGGGCTTTTTGCTGTTTGAGGCCGATGCCACCGAAAGGGCAGGCCGGGTCTACGGTTTTAATCTGCTCTATTCCGGCAATCACTACGCCTCTGCCCAGCTGTCCCACCAGGGGTTGACCCGGGTGATGCAGGGCATCAACATGAGCAATTTCGCCATGGAGCTGGCACCCGGAGAGAAATTTGAGACGCCGGAGGCGGTGCTGTGCCACTCTGACGAGGGCTTCGGCGGATTGTCGAAGAATATGCACAGCTTTGTGAACATGCACATCATTCCCGAATACTGGCGGGGACGGCCCCGTCCGGTGCTGTACAACAGCTGGGAGGGCTGCGTATTTGATTTTAACCAGAACCGGCTGCTGGATCTGGCAAATCGGGCGAAGGATTTGGGCTGTGAGCTGTTTGTGCTGGATGACGGCTGGTTTGGTGCCAGAAACAATGACAAGGCAGGACTTGGGGATTACAATGTGAATCTGAAAAAGCTGCCCAACGGCATGGAAGGGCTGGCGAAGAAGATCCGGGAAAAGGGACTGGAATTTGGCCTCTGGTTTGAGCCGGAGTCCGTCAATCCCGATTCTGACCTGTACCGGGCCCACCCGGACTGGGCGCTGACCGACGAATTTGAACCTGTTTACGGACGGAATCAGCTGCTGCTGGATCTGACCAGGCAGGAAGTACGGGACTATATTGTGGAGAGTGTGTCCCAAATTTTGGACGCGGCCCAAATTTCCTATGTGAAATGGGATATGAACCGTCATTCTGTTGCTCTGGGCGCAAAGGCACATGAATTTGTGCTGGGTCTTTACGAGGTGCTGCGGCGGATCTTTGGACCCCGGCCGCAAATTTTGCTGGAAAGCTGCTCCTCCGGCGGCAACCGGTTTGATCTGGGTATACTGTGCTTCTCCCCTCAGGTCTGGGCTTCGGACGATACGGATCCCATTGAGAGACTGACCATTCAGACTGGTTATTCCTATCTTTATCCCCAATCCACCTGGGGTTCCCATGTTTCTGCGGCACCCCATGCCCAGACACTGCGGCAGACGCCGTTGAGCACCCGGGGCAATGTGGCCTTCTTCGGATGCTTGGGCTATGAGCTGGATCTGAAGCATCTTCTGCCTGTGGAGGTTAAGGAAATCAAGGCACAGATTGCTTTCTATAAGGAATACCGGGAGGTGTTCCAGTATGGCATCTGGAGACGGCACCCCCTTGGCTGGCAGGTCAGCGATGGGAAAACGGTCATTGCCGGAGTCTTCCATGGGCTTGTCCATGCGGCACCGCCGTATGAGCAGCTGAAGCTGACGGGCCTGGACAAGGAAAAACGCTACCGGATCACGTCTCTGGCCCAGGCCATCCGGGTGGGGCAGTTCGGAAGCTTACTTAAGCATGTGGCACCGGTGAACATTGACCCCAACGGCCTGATCCTCAATCTGGCAGACCGGTTCGTGACCCTGCCCGACGGGAAGGAAGCACTGACTGCCTCCGGCGCGGCGCTGATGCAGGGCATTATGCTTAAGCCCCTCTTCCGGGGTACCGGCTATGACCAGAATCAGCGTAACCAGGGTGATTTTGGCTCCGATGTATATATAATTCAGGAAATTCCCCCGGAAACGACGGAAAAATAATCCTTGCATTTTCCGGCAAAGTGTACTATACTATTTAGGCACAACGCCGGTGTGATGAAATGGTAGACGTAGCGGACTCAAAATCCGCCGCCAGCGATGGCGTACCGGTTCGAGTCCGGTCACCGGCATAACAAAAGGGCACCCGATAGGGTGCCCTTTTGCTATGACATTGGCAGACTCGAACCCATCAAATGCGGATGTCCGGTGGACATTTGCTCGATTCCGGCTGGACGGAATCGACACCACAATGTAACGAGTCTCACCACCGGCGCTACCAAAGCAGGTTGCTTTGGCCCTTACTGCCCAATGGCACAAACCTGAGCATTTTGAGGATAAGCAGGCAGAATCGCATTGGCAGAGGAAACCTTATTGCTGTAATCCAGATGGGTGTAGATATTGGAGGTGGTTCCAATATCACTGTGTCCAAGCCATTCCTGAATGTCCTTCAAAGCAACACCGTTGGCATACAGCAAGCTGGCGCAGCTGTGGCGAAGATCGTGAAAACGAATCTTTTTCAGATTGTTCTTTCTGAGAACCTGCGCGAAGTGCTGGGTGATAAAATTGGGCTTGACTAAGCTGCCCATGGCATCCACATAGATGTAATCCAGGTAGTCTTTGCAGTAGCAGTTACCGCAGAGCTTTTGATTGATGCTCTGCTGTTTTTTGAGATGCCGAAGCAGAACTTCAAAGGGCTCCACCAGAGGCAGGGTTCTGCAGCTGGATTTTGTTTTGGTTGTGTCCTTTTGCACCACCAGGGTTTTACCCTCGATGGTGAACTGGACAACCGTGTGCCGGATGCTGATGGTCTTCCTCCGAAAATCGATGGCATCCCATTTCAGTCCCACGACCTCACTGCGGCGCAGGCCATAGAAGGCACCCAGAATCACGGCCAATTCCAGGGGATCACCCTTGACTGCTTTGAACAACTGATCCAGCTCCTCCTGGTTATAGATGGTTGCGTCATATTTTGCTTTCCGGGGCTTCTCCACCCGGTCAGCGGGATTGGACTTGATCAGGCCAATCTGGAAGGCATACTGCAGGCATTTTCTGATATTGGCATGGCGGCGGATCACCGTGGAAGGAGAGAGTCCGGAGTCCATCAGATACTTGTAGAATTCCTGAATGTACTTGGGGTGCCGTTCCAGATCCTGCAGGGTATACCGCTTCTGCTTGAAGTAGGGAACAATGCCTGTCCAGCTTCAGACTGGGGTTGTGATCTTCGTGAAAAGGACAGTTGGTCATTCCATTGCTTCTTACATTCAGTCCATACATCTGCGCTGCATCCAATGCGGTAACAGTATCCTTGATTCTTTTGTATATGGTCATGTAATGCCTTTCCATCTGGTGTTTGCATTCTCTTTCTCCTCCGCCATCATTATCACATCCCCTGGCGGTGGGCACGGTACAGGTCGTCTCTGGTGAAAGACTGTCATAGCTCTGATGCTGCCGGTATCCGGACAGTTCAGGGCTTCCTCTTTTCGGGAGGAGCGGTTAAGCAAGTATCATTGTATTCTTCAAGCCGTCTTTGTATTCCGGAGTTACCGACTCCAAAAAGAAAGCTGCGGTGATCGCTAAGATGATCCGTTTCACCTCCTGGGGATCATCCGTCCCAGCGTCGCGCTTTCTGCTGCTCGGGCCTGAAGGAAAGTACCTGTACCATGGTGTATGAAATTGTCAAGCTGCAGGCGAGGCTGGAAAAACCCTTTCACTTAAGTATTAGGACACGGAACACCCAAAAGTCCAAAATTTGGAGGAAGACTTTTTTGAAAAGTCCTTCTACTATGTAGTAGCGACACGGATCCTCTGTTTGTCTCAAAATTTTAGATTTATTTTTGAAACCCTTCTGTTATGTTGTAATGACACGGCACCCTTGTTTTGTTTCAATTTTTTTTCAAAAATTTTTCTCCTCTTAATATTGATAGGACACGAGGGGTGTTTTTGTTTCATTTTTGTCTGGAAAATTTTCTAAAAACCCTCTCATATAGGTAATATGGCAAGAAGGCTCAAAAAGTCCAAAATCTGAGGGTACTTTTTTCAATAAAGAAAAATCTCTCTATAAGGGTAATATGGCACGCAGGGGCATTTTGTCTCACAAATTGAGAAAATTTTTTCGTAAGGCAAATTTGGCAAGCAATGCAAGTGGCGCGCCAAATTGCCCTTTCCACAAAAGTGGCAAGCAGGGCATATGGCGCGCCATTTGCGAGACATCCTCTGCGGTGCTCCGGCTTTTCAGGCTTGTTGAGGCTCCCGCCCCGATCCCCATACACGCAGAATTCTTCTGCGGCCACGCCCCAACCCGGTGCTGACGTTAGGAGAAGCTTCTCAAAAATGTACGGTAGCAAAGAGAGCGAAAAACGAAAATTGGGAATTTGATTTTTGAAAAAGAAAAGCAGAACCATAACAGTTTCCTGTTACAGTTCTGCGTCTAAGTATTGTACTCTTGCCGTCTATTCCTGTGGAAGAAGATTACTAAAATACTTGGTCTTTCCGGACAGCACATCATCATAAAATCCCTGCTTCCAGTCAATGTAGGCAATGGCTTCCTCGATGCGTTTCTTCTCTTCCAGCAACGCTTTCTGCTTGGCTTCCAGAATCACTTTCCGTTCCGGGATCGTGCCTTCACCCTGCAGGCAGAGGGCAAGATACTCCTTCATTTCTGCGATGCCCATATTGCAGTTTTTCAGGCAGTTTAAGCTGTTGATCCAGGCGATATCCCGGTCATCAAAGACGCGGCGGTTCTGGCTGTCCCGCTTCACATTGGGCACCAGCCCCTGGTTGCAGTAGAACTTCAATGTTTCATAAGCCAGCCCGGTTTTTTCGCAGGCCTGCTTCATTGTGTACATAAAATTCATCTCCGATTTAGTGAGATTTTCTCTTGACCGGTAGTTACTACCGCCGTTTATAATTTCAGTATAGCATCAACTTAACTGCAACACAAGAGGGAGTGTATTCTATATGAAAAATGTTTTGATTCTGTCTGGTAGCCCCAGAAGAAACGGCAATTCCGACCTGCTCTGCGACGAGTTTTTCCGTGGTGCGGAGGATGCAGGCAACCAGGTGGAAAAGATCTTCATCCGGGACAAGAAGATCGGCTACTGCAATGCCTGCTACGGCTGCCGCAAAACCGGCAAGTGTGTCATCAAGGATGACATGGCCGAGATCCTGGAAAAGATGCACTGGGCGGATGTGATCGTCATGGCAAGCCCCGTGTATTTCTATTCCATCGATGCCCAGATGAAGGCTCTGATCGACCGCACCCTGGCCCAGTGGACCAAGCTGAAGAACAAGGAATTCTACTACATCATGACCGCCGCAGAGGAATCCGATACCGTCATGGAATGTACCCTGGAATGCTTCCGTGGCTTTGCGGTTTGCCTGGAAGGCAGCACCGAAAAGGGTGTCATTTACGGTAAGGGCGTTTATGAAATTGGCGATGTGAAAAATACCGCTTATATGCAGCAGGCTTACGATATGGGAAAGGGTGTGTAAAGGATGATGACAAATGATTTTCAGGGCAAGCAGCTGAGCCGACTGGGTTTCGGCACCATGCGGCTGCCCACCAATGCAGATGGCTCCATCGATGAAGCACAGGTCGCAGAAATGACTGCTTATGCCATTGCGCATGGTGTCAACTACTTCGATACTGCCTATCCCTACCACGGCGGTGAATCCGAGCGGGTGATCGGGCGGGTTTTAAGTAAGTATCCCCGTGACAGTTACTACCTTGCCGATAAATATCCCGGCCACCAGATTTCCAGTACCGGCTACAACCCTGCTGAGATCTTTGAAGAGCAGCTTCAAAAGTGCGGTGTAGAATACTTCGACTTTTATCTCCTGCACAATGTTTACGAAAAGTCCATGGAAGTGTATCTGGACCCCCAGTGGGGTATCGTGGATTACTTCAAGGAGCAGAAACGGCTGGGCAGGATCAAGCATCTGGGCTTTTCTTGCCACGCGGAAACCAAAGGACTGCGAGAATTCCTGGATGCCTGTGGTGAAGATATGGAGTTCTGTCAGATTCAGCTGAACTACCTGGACTGGACATTGCAGGATGCCAAGGGCAAGTACGATCTGCTCACCAGACGGGGCATCCCCGTTTGGGTCATGGAGCCCGTCCGGGGCGGTCGGCTGGCAAAGCTGAGTGATACTGAAGAGGCCAAGTTGAAAGCCCTGCGCCCAGAGGATTCCATTGCCTCCTGGGGTTTCCGGTTCCTGCAAGCCTTACCCAATGTAAAGATGGTTCTTTCCGGCATGAGCAATATGGAACAGATGGTAGACAATGTGAAGACATTCTCCGAGGACAAGCCTTTGACCGCAGAGGAAACCGCACTGCTAATGGAGATCGCCGAGGGTATGAAGGATTCCATACCCTGCACCGCTTGCCGGTACTGCTGCGACGGCTGTCCCGCAGGTTTAGATATTCCCGGCCTTATCAGTACCTACAACGAGATTCGATTCTCTCCTGCTGTGAATGTTGCCATGCGGATCGAATTCATGCCGGAGGATAAGAAACCCACTGCCTGCATCGGCTGCGGTCAGTGTACCCAGATGTGTCCCCAGAATATCGATGTTCCCGGTGCGCTGAAAGATTTTGCGGAAAAGCTGAGCAAGCTCCCCAGCTGGGCAGAGATCTGCCGCCAACGGGAAGCAGCGGCCAAAGGAGGCAAGGCATGATCTACTATTTCTCTGCCACCGGCAACAGCAAGCATGTTGCCAATCGTCTGGCCGAAAGTTTGAATGAATCCGTCACCCCGGTGCTGGATGTATTGAATCTGGGAATCAAAGTGGAGGATCAAATGATTCTGGTGTATCCCAACTACTGCGGTGGTGTCCCTTCTGTGATCCGGGAATTTCTGCAAAAGAATATCTTCCAGATCAGCAAGGATGCCAAGCTGATTCTGGTTATCACCTACGGCAACAACACCGGAGCCAGCGCATCCATCGCTTCTAAATATTTCAAGAAGAATACAGGACGCATCTTTGATGCCATGTACTCCGTGAAGATGCCCGACAACTGGACTCCCGTTTTTGATCTGACCAATGCGGAGAAGGTTGCGGAAATCAATCGCAAAGCCGACGAAGAAATCGACGGTATCATCCGCAAGATCAAGATGGGTATAGACGGCGACCATGTGGGTGATAAGCTGGGCAAGTTTATGGAAGTGGTCTACCCTGGCTTCTATAAGACCTTGAGTAAGACTAGCCACCTCCATGTGGAAGATACCTGTATTGGCTGCGGTCTGTGCGCCAAAAACTGTCCGGTGAATGCCATCAAGATGAAGGACGGAAAACCAACATGGGTTAAGAAAAACTGTGCCATGTGCTTGGGCTGCCTGCACCGCTGCCCCAAGTTTGCCATCCAGTATGATGACAAGACCAAGAATCACGGGCAGTATCTGCATCCGGATTCATAATACGAAAACAGCAGCGAGTTACTGTCATAGGTAACTCGCTGTTTGCGCTATCTTTTATGATCGTTCGTTTTTAATATTTCAGAAACATAACTTGAACTTTTCAGAATCAAAGCAGCAGTAGAATGATGCCATCAAATGAAAAAAATACGGAGGGATGGTTATGAAAAAATCTGCCTTTATCAATCTGATCGTTGGCACCGTTGGCGGCCTGCTGTTCGCGCTGGGTATGTGTATGTGCCTGCTGCCGCAGTGGAATGCCTTTAATCTTGGCGTGGTCTGCACTGCCATCGGCGGCATTGCGCTGCTGGTACAGGGTGCGGTTGCCTGGCTTCGTTCCGGGCGAAAGATCCGGATGCACTGGAAAACCTTTGGCAAAGTTCTCTACGGTGTGTTTGCTTCCCTGGTTCTGGGGGTAGGCATGTGCATGATCATGATCTGGAATCTGATGCTTCCCGGTATTGCGGTGGGTGTTGTCGGCATTGTACTGCTGCTGATGCTGATCCCCATGTGCATCGGTCTGAAATAAAGAGGGGTTACGAAACATGGCAGAAAAGGAAGTTTTTGAATATACCTATTCTGCCCCGGCGCGCGATGAGGTAAAGCGAATCCGGGCGAAATATCTGCCCAAGGAGGTAACGAAGCTGGATCAGCTCCGTGCCCTGGACGCTGCTGTTACAAAGCGTGGAAATGCCATTTCCATTGTCCACGGGATTCTGCATTCGCTGGTTTTGGGGCTGGGTATGAGCTGCTGCCTGGTCTGGGCAGGGGAGTGGTTTGTACCGGGGATCCTTATCGGATCCATCGGACTTGCCGGTGTGACGGCGACATATCCAATTTACAACCACATTGTGAAACAGGATCGGGAAAAAGCTGCCCCGGAAATTCTGCGGCTCAGCGAAGAACTGATTTTAGGAAATGACTGATAATAATCAAAATAATTAAGGAGATGCTTACATGAACAACGAACGCTATTATCTGCTGACCGGTGCCGCCGGTTTCCTGGGCACCAATATCTGCATGCAGCTGCTGGAACAGGGCTGCAAAGTCCGTGCACTGGTTCTGCCCAATGACAAGTCCGTCAAGTACATACCCGAACAGGTAGAGGTGGTTCTGGGCGACCTGACCGATGCTCCTTCTCTGGAGCCCTTCTTCACCGTGCCCGAGGGCTGCACCTCCGTCATTATCCACTGCGCTTCCATGGTTACGGTCAACCCTAACTACTCCGAAAAGCTCATGGCTGTCAACGTAGGCGGCACCCGGAATATCATCACCAAGGTTCTGAACCATCCTGAGTGTGAGAAAATGGTCTATGTTTCTTCCACCGGTGCCATCCCCGAGGAGCCCCATGGTGTGAAGATCCGGGAAGTCAGCAAGTTCACTCCCTGCGATCCCAAGAAGGTGGTAGGCGCATACTCCCAGAGTAAAGCTACTGCCACCCAGATGGTTCTGGATGCAGTTCAGGTCATGGGGTTGAAGGCCTGCGTTGTCCATCCCTCCGGCATTCTGGGCCCCAACGACCATGCTATCGGCGAGACTACCGGCACGCTGCTTCAGATCATCAAGGGTGAGATGCCCATGGGTATGCAGGGCAGCTTCAACCTCTGCGATGTCCGTGACCTGGCTGCGGGTACCATTGCCGCCATCGACAAGGGCCGTATCGGCGAGTGCTACATTCTGGCCAATAAGACCGTGACCCTGAAAGAAATGTGCGATATGCTCCACAAGGAGTGCAACGCCAAGCAGATTAAGTTCTATCTGCCCCTGGATCTGGCGGACAAGATCGCCGCAGGTCTGGAAAAGCAGGCAGAAAAGACCGGCAAGA
>JAGBAI010000067.1 GCA_017939025.1 Oscillospiraceae bacterium
GATAAAGACCATATCCGTGCCTTCCAGAGCCTTGGCAATGGCAGCCCGGGATTCCTCAGCGGACTTCTTGCCGATCTCGGGCTTGGAGCCTGCGCCCATACCACCGGTGAGCTTCTCACCGATCTGGATCTTGTTCTTGCAGATGGATTTATTCAGATCCTGCTTATCAGTGTTCACGGCCACGAATTCCACGCCGTCCACACCAGCTTCGATCATTCTGTTGATAACATTGTTGCCGGCGCCGCCGACACCGATCACTTTGATTTTTACAACGCGATCCTGTAAACTCTCGGACATATTGCTCTTCCTCCTATGTATCTGTTCGCTGTCGCGCTTTTCACGCTTACGATTTGAATTTTTACTCATGCTCTTTACATTCTATCCTTTATTTTGAAATTGGTCAATAGAAAATCTTCAATTAAAGTAAAATATTTACAAAATAATTACATTTTCCGGTAGACCTTAAGCAAACGGTGTATATCCCACCTGGTCAGGCCAGATGGTAAAGCTGATGTCCAGAATTCCGGACTGGTAATCGCTCATCTGCAGGATCACATCGTTCATACAGGTAATTTTATACTCCAGATTGGCAGTATCTCCCAGATTCACCTGGTAGCGGGTACCATACCAAAGGATAATATCCTCCAGCCGGGATACATCCACACTGGCAGCAGAACCAACGATATCGTTAGCCTCCAGTGCCTGCAAAATCTGAAGGGCGGCTGCCAGGCGTTGGGCATTGGTCTGGGTCACAGGAACCGGCTGACCGGCGTTGGGATCCCCTTCGGGATAAGTTTCCGTAGAAACGGTCTCCACAGCAATGCCAATGGTATCGGGAACCGGGCTTTCCAGCTGTACACCCAGAACCTGGGTATGGTTGGCAGCCTTGCTGCCAGTACCTGCCTCTACGACACGTCCATCGGAGTTGATCAGCCACCAGGCCTCATTCTGATCCTTGATGGCGTAAACCACATCATCCTCTTCGATGATAATATTGACAGTACCGGGTAATTTTATACCGAAACGCACCGTATCTACATAGGGAAGATTGGCTTTTATCAGCGCACCCGCTCTGGGGCGGCTGAATGTCAGCAGATTGTCACCAGGCTCGGTGGTAGTCTTCTTCTGAATGCCGGAGGCCTTTTCAATCACATAGGGATCATATACCTCCGCACCGGAAATGGTAATATGCTCCACCTTAAAAAACACGGCCAGACTCATAACCACCGCTGCCACCACTGCCGTAATGGTGACCAGCTGAACCAGCAGACGGTTTCGGTTAAAGGCTTGGGGCTGGGTATAGATCACCGCCGGAGTCGGCTGCTTGGGGCGGTTGCTTTTTTTCTTCTTTTTCTCCGTATTTTTCTTTGCGGTCTTTTGAATGGCATCACCCACTGCAGTTACTGCATTTTTTCTGGGCTTGGAATTGCCATAAGAACGCTTCTTGGCACCGATATCCTCCGGATCCGGTTTTTTGGGCGGACGCTGGCCTTTGCCGGGATCCTGCTTTTTCCTTGCCGGAGCTTTCTTTTTCAGCGGAACGGTCTTGCCCGTAGATTTCTTTTCGGCAGGTTTCTTCCGGGGACGGAAGGTTTCTTCCTTCGTTTGGGATTTAGCCGTACGCTGGGCGTCCGCTGGAGATCCCTCCCTGTGTACCGGGCGAGACTTCGGGGGCGTATCCGCTTCCCGGTTCTTTTGTGTTGTATCCATTTATCGTTCCTCCTGGGAATGGGGGTTAGTGCTTCGTCAGTTCCTCCACGATCTGGCAAATCCGTTCTGTGGAATCCAGCCGCACCATGGCACGCAGCTTCCGGGACATGCCAGAGCGCAGTTCTTCATCGTCCAGAAGCGCCTTCACCTGTGCATACATTTTTTCAGGTGTGCAGTCCTTTTCCAGCATCACCACGGCGCCGCCGCCCTCTTCCAGAACACGGGCGTTCTTTTCCTGGTGATTATTGGTCACATTGGGAGAGGGCACCAGAATACAGGGGGTTCCGGATGCTGCAATTTCATTGCAGGTGGCACTGCCGGCCCGGCCAATGACCACATCTGCCGCTGCCATAACTGTAGGCATGTTGTAAATATACTCCCGGATGTCAATCTCCGGCACGTTTTCATAATCGACACCGTTGCCCTTTACCCGTTCAGGCATCCACGCTTTACCGAAACTTCCGGTGGCATGGATATGGGTGAAGGGGAAGCCATCCTTCTGTTCCAGAGGCATCATATCCGCCATAGTCTCGTTCATGACCTTGGCTCCCTGGCTGCCGAAGGCGGAAACCACCACATGGCCCCTTAGACCCAGCTCCGCCCGGGCCGCTTCTTTGGTGGTATAGAGGAATTCCTGCCGAAGGGGCATGCCAACTACTTCCACCTTTTCCGGGTGTTTATAATGATTCACACTTTCGTCAAAGGCCACCAGAACCCGGTCTGCTTTGCTGGCAGCCATTTTGGTGGTAACTCCCGGCAGGGCATTGGCCTCATGGACACAGGTAGGGATCCCCAGGGACTGGGCCGCATACAGCGCCGGGAAGCTGGCATAGCCGCCGGTACCGATAACCGCATCAGGCTTAAATTCCCGGAAAGTGCGCTTGCATTCCTTCACAGCATCCAGAACGCACTTGACTGCGTGAAGATTCTGCCTGATGCCCTTCATATTCAATTTCCGGCTCAGACCGGAACCGGGCAGACATTTCAGCTCATAGCCAGCCTGGGGCACCAGTTTTTCTTCCATATGGCCGGTAGCACCAATGAACAGAATCCTGGCATCAGGATAGCGCTGCTTCATCATATCCGCAACAGCAATGGCAGGATTGATATGTCCGGCAGTGCCACCGCAGGTAAAGATCAGATTCATGTGATTTCCTCCTGAATTTTTCTATGATCCCGGTAACGGGATATCTGTAAAACGATCCCCATTTCCCCCAGATTCACCGCCAACGCTGTGCCGCCATAGGAGAAAAAGGGCAGCGCAATGCCGGTAGAGGGAAGCAGGTTCGTGACTACGCAAAGGTTAAGAATGGTCTGTACAGCGATCAGCGTCACCAATCCCGAAGCCAGAACTGTAGAAAACCGGTCCCGGGCATGAAGTGCGATCCAATAGCCCCGCAGGATGGTCAGAGAAAACAACGCCATAATTCCCACCACACCCAGAAGGCCCAGTTCTTCGCAGCAGATCGCAAAGATATAATCGTTGTATTGAAACGGTAAATAAAGATATTTCTGCCGGGATTTTCCAAATCCCAGACCAAACACGCCGCCGGAACCGATGGCGTACAGGGATTGCAGGATCTGATAACCGGTATCACCCGGATCCTGCTCCGGATGGAGCCATGCGGTGACCCGGTCACCGGCATAGCCCATAAGGGTAATGTAAACTACCACAAACACTGCCGCCGCACCGGCACCCGCCATGAGCCATTTGGGGCTGGTGCCCGCCACGAACATCATCACCACTGCCACCATGCCCATAAGCATGATGGCAGATAAATGCTTTTCCAGCGCCAGGGGAACCAAAATGCCCATCAGGGTCATACCAAATCCCAGCACACCGTAACGAAACTGTCTTGCGTCCTGACCGTAATTCCGGGTCAGGCGGGCAAATAACAAAATCATGGTAAACTTTGCTACCTCGGAGGGCTGAAACTGGATCCCGGCAATGTTGATCCAGCGTTTTGCACCATTGACCTCCTGCCCGATAATCAGCACACTGAGCAGCAATATGATGCTGATACCATACAGCGGCCAGGCAAGCCGGTACCACAACTGCGGCGGGATCCGGCTGAAAAAATACATGGCAATCAGGCCAATGGCAGCACAGACTGCCTGTTTTTGCAGATATTTGGTAGAAATTTCATAGCTGGTATCGTACTCACTTTGGGCATAGCTGGCAGAATACAGCATTGTAAGGCCCACAACCAGCAAAAGCAACACCAGAAATAAGAAGGGATAGTCAACACTTGCCGCCATACGGCGTTCCTCTTTGGCAGGAAGCTTCCGCTCCGATGCCATAGAATACTCCTTCCCTATTACGCGATTGCGGATGCGGGAGAGCAAAGGCCCTCCCAACAGGATTCAGATAAACAGCCCGCCAATACCGAACCAGGCCAGAACACAGGCTGCTGCGGTAACGGCAGTAAAGACCAGAACGATCTTGACTTCCTTCCAGCCGCACATTTCAAAATGATGGTGAATCGGAGACATTTTAAACAGCCGCTTACCGTGGGTCAGTTTGAAATAACCTACCTGCAATATCACGGACAGAGTCTCACAGATGTAAATGATTCCGACAAAAATCAGAATCAGGGGCATCTCCAATGCAAAAGCCAGGGCGCAGACCACACCACCCAGGAACAGGCTGCCGGTGTCGCCCATAAACACCTTGGCAGGATGCCAGTTGTAGAACAGGTAGGCAATCAGACCGCCAACCAGCGTTGCAGGCAGCAATGCCAGATCAAATTTGCCCAGTGCCACAGAGGCGGCGGTAAAGAAGATCATGACCGGGATGGTCACACTGCCGCAGAGGCCGTCGACACCGTCGGTCAGATTCACCGCGTTGACACAGCCTACCATAACAAACATGGCAAAGAAAATGTACAGGATCGGATGCAGCTGGAAGCTGACATTAAAGAAAGGAATGTACAGGTGGGTATCCATGCCTGCCTTATACATGGCGTACAGGAACAGGGCAGAAACCGCCATCTGCAGCATAGCCTTCTGCAAAGAAGTCAGGCCCAGATTGCGCTTGTATTTCAGCTTGGTAAAGTCATCCAGGAAACCAATAAAACCATAGCACAGAGCAAGTCCCAGCACGAAAAACACCGTCGGATCCTGCACCACAAAAGCGCTGAGACCAATGACCACCACGGAGGCGGCTATAAACATCAGTCCACCCATCATGGGAGTACCTGCCTTATAATTATGCCAGGTAGGGCCGCTTTCCCGGATAGACTGGCCCGCCTTAATAGCCCGGAGCACAGGGATGATCAGCCGGCCAAAAAGCAGAGACAGCACAAAAGCAAAGGCTGCTGCAACAAAGAGTTTCATCATATGGATTTCCTCCCTTATTTTATATCTTTCAGGAATTCTTCCAGTACCAGTTCCAGGTGCATGCCGTGGCTTGCCTTGAACAACAGCACATCGCCAGGCTTGGCATAGCGTTTCAGCGCCCGGGCCATTTCCATCCGATCATCAAATGCCCAGGCCATATTTTCCGGCATGCCGCCGGTGCAGATGCCGTCCATGACCCGTCCGGCATGGGGACCGTAGGCAAAGACCATGTCCGCCTTTTCAGCAGCGATCCGGCCTACCTTATAATGCTCCGCCTGAGCGCAGTCGCCCAGCTCCAGCATATCGCCCAGCACCGCAATGCGCCGACCGGGCCGGTTGCCCAGAACGCCCAGAGCTGCCGCCATGGATTCCGGGCCTGCGTTGTAACAGTCCTTAATAATGGTATATTCTCCGGCTTTAAAAATCTCTTGGCGGCCGGACATATTCTGGAAGGATGCCAGACTTTCACTGATCCGTTCAGAGGACACTGCCAGCTTCAGCGCCACGGAAATTGCCGCCATGGCATCACCCACATAGTGTTCACCTTCCAGCTCCATGGCAACAGGAATGGACAGCTTTCCTGCTGTTGCCGTAAAGCGCAGAACATCGCCCTCCTGCCGGACATCGGAGGCCTGAACATCGCAGCCTTCGCTCTGGCCGAAATAGGTGATCCGCTGCTGGGGCTTCCGGTCCAGATACCGCAGAAGGGTATCGTCACCGTTTAACAATAGCATACCATTGGGACTCATGCCCTCAATGATCTCCATTTTGGCCTCCCGGATGCCGATCTGGGAACCCAGAAATTCAATGTGCATGATACCGATATTAATAATCACCGCAATATCCGGATAGGCGATTTGGGAAAGATAGGCAATCTCCCGGAAATGGTTCATACCCATTTCCAGAACCGCCACCTCTGTATCCAGAGGCATCCCCAGAATTGCCATGGGCATACCGATATCGTTGTTGTGATTGGCAGGGGTCTTGCTGACTTTAAACGTACTGCTTAAGACAGAAGCAATCATTTCCTTGGTGGTGGACTTACCTACAGAACCGGTGACCGCCACCACTTTGGCACCGATGCGCTTTAATTCCTCCCGGGCAATATCACCCAGGGCGGTACGGGGGTCGTCCACATAGATGGCAGGATAATCCCCTACCTTTCGGGTGCACAGCACTGCTGCTGCCCCCTTTTCCATGGCTGCGGGGATAAAATCATGCCCGTCTCTCGCGCCCTGGAGTACAATGAACAGCTGACCGGGTTTGATCACCCGGGTATCATTATTGGCACCGATGAATTCCACATCGGCATACTTTTCTTCTACGGTGCCGCCGCACCATTTTGCCGCCTGGCGGAGCGTTATAGTAGCCATATCAGTTCCTCAATTCCTGCAGGTGGGCTGCAACCTCTTCCCGTTCATCCAGATGGTACTTGTGGCCTCCGATATCCTGATAAGTTTCGTGGCCTTTTCCTGCAAGTACAATTATATCATCTTTTTTCGCAATGTCCATAGCATATCTGATGGCAGAGCGGCGATCTTCTATCACAAAATATTCCCCATATTCCTTTTTTACCCCTTTTAGGATATCTTCAATGATGGACGTGGGGTTCTCCGTCCGGGGATTGTCGGAGGTGATGACGGCAATGTCCGAAAGCTTTACGCCAATTTCCCCCATAATGGGCCGCTTCATGGGATCCCGGTCACCGCCGCAGCCAAAGACCGCAATGACCCGGCCCTTGCAGAACCCCTTTACAGAAGACAGTACATTTTCCAGTCCGTCCGGGGTATGGGCATAGTCAATGAGAACGCTGTAAGGTGTGCCAGGAGTAGGTACCACCTCTACCCGGCCTTTAACACCTTGGGCATCCTTCAGCGCGTTGGCGCAGTCCGCCAGGGAAATTCCCAGCTGCTTCGCAATGCCCATAACGGTCAGAGCATTGTACACCGTGAATTTTCCGGGAATAGGCAGTTCCACTGCCGCTGCTTCTCCCTCACAGCAGGCTGTGAACCGGATTCCCTCAGCAAGCAGTTCCAGATCTTTGGCATACAGCCCCTTTTCCTGTTCCACAGAAGTAGTAAGTACCGGACAGGCGGCAGTATCCAGAATTCGCCCCGCATAGCTGTCATCCATGTTGACAACCGCCCTGTCACACCGGCGAAACAGTTCTGCCTTGGCATCACAGTAAGCATCCATGGTTTTGTGGAAATCCAGATGATCTTCCGTCAGATTGGTAAAGGCTGCAATGTCAAAATGTGTGCCGCCGATGCGCTCCAGAGTCACCGCATGGCTGGAAACCTCCATCACCACATGGGTGCAGCCAGCGTCGCGCATCCTGGCAAAGAGGGCTTGCAAGTCAAAGCTCTCCGGAGTAGTCCGTTCGGTGGGAATCACCTCTTCCCCCACCATATTGGCCATGGTACCGATGAGGCCAACTTTGGCACCCAATACCTTTTCCAGCACCTGCTTCAGCAGCAGCGTGGTGGAGGTTTTGCCATTGGTGCCGGTAACACCGATCATGGTCATGCTCTTTGCCGGATGGGAGAAGAAATTGCATCCCAACAGAGCCAGCGCCAGCCGATCGGATTCCACCAGCACATAAGGAACAGCCCCCTCCGGTCTCTTCGCCGTGACCACCGCTGCAGCACCTTTGGAGAGGGCCATGGGAATGAATCGGTTTCCGTCAGAAGCAAATCCCGTCACCGCCACAAAGAGGCTTCCGGGGGTAACCTTCCGGGAATCATAGTGTACATCGCAAATTTCCAGTTCCAGATCCGCGGTACATTCCAATACCGGGATATCCTTGATCAGTTCCTTTAATTTCATCGGTATTCCTCCAAAATGGCTGCTAATCTCTTGCCGCCGTATCGGTAAATTCCAGTGTTACAGTGCTTCCCACAGGAATCTGTGTTCCTGCCGGAATGCTTTGGGCCGTGACAGTCACCTGTGGAGAAATATCCATATTCCCCGAAGTGAGAATATACAGTCCCAGTATACCGGCAGCATCGGAAGCCTGCTGCCGGTTCATTCCGGTAAACTCCGGCATTTCCACCAGCCGCTGCTCCGGCCCGCTGCCCAGATACAGCAAAATCTCACTACCCTCCGGTACCACCTGCCCCGCTGCCGGAAGCTGGCCGGTCACAGTCTCACCGCTGCCGACAAATTTTGCTGTAAGTCCTAATTCTTTTAGTTTACTCTGTGCATCCGCCTGTGTCAAGTCCGTGTAATGCTCCAAAATCCGTTCCGCAGCTGTATTCATGTTTTTGTGAACCCCCAGATAGGGCAGGATGTCCGCCATTACCGCCCCCACCGTTGGTGCCGCCATCACGCCGCCGGAAATATAGATCCCCGTTTCCCGGGAGGGGGTATCCAGTGCCACCAGGACAATGTATTCCGGATCCTCCATGGGGGCGATGCCCACAAAGGAAACGATCTTGTCCTGAACCCGCTGCCCATTTTCGTCGAAAACATCGATCTTTTCGCTGGTACCGGTCTTACCACCAATGGAAAAGCCTGCTACGGAAGCATTTTTTGCAGTCCCCTCGGTAACGACAGATTCAATGAGGGTGCGCATGGTATCCGAGGTTTCCCTGGAAATAGTCTGTCTGGTAACCGTAGGCTCACTTTTATATATGGTATCGCCCTCAGCATCCAGGATTTCGGAAATGATGTAAGGTTCCAGCAAATTGCCTCCGTTGACCACTGAGGCAATTGCCCGCACCAGCTGCAGCGGCGTAATTTTAAAGGTCTGCCCAAAAGAACCGGAGGTCAGCGAAGCTGTTCCCCACTTATCCGTATTGGTAACCAGCGCCTTATCAAAGAAAACCCCCTTGCTCTCCCCTGCCAGTTCGATTCCTGTTTTCTCCAGAATCCCAAATTTTTCAATATACTCATAAAACCGTTCTCCGCCCAGCTTCAGTGCGATATGGGCAAAGGCAATGTTGCAGGAATTTTGCAGCGCCTGTGGTGTCTGCTCCGCCCCATGGCCTGTGGAGCGCCAGCAGTGCAGCAGCTGGGAGCGGCCTGGGATCTGCTCCGAACCGGAGCAATGAAATGGTGTATTCAGATCAATGGCACCGCAATCCAGCGCTGCCGCCATGGTCAGCACCTTGAAGGTGGAACCCGGCTCATAACCATCTGACAAGACCCGATTGCGCCACTGCTTCAGTCTTGCTGCTGTCAGCGCTTCGCTGTAGTCTTCACTGCCGCTTTCCTTCAATGCTTCCAGCTGCGCCGCTGTTTCCGGATCGGCAATATCCTGATAATGGTTCGGATCATAACTTCCCAAGGTCGCCATTGCCAAAAGTTCCCCGGTTTTGGCATTCATCACCAGGCCAAAGGCACCGTTTTGCACCTGATACCGGTCAATTGCCGCCTGCATCTGCTTTTCCAGACAGGACTGCACTGTCATATCCAGCGTCAGTACCACCGAAGATCCCTGCCGGGAGGACAGATAATTTTCATAAGAGAAGGGCATATCCATCTCATTATTGCCCTTGGTAGTGACCACCTTCCCGGCTGTACCGGAAAGATAGCTGTCACTGGCAGCTTCGATTCCTTCGGAACCGTCACCACCGGCATTGGTAAAGCCCACCACCTGGGCCGCCAAAGACCCGAAGGGATAGCTGCGCTGGGAAGTGGGCTCCAGATGGATGCCGGAAATATTGTTTTCATTGATATAAGCACGGATGGCAGCGGCAGTCTCCTGGTCGATCCGGCTGCCTACCTGCTTGTAGCGCTGTTTCCGGTCCGCTGCCTGTTCTTCGATCCATGCCGGATCCTTGTCCAGAATGTCTCCCAGGAAAGCGGCAATGGCCGGAATATCCGCTTTGGACTGTTTCAGCTCATGAGGGTCCAGGTATACGTTTTCCACAGTGACGGAAGTTGCCAGAATGTTCATATTCCGGTCCAGGATCTGTCCCCGATTGGCCATAACAGTCGTACTGCGGGTCTGATTCCGCAAAGCCAGAGAAGCATAATAATCGTATTCCCTTACCATCAATGTGTACAGCCGAAACAGTACCGGCACAAATGCCAGCAACCCCAACAGCAGCGCTGCCAGCATGATGCGTCTGTGCTGGCCGGTATTGAAGCGCAGGCGGTCATATTGCTTTTTTCGTTTCCCCATAGCAATGCTCCTTTAATCCAACGAATGGGCAGCAAGGTTGACCCTCGCCGCCCATTGCAGCTCTTATCTCATTGTACGGGGTGAACCTAAAATTTATGCGAACATGTCCTCAAAATGCTGGCGGATCATATCCACCCGATTGGGTTCCGGCTCCTTCACCGGCATCGTAACGGTAACGGTGCGGTTTTCCAACTGGTCTGCGGGAACCATGCCCAAGGCAAGGGCCTTGGCCTCAATATCCGCCAGATCATAGCCTTCCCGGTATTCCTTTTCCAGCTTGGCGTTCTGCTTATGCAGGAAAGAAACATAGGTTGCCATCTGCTCATATTCTGCCCAGTCAGCCTTCAGTGCCAGAGCACCCGTAATCATGGTTGCCAGCATAATCACAGACACAATGATACTCGCTACAGCAACCGGATCCACATAGATCAGCTCCACCTGCTGCAGCCGTGCCAGAGGCCGTCTGGCTTTGGCCTTCTTGCGCTCTTCTTCCAGCTCCAGGGCTCTAGCCTCACTGCCATGGACATAGAACTGGCCGATATATTGGATCTTGGGCTTCTGAGCCATACATGGTCATCCCTTCTGGGTCAAAGTTTTTCACAGATCCGAAGCTTGGCGCTTCTGGCTCTGGGGTTGCGTTCCAGCTCTTCTTCGCCAGAAACGATGGGCTTGCGGGTGATGATCTTCACCTGGGGTTTCTTACCGCAGACGCAAACCGGAAAATTCGGAGGGCAGGTGCAGCCCTTGGCTGCGCTTGCCATAGCATTTTTAACGATGCGGTCTTCCAGAGAATGGAAGGTAATCACCGCCAGCCGGCCTCCCCTGTTCAGCTTGGGGATGGCATCCTCCATGACCTTAGCCACGGAATTCAGTTCATCATTGACGGCAATACGAATGGCCTGGAAACTGCGCTTGGCAGGGTGCTGCTTTTCCCGCAGAGCCGCCGCAGGCATAGCGCTGCGGATGATGTCCACCAGTTCCAGGGTGGTTTCAATGGGTCTTTCCTCCCGGCAGGAACAGATGGCAGCAGCGATCTTCGGTGCATAGCGCTCCTCGCCGT
Organism: Oscillospiraceae bacterium; assembly: GCA_017939025.1. The sequence goes on from JAGBAI010000067.1 coordinate 11,238, forward strand.
ATTCGTAAAGGATCTTTTTCAGTTCCTCATAAGACCAGGTATTTACCACTGTATGTGCGCTTAAGGAATCCTCATTGTTCATGCGCATATCCAGCGGCGCATCCACCATATAGGAAAAGCCCCGCTCCCCGTCATCCAGCTGGGGAGAAGAAACGCCCAGATCCAGCAGAATACCGTCAACGCCTTCTATATTTAAATTGTCCAGAACGGACTTGATCTCACAGAAGTTGGAGTGCACCAGGGTCACCCGGTCTGCGTAGGGTGCCAGCCGTTCGGAAGCTGCCTTCAGCGCGATGGGATCCCGGTCAATACCGATGTGCCGGCCGGTAGTAAGCTTTGCGGCAATGTGGCTGGAATGGCCAGCACCGCCCAGGGTGCCATCCACATAGATGCCATCGGGCTTGATATTCAGACCTTCAATGCACTCGTCCAGCAAAACGGAAACATGATAAAATTCACTCATAAGCCAATTGCCTCCAGAGATGCCAGCAGCTTTTCGGGAGTCAGATTCTCCAGTTCAAAGGCAGCAAATTCCTTTGCATCCCAAATTTCCGCCTGGCCTGCACGGCCCACAATCATGACCTCCCGGTCGATACCGGCGTACTGCAGCAGGCATGGGGTCAACGGAAAGCGAAACTGTTTATCGGGATTGCATTCGGCCGCATTCATAAAAATCAGGCTGGTAGGGCCGGAACGCTGGGCCAGAGGCAGTGCATTGAAGTTATCGGAAAGGCGTTTCCACTCTTCCGCCGTATAAATGGTGAGACACCGATGGCCGCTGTTGACACCCAGGGTGACGAAAAAAGTATCTCCCAGTTCCGCCCGCAGTTTGGACGGAACGAACAAACGGGACTTGTCATCCAGTTTGGCGCCATACTTGCCGATCATGTGCTCACCTCCATTCCCTTTTACTCCACTTTACTACCCTTTTACTCCAAGTAAAGACAGTATACTACCACTGAAGAGAAAAATCAATCTTTTTCTGTCGTTTTTTTCGGTTTTTGGCGTAAAATACAGCGTTTTCGAACACCCGTTCTATATAATTACGAACAAAAGGACACCTTTCCATCCTCGATCCGCAGTTTCAGCTTGCCGGGACGGCGGCTGCAGCGCAGCAGGTAGCTGGCCAGAGGTCCTTCCACCTCTGTCTGTACCAGCCGGCGCAGCTGCCGGGCACCATCCTTGCCCAGATTTTTCTCCAGCAGGAAGGAGGCTGTTTCCTGTTGAATCTGCAGCTGAGTTCCCAGGATGGCGCTGCGTTCCTGAAGCTGCCGCAGGTATTTCCAGACAATGGCTTCCATCGCCCCGTTATTCAATGTTCCGAAATGCACGGTCTGATCGATGCGTCCCAGAAATTCCGGAGAAAAAGCCTGGTACAGAGCTTTGCTCATTTCCGTCTCCCGTCCCAGGGCGCAGAAGCCCAGTCCTTCGCCCCGGACCTGACTTCCCACATTGGATGTCATGACCACGATGGTATTTTTGAAGCTGACCTTCCGGCCTGTGGAATCCGTCAGTTCCCCCTCTTCCATGATCTGAAGCAGCAGTCCCAGCACATCCGGATGGGCCTTTTCCAGTTCATCCAGCAAAACCAGACAGTAAGGACGGCGGCGGACAGCCTCTGTCAATTTACCCCCCTCTTCATATCCCACATAACCGGGAGGTGCACCGATCAACCGGGAAACGGACTGCTTTTCCATAAATTCCGTCATATCCAGCCGGATCATGGCATCCTTGCTGCCATAGACCTCCTGCGACAATACCCGGCAAAGCTCTGTTTTTCCCACACCGGTGGGGCCGGTGAACAGCAGGCTGGCAATAGGGCGGTTTGCGTCCCGGATACCACTATAACCCCGGCGAACCGCCTCCGCCACAGCCTCCACCGCTTTCTCCTGTCCCACCACCTGGGAGGACAGCACCCCCTCCAGTTCCAGCAGCCGTTCCCGCTGTCCGGCACTGAGCCGCCCCACCGGGATCCCGGTCCGGGCAGAAACCACCCAGGCGATGTCTGCACCGGTGACGCTGCGGCTGCGCCGGGTTCCTTCCGCAGGCTTGGAAAGGCTCTGCATCTTATCCCGCAGCTCTGCCGCTTTTTCAAATTTCCGTTCCCGGACAGCGCCCTGCAGCTCCTGTTCCAGCTCCTGGCGGACAGTACTTCCCTTTCCTCCCTCCTCGATTCGGTTCCGGGCTGCCGCCTCATCCAGCAGGTCGATAGCCTTATCCGGCAAATACAGATCCGGCAGGTAACGCACCGAAAGACGTACGGCATCCTTCATTGCTTCTTCTGTGATCCGCAGATGGTGATGCCGTTCCAATCCCGGCCGCAGTGCCCGCAAAATTGCAAGAGTCGCATCCGTGGAGGGTTCCTCCACAGCCACCGGCCGGAATCGCCGTTCCAGTGCCGCATCCTTTTCAATATATTTCCGGTATTCCTCCCGGGTCGTAGCCCCCAGCATCTGCAATTCTCCCCGGCCCAGTGCTGGTTTGAATATATTGGCCGCGTCGATAGCCCCCTCCGCCGCACCGGCACCGACAATGGTGTGCATTTCATCTACAAATAAAATCACATCACCGTTGCGTCTGATCTCCGCAAGGACATCCCGTAACCGTTCTTCAAATTCGCCCCGGTATTTCGTACCCGCCACCAGATTGGCCATGTTCAGACTCACCAGCCGTTTCTCCTTCAGCTGAGGAGGAACATTACCAGTGGCCATTCTCTGGGCCAAACCTTCCGCAATGGCCGTCTTTCCCACACCGGGTTCTCCCACCAGGGCCGGATTATTTTTATTCTTGCGGCACAGAATGCTGACGACTGTATCAATCTCCTTTTCCCTTCCGATCACCGGCTCCATCGTGGATGCCTTTGCGATCAGGTCTTCGCTGAACTGTTCCAAAAGTCTCGTTGTGACCGCCTCCTTTTTTGCTTTTGCCCGGATCTCCTGCTCCCATCGCAGGTGATCCAACGTATAGGTAAACAGTGCATCTGCACTGACACCGCTCAGCTGCAGCAGTTCTCCCGCCCCGGAATGTTCCCTGCGGGCCATTGCAAGCAGCAGATGATGAGGCTGGACACACCGCTGCCCCTGCTGCCTTGCCTCCCGGGCGGCACCGCGCAGCAGTTCCCGCACCTCCGGTGTCAGCCCCTGGGGCAATGGCAGATCCGGAGTTCCGGCACCATAAAGCAGCTGCGCCATTGCCTCTGTCAGATCCGGATCAACACCCAGCTGCCGCAGTACCAGCCCCATTCCCTCAGGTTCCCGGGACATGACCAGCAGCAGATGGACAGAGCCCACATAACTGTGCCCCAGGCTCCGTGCTTTCTGGGCGCAGCCGCGCAGCAGCTGCTCCACTTCTGTATGATATCGCATAACTTTCCTCCAGAGTTAGCTTAAGGTAACCCAAAAAGTACCCTCTTTTCTGGAAAATCATCCCCATGGCTGGCAAAAAATATTCTATAAATTTTTAAAAAAGCAATTGCAATTTCCGAAATACATGCTACAATGTAGTTACGTTAAACATAACGTGAAACCCAATAAGAAAATTATGGAGGTAAATATCATGGCATACGTTATCACTGACGCTTGTGTTGCTTGCGGCTCCTGCGCTGACCAGTGCCCCGTTGAGGCTATTTCCGAGGGCGAAGGCAAGTACGTTATCGACGCTGATGTCTGCGTTTCCTGCGGCTCCTGCGCTGATCAGTGCCCCACCGAAGCTATCGAGGAAGGCTAATTAGCTGTTATTTCTTCATAAGCTCTTAATTGGCCTGCGCTCTTGCGCAGGCCAATTTTTTATTGTATAATACCTTCATCTTGATTAAACCGGGAGGAAACCCTATGGAACAGCTTCCTAACGGATATACTTTGGCACCTGCGGAAGGCGCTTTCCCTTTAAGCACTGACTCCATGGTACTCTCCCATTTCGCCAAACTGCCAAAAAATGCCCGGGTTCTGGACTTGGGTTCCGGCTGCGGAACATTGGGACTGCTGCTGTGCAGCAAAAACGAATACTGCCAGGTTACCGGAATCGAACTGAGCGAGCAGGCTCACGCTGCCGCTTCAGAGAACATCCGCCGCAACAAGTTGGACACCCGCATGGAAAGCATATGCGCTGACCTGAGGTCGGTATCTGAGAAGTTTTCGCCGGGCAGTTTCTCCTGCTGTATTTCCAATCCGCCTTACTTTTCCGGCGGCCCCGCCAGCCAAAGCCACCCGACTGCCCGGCGGGAGGATCACTGCACTCCGGATGACCTGTTCCGGTCCGCCGCCTGGGCATTAAAATATGGCGGCGATTTCTTTCTTGTACACAAGCCGGAACGGCTGGCGGAGCTCATTGCCAAGGCTGCAGTTCACAAGCTGGAAGCCAAGCGCCTGCTCCTGCTGCGTCACAAGGAAAACGGCCCCATCACCCTGATTTTTCTCCAGTTCCGGAAAGGCGCCCATCCCAGCTTAAAAATCGAAGAAAAAGCCCTGTTTTCCAGCAACAACGAACCAACTTCCTATTATAAAGAAATCTATCATATCCCATAACTTTCCACTTTCAACTCTCAACTCATCAAGGAGGCACACCATGCCCGGAATGCTCTATCTCGTCCCCACCCCCATCGGCAATCTGGGGGATATCTCTACCCGCTGCCGGGAAACTTTGGAAGCGGCCGATTTCATCGCCGCCGAAGATACCCGGGTATCTTTGAAGCTTTTAAACCATCTGGGCATCAAAAAAAGCCTCGTCAGCTACTACGAGCATAACAAGGCCTTCAAAGGCGATAAAATTGTGGAACGTATTCTCGCAGGAGAAACCTGTGCACTGGTATCCGATGCAGGCTCCCCTGCCATCTCCGATCCTGGCGAAGATCTGGTAAAGCAATGCGCAGCCGCAGGCATCACCGTCTGTGCCATTCCCGGTCCCTGCGCTGCCATTACCGCATTGAGTATCTCCGGCCAGGCCACCGGCCGTTTCTGCTTCGAAGGTTTCCTGTCTACGGCGAAAAAGAGCCGGAAGGAACATCTGGAAAGTCTGAAAACAGAGCAGCGTACCATGATTTTCTACGAAGCTCCCCACAAGCTTGTAAGCACGCTGGAGGATCTGTCCGAAGCATTTGGCTCTGACCGACCCATCAGCCTCTGCCGGGAGCTGACCAAGCTCCACGAGGAGGTCGTCCGCACCACCCTGGGCGAAGCCGTGGCAAAATACACACAAACGCCTCCCAAAGGTGAATTCGTCCTGATAGTCGCCGGTGCCCCTGCAAAAGAAAAAGAGACCGCCTCTGAAACCGATGCTGCCGCAAGAGTCCAGCAGCTCATTGCCGAAGGTCTCAGCCGCAAGGATGCCGTGAAGCAGACGGCAAAGGAACTGGATCTTCCCAAAAATGTAGTTTACGATATTGCCCTAAAGGATTCCGAATAACAAAGAAGGCGCTGAAGCAAATGCTTCAGCGCCCTTCGTATATATTACAGTTACTTCCGAACAGAACGTATTTTCTCCCGTACTGTAAAAGATATGCCGCTTAGCACCAACAAACCCAGCACAAAGAATGTATATCCGCCCTTCGTCATACCGTTCAGCAACTGCCGCAAAGCTAAGTACAACACCAAATGCCAGTAAAAGACATCCATGCTGATTTTCCCCAGCATAACCAACGGCTTCCACCGCAGCACCCGGGAACAAAGGCCCTCTTCCCATGACAAATACAGAATCATAGGGCAAATCACAAAGGAAAATGCCACTGCACTGTCTCCGCTGATTACCTCTACGCCATAACCCCACAGCAAATATGCACAAAGCAACAGACTCACAAAACAGGACGGTTTCAGCCATTTTCTGTTCTTTTCCAGCAGTGGAAATAGCTCTGCCAAAGCTGAACCCAGGAAGAAATTTAGAAAAGCACTGCCATTTCCAGGATAACAGAAAGGCATCTGCATTTGTGCAGTGTGCAAATAATAGCCCCATACAATAGCTGCCGCAAGGCAAAACCGATATTGTGTTTTTGTCTTCGTTACAGAAGTCACAGCATAAAATAGAATATAGCACAACAGCAGCGCCGCCACAAACCACGTGGGACTGTTATAGGGATTCTCCCCCGTCATACTTCCCTGCAGCAGTAAAAAAGTAAAGGCGACCTTTCTCAAGTTCACCGCGCTGATGCCATACTGCCAAACCGCAACTGCCAATGCTGCTAAATTGGTCACAGCATACATAGGATACAGCTTTTTCAGTCGTCTTGTAATGTAAGCATCAAAAGAAATCCTGCCTTCTGCAATTCTCTCCCGATAACCGTAAACCATCAAAAAACCGCTGAGCATAAAGAACATGCTGTTGCCAAGGCTTCCACCATAAAGACGGATGTACGGCATTCCAGGGACGGATTCGAATACCGCATCTATTAAGAACGAATTATGCAGCACAATGATCCATATAAAAAGCCCTTTTAATGATGTTAAGGATCCAAAGCCGCCGCGTTCTTTCATTGCGATCCCCCCTTTCGTTGTTATATTGCATTTTAATCTTATGGTTGTAATTTGTCAACATATTACAACCATAGTCGGTTATAATTTCCGACAAAATTCAATACAATAGATAAAAAGGAGGGGTATGTATGGAACATGACGCATTTCTTGTCAATATGGGCAGCAGGATCGCCAGACGCAGGAAAGAACTGCATCTGACACAGGAGCAGCTTGCTGAAAAAATTGGGGTCAGTCTTCAGACCGTCTCCTGCATTGAACTGGGAAAAAAGGCTCCGCGTCCGGAGGATCTGGCAAAACTATGTCTTCATCTGAACATCTCCTCCGATTATATTCTCTACGGCAAGCGCAGCGAACTACAGTTGAGCAGTACCATTACCAAGCTTTCCAGATTACCTCCCGATGCTTACCAAATTATTGAATCCCTTGTTGATTTGCTCGATGTACATAACTGATAACAAAAATCCCCCGAATGCAGTTTCTTATCCTGCATTCGGGGGATCTTTAACGGATCAATATTCCGCAATTTTCTTAGCGCATTCCTGACATACATTCTTCCTACGGTAGGACAGCAGATTCCGGGAGGATCCGCAGAACAGGCAAGCCGGTTCAAATTTTTGCAGAATAATCCGGTCATTCTCCATGTAAATTTCCAATTCGTCCCGCTCCGCGATATCCAGCGTGCGGCGCAGCTCGATGGGCAGAACGATTCTGCCAAGTTCATCTACCTTTCGAATGATCCCTGTCGACTTCATTGCGGCCAGTTCCCTCCTGTTATTCTCCAATAGTCCTTTATCGACTTATTTGTTTTATCATTATACTGTCAGACCACCGCTATGTCAAATGATTTTTGCAAAAAAGTCAACTTTTGTCAAAAATATCCATACATTTTCCCTTCATCGCCGCATATGGTATGCCAAAAGGAGGGATCACGATGGTCATGAGCCATATCTGGACATTCTTTCTTGGTGTCAGCATCCTGTGCAGCATTCTGACGGGAAGCGGCAGTGCCCTGTCTGCGTCTGTTTTACAGGGCGCCCAGGCAGGTGTCACATTGGCGATTTCCATAGCCGGAAGCCTGTGCCTGTGGTCGGGTGTCGGAAAACTGATGGAGCGCGTTGGTATCACAGCACTGACCTCCCGGCTGCTGAAACCGCTCCTCAATCAGCTGTTTCCTTCCACAAAGCACGACCCGGAATTATCCCAGGCTTTGAGCGGCAACATTTGCGCCAATCTCCTGGGATTGGGAAATGCCGCCACCCCTATGGGGATCCGGGCCGCAAGGGCTTTAAAACGGGATCACGAAGCCACGGACGAGCTGTGCCGTCTGATCGTGCTGAATACTGCGTCCATTCAGCTGATCCCTTCAAATGTTGCAGCAATCCGAAGCGCTTTAGACTGTGCCGCACCCTTTGACATTCTTCCGGCGGTGTGGATCACCAGTCTTTTCTCCGCCGGACTGGGTATCGGTGCTGCCTGGCTTTTGGGGAGGTTCTTTCGGAAATGACAGACTACCTCGTTCCACTCCTTCTGCTTCTGAGTGCCGCGCTGGCGCTTAGAAAACAGGAAAATGCCTACGATGTCCTTCTGGAAGGAGCCGCTGAGGGACTTTCCCTTTTGAAAAGCATTCTTCCAGCGCTGATCCTGTTGCTGACATCCGTCCATATGCTCCGGGCCTCCGGCGCAGCGGAGCTTCTGAGCCGCGCCCTATCTCCCCTTTTTTCCTGTGTCGGCATCCCACCAGAAACGGCGCTGCTGGTACTGATCCGTCCTATCAGCGGCAGTGCCGCTCTGGCTGTGGGGGCAGAGCTGATGGCACAGCATGGAGTTGATTCACTAGTGGGACGAACCGCTGCAGTGATGCTGGGCTCCACGGAGACGACCTTCTATACCATCAGCGTCTATTTCAGTGCCGCCGGAATCCGGAAGACCCGCTATACCATTCCCGCAGCGCTCTTTGCCGATCTTGTGGGCTTCACCATGGCCAGCTGGAGCGTCCGGTGGTTCTTCTGATTGCGAAAACTTTCTGTTTACAGAACCCACATTCATGTGCTATGATATACGGTAGGATTATATAACACAGAGGTTATCAACATGAATTACATCGTAATGGACATGGAATGGAACCAGCCCTGGCCCGGCTCCCCATCCTCCAAGAAGGTGCTACCTGTTCAGATCCGGGGCGAGATCATCCAGATCGGCGCTGTCCGGGTCACAGAGGATCAGCAGGTAGCGGACGAATTCCAGATCATGATAAAGCCCAAATTCTACCGGCACTTAAACCGCCGGGTCAGTAAGCTGACGGGTATCAAGGAATCCCAGCTCCGGGAAGAGGGTGTTCCCTTCCCCGAAGCCATCGACGCCTTCCGCCAGTGGTGCGGCGAGGATATCATTTTCCTCACCTGGGGCTTTGACGATATTGGCATCCTCCGGGAGAATCTACAGCTGTTCAATCTGGAGACCGGCTTCACCGACCGGTGGTACAATGCCCAGATGATCTTCAATGCCCAGACCGACGGTTCCACCTCTCAGAAGGCTCTGAAAACCGCCATGGAGATTTTTGGCATTGAAGCAAGCCGCCCTGCCCACGACGCTCTGGGTGATGCCTACCACACTGCCCTGATCTGCGCCCGGCTGGATCTGAAAAAGGGTGCCGCAGAATATGATGAAGCGCTGAAAAGTCACGAAAACGGCTTCCACGGTGCGGAGCTCCCCGGCTGCATCGCCCGGAAGGTATTCTACGACTATTCCGACAAGCGGGCCGCATTAAGCGCCATGTCCGGTGAAGAAAATATCTGTCCCATCTGCGGTTCCCGGATGCTTGGCTCCCGGTGGTTTGCCCAGCCGGGGCACCGGTATATGGATCTGGCCACCTGCCCCGAGCATGGCAAGTTCCTCATTCGGGTCCGCCTGTCCACCCAAAGTGACGACACCATCCGGGTCAGCCGACTGACCTATGAAGCCACCTCCGAGGCCGCCGAAGCCTACGCCCGCCGGGCGGAAAAGGCCGACCCCGAGGAACCCATCGGCACCAGCACCCGCAGAAGACGCCGCCGCAGAAGAAGCAGTGCGGCAAAGGTGCAGGAAAATGCAGCTCCCACAGAAGAATAACGCACAAACAGGACGGAAATTCCGTCCTGTTATTTTAATTATTTTTTAATTTTTCTCCAGAGAGATTGCATCATCTTTTTCCATAATATATACTAATACCAATCACGAAGGGAGTGCCGGACTATGAAATATCTTCTGTTTTCTCTATTTGCCATCCCCTGGGCCTTTCTGGGACTTTACGGTGACATTGCCCTGCACACTGTCTGGCTGTATATCCCTGCGGTGCTGGTACCTGTTTCCATTGGCTGGTATTGGGGCAAGCGCGGTGTGGTTCCCATCGCCCTGGCAGGAAATCTGCTCACCGCCCTGTCCTCCTTTTTGTTTACCCTTTGTTTCAGAACCGACCGATGGAATGCCTACTTTAAACCTTTCGGCGGCATCGGGATGCTGGCGATTCTTTGGCTGATTCCGATGCTGGTACAGATCCTCATCTGGCGGCGTTACCGCAAAGATAAGCTGACGGAAATTCTTCTGTGGATCACCGCCGTACTGATCCTCTGCTGGCCCAACTTGTGTATGTTTTTGGCCTTGGTCTGAGAATTCAGACAGTGTTCTTTATACATAAAAGATTACGAAAACAGGAAGCCAAGCATGGCTTCCTGTTTTATTGATTCAGTCCATCATATTTTCATAAATTGCGTTCAGCATTTCAAAATGGTAATTGCACAAAGAAGGGTAGTCAGTGCATTTTGCGCCACAGATGGAACCGTCCAAATCTTCAAACTGGCATCCGCCAATATTGCTGCTGGATTTGCTATTATTTTTGGAGTTCTCCACGCTTTCTGAAAGGCAATCCATGCAGTACATAGCATCTTCATCAATATAACAGCCACAATTCAGACAGCTTTGGGAATGGGCAATGCAGCAGTTGGTATCTCCGGAAGTTGCAATATATCGGGAGCATCCCTTGTGGGCACAAACTGTTGTAGGCGTTCCATAGTCATTTGTAAAGGGTGAATATGGCTCCGTCTCCACTATGTCAGCAGGAACACCATTTGTTGGTTCTTCGGAAGAAGCAACGATGCTCAGCGCCATTGCATACACATCCTCACCGCTTACAACAGGCTTTTGGTGGCTGTTGGTTCCGTCCCGATTTAAGATCAGCATTAAATCACCATTGTTATCCGCAAAACCAAAATGCATAACATCGGTGTTTCTGTTGTTCAGAATCATCGCTGTCCCTAATGACATACTATATACGTGGTCAAAACCATCCAAGTATTCTTCTGCCCAATATCCCTCAACCGCATCCCGTTCTTCGGCAGTGAATACACCCGAAAAATGATGATTGGCAGTTATTTCAATAGTAATATCTGCCAATAGTTCCATTGTTTCCATTTGTGAAACAGTAAAAATATCGCCTTCGTAGAAAAGGCCTACCGTATGCCAGCTACCTACCAAGGGATCCGCAGGTGCCGTTGACTCTGTAACAGAAGAATCTTTCTTACCGCATCCAGCGGTGAAGCAAAGCAATGCTGCCAGAAGAAAAGCAATGTATTTTTTCATATTCATCCCATTGCTGTAAAGCCCAAATCTGCCAGAGTGATACCGAGACCAGTCTGTCCCAGAATCGTAGAAACGCCTTCAATCATATACGTATAATGTTCCTGCAATGCGGCACGGCTAGTGGAATCCATCTCTGTTTCAGAATGGCTTTTACCATAAATATCTGTATAGTAGTAAAGGTAATTGCTCGGATTCAACTGGGTATTAATTGTAGCGGAGGAAATGTTGAATGTACCATCGCCGGAAGTATTGTTCTCCGTTCCCAAACCTGTCAATTTTGTGCTGATCTGGAACTGTGCTTCCGGGTTTCCTCTCGTAATGGTAACGGCAAGGTCACTGAAATTCATAATACCCATAACCTCAATCTTATTACCATTATAAAGGATCAGCTGCTCGGGATTAGTGGAAACGATTGCCAAATCTGTCTGGATGATTTGTCCGCTGCCGGATTTATTTACATAGGAAAGCTTTGTGGTAGATTCTATTTTTTCACCATGTTCTATAATATATGTGTGCAGTGCTTTCCATGCAGCTTCCAAGCGATATTCCATAGAATCACTGTAATCACCCAATGCGGAGAAAAGATTTAGTGCTGTTGCATAGTCTTCGCTCTCATAGGCATTTACAGCAATGTGATACTGACAATCTAATGCTTTCTCTGCGCTATCTTCATAATCATCTAATGTGGTAAATAGGTTCATAGCAGTTGCGTAATCTCCGCTATTATAGAAGTTGAGGGCAATTCCATAATTACAGGCAATTACTTTTTCTGCACTGTCTTCGTAATCCCCCAACTCCAGAAAAAGAACAATAGCTTCTTCATAATTTCCAGCTTCATACAGATCCATTGCCTTGTTATAGTCACTATTCCCGCAACCGGTCAAAAGCAACACAAGCACCATTACCACCAGAATACATTTTTTCATTTTTGCCCCTTCTTTCTCTGCAAATTAAAAAAGTGCGCAGCCGAAGCTACGCACCGAAAAACGCATGGCTCCATTGCCGCGACGCAATTCTTTGGAAACCCACAGGGAACGCAAAGCGGAGAATGCGTTTTTGCCAAAGCAAAAAGCACATTCCCTGTGTTTTTCCTTATTGAATTGCGTCGCAAATTTATGTTATCACACCTATCCGGAATATTCAAGGGAATTGGGAACGTTATCCTCTTTTTCTTGATATACGGAACACATCGCCAACCAAAAACCTGCACAGTCCACAACCGGTCTGTGCAGGTTTCCTTAATATAATATAGTCTCCGCAGATCAGGCACGCATGGCGCGCTTTCTGGCAATGTTGATGGGGCCCTCCTGCATGTTGTTGATCCAGGCAAGGCTCTTGCCGGCACCGTAGGCGGTGCAGGAATCGGGATCGTCTGCCAGGACACAGGCGATACCGGTGCGCTCCATCAGCAGCATGTCCATGCCCCACAGCTGACCACAGCCGCCGGTGATGGTAATGCCGTTTTCAGAGATATCGGACACCAGTTCCGGACTGGTCTGTTCCAGAACCGCCAGCACCTCGTCAGCAATCTGACGGGCAGGACGGCGGAGAACTTCGTAAATCTCCGTCGAGGTCAGGGTGACCATCTTGGGCATACCGGTCTTGAAGTCACGGCCCTTGACATTCATGCTGCGCTCTTCGTCCCGGGGATAGACCTGACCGATCTGGATTTTAATATTCTCCGCGGTGACCTGGCCGATGACCACACCGTGCTGACGGCGGACGTACCGGGCGATCATCTCATCAAAATAGTTGCCCGCGATCTTCAGAGAGGAGGAAACGGAAACGCCGTTCATGCTCAAAACTGCGATATCCGTCGTACCGCCGCCCACATCCACCACCAGATGTCCGCTGGCTCCCCGGATGTCCAAACCAGCACCCAGGCCGGCAGCCAGAGGCTCTTCGATCAGGAATACACGGCGGGCACCGGCTTCGATGGCAGCGTTGATGACAGACCGCTCCTCGACCTCAGAAACACCGGAAGGAACAGAGATGACCACTCTGGGCTTGGGGGTGAACAGGCCTGCCTTGGTGGCAGTCTTGAACATTTCCTGGAGCATCTTGACCGTCATCTCATGGTCAGATACGATGCCGTCCTTCAACGGGTGCATAGCTACCACGTTGCCGGGGGTACGGCCCAGCATGTTCCGGGCAGCAGCACCCACCTGCAGGATCTTGCCGGTATTCTTGTCCACCGCCACAACGGAAGGCTCCCGGACGACCAGGCCCTTGCCGTCGGCATAGATCAGAACATTGGATGTACCCAGGTCCACGCCCAGGTCATTGCTAAACATAGAAAACAGAGACATATTACACCTTTACTTTCGTGCGGCCAAAACGGCGCAATGTACTTCCTTCGCCCCGGCGAGCTTCAGCATCCGGGCACATTCTCCGGCAGTGGAGCCAGTGGTAAACACATCATCCAGCAGCAGGATCCGCTTTCCGGCAACATCGGCCCCGGATCTTACCCGGTATGCACCCAACACATTGGCCCGGCGCTTTGCTTCACCGGAAATGCCGGATTGGGGGCGGTTATGACGAATCTTTTTCAGCAGCTGCACCGGAGTCATTCCCACAGCGGAGCCAACAGCCTTAGCCAGCAGTGCCGCCTGGTCATAGCCCCGGGTCAGCTTCCGCAAGGGACTGACAGGGACCCAACTGAGCGTATCAAACCCCTCCGGGTAAACCTCCAGGATCTTTTCTCCCAAAATACGCCCAAAGGCAGGGGCATAGTGTCTGGCATGATAAAATTTATAACGCAGAATACTTTTTCTTACGTTCCCTTCATAGTACCAAACTGCAGCGAAACTGTCAAGAAAATGTGTTCCTTTTTTCCGGTTCGGGTAATCCGGACCGAAAATCCGGCACTCTTCGCAAATATCCCGCTCGCCCTGTGCCAGAAGTTCCCGGCAGAGGACACATTTAGGAGGGAACAGCAGCTTCAGCAGCGCTTTCACATTATTCCACCTTCCCCTGCAGCCGCAGCTTGAGACCGGAATAACGCCGGTTCTTTTTGGCGTTGTTTACCATGGCAGCCACCGTATCCTCCCGGCCCACAATGATCAGCAGCTCCCGCGCCCGGGTGATGGCCGTGTAAAGGATGCTGCGGCTGAGAAGATAGGGTGAACCATTCCAGGCTGTTAAGATTACCGCCCGGTATTCACTGCCCTGGCTTTTGTGGACTGTCATAGCATAGGCCGGTTCCAGTTCATTGAGCTGGGTAAAATCATAGTCCGCTTCCCGGTCATCAAAGCAGATCGTCATGGTCTCGGTGCCGGTATCGATGGCCTTAATGATGCCAACGTCACCGTTGAAAATGCCGGTACCAACTTCACTGCCATCCGTACGCTTCCACATGATGTCATAATTGTTGCGGATCTGCATGACCCGGTCGCCTTCCCGGAATATATAATCCCCGAACTGCCGCTCCTTTTTATCGGGGGATGCAGGATTCAGTGCATTCTGGAGCATCCGGTTCAATTCTCCGGTACCCACACCGCCCTTGCGGGTGGGAGAGAGCACCTGAATCTGGTCGGAGGGAATTCCCATATTCTTCGGCAGCCGGGTGGTGCATAAATCCCGGATCAGCTGAGACACCTCTTCCTCACTGCGCTTTCGCATGAAGAAAAAGTCACTGGTTTTGGTATTGTTCAGTTCCGGCAATTCTCCCCGGTTGACCCGGTGGGCATTCATAACAATAAGACTTTCCTGTGCCTGCCGGAAGATTGACTTCAGCCGCACCGTGGGCAGTACACCACTGCGAAGCATATCGCTAAAGGGAAAACCCGGGCCCACCGGCGGCAGCTGATCCGGGTCACCCACGAGGATCAGCCGTTTTCCCGTGGGAACCGCTTTCAACAGACTGTGCAGCAGCTGCACATCCACCATGGACATCTCGTCCACGATCACCGCATCACATTTCAGCGGATTGTCCTCATCTCTGACAAAGAGCATTTTTCCCGTTGTCTGATCGATGCTGGCCTCCAGAAGCCGGTGGATGGTGGAGGCTTCTTCTCCCGTGACCTCCGTCAGACGCTTGGCCGCACGGCCTGTGGGAGCGGCCAGCAAACATTTCAGCTGCATCCTTCCCAAAAGTTCCAATATACCATTTAATATAGTTGTCTTACCGGTACCGGGGCCTCCGGTGATCAGCAGCAGGCCGGAGGATGCCGCCTCCCGGATGGCCTGTTCCTGCTCCGAAGAATAGGCGATGCCGCTTTCCTTTGCGATCTCACGGATCCGCCTGTCCAGATCTTTGGGAACCGGAAAGCTGTTTCCTGCAAAGGAAAGCAGCATTTGCGTAGATTCCGTCTCTGCCTCATGCAGCTGGGGCAGATAGATCACCGTGATACCAGCCAGGGTCTGCCGCATCAGCCGATCCACCTGTAAAAGCCGAACAATACCCTGTCGGATATCCTCCGGCTCCACACTGAGCAGCTGAGCCGTGGCTGGAACCAGCTTTTCCTCCGGTAAAAAGCTGTGTCCTGCCAGAAGGTTATAATGCAGTTCAAACAGGATCCCCGCCTCCACCCGTCGTGGATCGGCGGCAGCGATCCCCAGTTCAATGGCAAACCGGTCTACCGCGCCAAAGGGAGCTTCCAACTCCTCATCCATCAGAAGGTAAGGATCGTCATACAATAACTCTATGGTATTGTCACCGTATAATTTGTAAGTACGCACCGCCAATTCCGCAGGCAGGTGATGCAGTGCAAAAAATTCCATGATCTGGCGCATACCCACCTGGAGTTTGAATTCATCACCGATGCTTTTCGCTTTTTCCCGGGAAATACCGGATACCTCCGCCAGTCGCTCCGGCTCCCGTTCCATCACAGCCAGCGTTTCACTGCCAAAGTGTTCCACGATCCGGGCTGCCATCCGGGGGCCGATACCCTTAATGACCCGGCTGCTCAGATAATTTAAAATCTCCATAGCAGTCTGAGGCAGCAGCCGCTCCAGAAATTCCGCTTCGAACTGCCGTCCATAACTGGAATGGGTGCTCCAGCGGCCCGTAACCATAAGCCTCTCACCTACAGAAGGCATAGGGATGGTACCTACCACCGTCACATTCTGTCCCCCGCCCACATTCAAACGCAGAACCGCATAGCCATTTTCATAATTCTGATACACCACGGCACTTACTGAGCCCTGAATGATCTCCATTTCCTGTTCCGTCAAATCGTTTCCGCTCCCATTCCCGGCGGCGAAATCGCCGCGTCCTCTGTTTTGAGCCTATTTTACATGATTTTGCCGCAAATGAAAAGCCCCTTCACGAATCTTTTACAAAGATCCTGGCAAGAATGTCACAAATGAGAAAAACTGTCTATATACAAGTTCGACAATTTTTTATAAAATAATTGGTAAATATGTACACCTTGAATCTTAATCCAATATAAGGTATAATAACTTGGAATTCTTATGATCATTTTTTATTTTAATCGTTGCAGCCAACGGGAGGAAATATGAAAATTTTAAATCTGCTGATGTGGGTGGGCCAGTTTGGGTTCTCCATCATTTTTCCTACGCTGTTTTTCCTGCTTATGGCGGTATGGCTGCAGAATACGTTCAGCCTGGGCATGTGGATTATCGTGGTTTTGGGAATTCTGGGTGTGCTTACCTCCGTCAGTACCACGAAATCCTGTATCCGTTCCCTGCTGAAAGCAACGGAAGAAGCCAGCGGCACCTCTGAGGCACCTGTAGGCTTCAATGACCACAAATAAGTAAAGGAACATTCCCATGAAATTACAACCCGCCTCCCGCAGGGAGATCAAACGCATCACCATCGGCACGCTGGCCTGCGACGGTATCATGATCGCAGGACTGTTCCTGTGCAGCCAGTTCGGTATCGGCAAATTCGAGCTTTCCCGGATCCTGCTGGGAGCCTTCTTTGGCAGTATCATTGCTGTACTGAATTTCACCATCTTGTGCCTGACGGTACAAAGTGCCGTGGAAATGGAAAACAAGCGGAAAATGAAGGCTCGTTTCCAGCTGAGCTACAATGTCCGCATGATCATTCAGGCTGGCTGGGTGGTAGCCGCATTTCTGATCAAGCCCGTCCACTTTGTCGCCGGTGCCCTGCCCATTTTTTTCCCCAATGTGGTAATTTATTACTTGCAGTTCAAGGGCAAGCTCTATCCTAAAGAAGAGCAGAACCGTACGGAAGTTATGGAGACTTCCAAAGCCCCGGAGCAAACAGACATGTAAATTCAACCGAATACTTGTAAAGTGAGGTTTTTGTATGGATATTTCGATCAATGGTGCCGGTATTATTAAGGAGTTTACCAATGTGCCGCTGTTTGGCACCGTTCAGATCACCCAGACTCTGGCAGTAAGCTGGCTGCTGCTAATCGTCATCTCTGCACTGCTCATCTGGCTGGGCAGCGGCCTGAAGGTGACGAACATCTCCCGGAAGCAGGCCGTGGCCGAAATGGGTGCCACTGCCCTGCTGAACTTCGTCCGGGGCAATATGGGCAAGGAATTTGACCATTACATCCCCTTGGTGGGCACCATTTTCGTTTCTTCCGTGGTTTCCAACCTGGTGGGTCTGCTGGGCCTGTGGAGCCCCACGGCAGACCTGATGACGGAGCTTGCCTGGGCGCTGGTTGTGTTCGTTCTGATCACCTATCACAAGATTAAGTCCGCAGGCTTCGGCGGCTACATGAAGGGTTTTCTGGATCCCATCTTCGTCATGGCACCCATCAACGTCATGAGCGAGCTCTTCACGCCAATCTCCATGGCCTGCCGTCACTTCGGTAATATCCTCTCCGGCACCGTTATCAGCGCATTGATCTACGCTGCTCTGACTGTTGGCAACAATGCCCTGTTCGGTGCTCTGGGATCTTCCCTGTATGTAGGCATCGTGATGGCTGTCGTTGGTGTCGCGCTGTTCTTCGTGGGCAAGAAGTCCGGTAAGAAGCTGCCCCTGATCATCGGCATCATCGCTGCCATTCTGGGCATCCTGGCTGTGCTGACCAACCTTGGTGCCACCTTCCCCTGGCTGATGGTGGGTATCCCCGCGCTGCCCAGCCTGTATTTCGACTGGTTCGGCGGCTGCATCCAGGCATTCATCTTCTGCACCCTGACCACTCTCTTCATCAAACAGGCCGCCGGCGACTAACGCGCAAAACGGCCATTTGAATAAACAAACAAAAGACGTATTATTTTTTAGGAGGAACTAAATTATGGATTACACTGTTCTGGCAAAAGGTATTACCCTGGCTGGCTGCGCCATCGGTGCAGGTCTGGCACTGATCGCTGGTATCGGCCCTGGTATCGGTGAAGGTAACTGTGCCGCTTCCGCTGTTGAGGCCATCGGCCGTCAGCCTGAAGCCAAGGGCGATGTCACCAGCACCATGATCCTGGGTATCGCACTGTCCGAGACCACCGGTATTTACGGCTTCGTTACCGGCCTGCTGCTGATCTTCGCAGCTCCCGGCATGTTTATGAACTACCTGGGCTAATTTCCGTTCAGTTAACCGTATATTGACCGGAAGGAGGCCAATCAATGGAAACAATTTATCAGTCCCTGGTGGCGGTAAATCCCGTAACACTGATTGCCCAGATCTGCAACTTATTTATTCAGCTGTTCGTATTCAAGAAATTCTTCTGGGATAAGATTCTCAACATCCTGGATCAGCGCCGCGAGGCTGCTGACAAGGAGATCACCGATGCCCAGGCCGCCCACGCTGAGGCGGATGCCATCAAGGCCACCTACGAGCAGAACATGAAGGAAGCCAAGGAAAAGGCAGAGGACATTCTTCTGAATGCCCAGAAAACCGCTACCGCTCGCAGCGAGGAGATCATCAGCCAGGCCCAGCAGGCCGCTGCCCAGATCAAGTCCAAAGCGTCTTCCGACATCGAGATGGAAAAGAAAAAGGCCATCAACGATGCCAAGAACGAAATTTCCGGCCTGGCCATGGCCATTGCCGGCAAGGTCGTGGAGCGGGAGCTGAATACCGCTGACCAGTCCGCACTGATCGACCATTTCATTAACGAATTGGGTGACGGCGTATGACAGAGGTCGGAAGTGTTTACGGCGAATCCCTGTACGAGCTGGCCAAGGAAGAAAACCTGACCAGGCTCATCGGGGAGCAGGCTGCTGTGTTGCAGCAGTCCTTTCAGCAGGAGCCGGACTTCATCCGACTGCTGTCCTCCCCCAACCTGACCAAGGCGGAGCGCTGCCAGATCCTAGACGACAGCTTCCGCGGCTCTGTGCATCCGTATCTTCTGAACTTTCTGAAGATTCTGACGGAAAAGGGCTATATGCGCCATTTTTCCGACTGCTGTGATGCCTATATGGAGCACTTTGATCAGGACAACGGCATTCTGCGGGTGAACGCTGTCACTGCTGTGGCACTGACACCGGAGCAGGCCGACAAGCTTACCGCAAAGCTTTCCCGGATCACAGGCAAGGACGTTGCCCTGCGAAACCGGATCGACCCCGCAGTCCTGGGCGGAATCCGCCTGGACTATGACGGTCAGCGTCTGGATGACACCGTTTCCCACCGTATGGAGGCGATCCGGGACGTCCTGAATAAGACCGTACTCTGACGAGAAAGCAGGGAATATATGGAACTCAGACCCGAAGAAATAACAAAAATTATTCGTAGTCAGATTAAAAACTACGAAAACAAAATTGAAGTAAGCGAAACCGGCGTTGTCATTCTGGTTGGCGACGGCATTGCCAAGGCCTCCGGCCTGGACAAGTGCATGGCCGGTGAACTTGTGGAATTCCCCGACGGCTCCTTCGGCATGGCTCAGAACCTGGAGGAGGACACCGTCTCCATCGTCATCCTGGGCTCCGACCAGGGCATCAAGGAAGGCGACACTGTTAAGCGTACCGGCCGCGTGGTTTCCGTCCCCGTGGGTGAGCAGCTGATCGGCCGCGTTGTCAATGCACTGGGTGAACCCATTGACGGCAAGGGTGCCATCGAAGCCGAAGGCTACCGGGCCATCGAAATGCCCGCACCCGGCATCATCGAGCGTCAGCACGTTAACCGCCCCCTGCAGACCGGCATCAAGGCCATCGACTCCATGATCCCCATTGGCCGCGGCCAGCGTGAGCTGATCATCGGTGACCGTCAGACCGGTAAGACCACCATCGCTACCGATACCATTCTGAACCAGAAGGGCAAGAATTGTATCTGTATTTACGTTGCCATCGGCCAGAAGCGTTCTACCGTCGCACAGCTGGTGGAAAATCTGACTGTGGGCGGTGCCATGGACTACACCATCGTGGTCTCCGCCACCGCTTCCGAGCTGGCTCCCATGCAGTATATCGCCCCCTACGCAGGCTGCGCCATGGGCGAGCACTTCATGTATCAGGGCAAGGACGTTCTGGTCATCTACGATGACCTCAGTAAGCACGCTGTTGCCTACCGTGCCATTTCTCTGCTGATCCGCCGTCCCCCCGGACGTGAGGCTTATCCCGGTGACGTCTTCTATCTGCACTCCCGTCTTCTGGAGCGTGCTGCACAGCTGTCTCCTGAACTGGGCGGCGGCTCTCTGACCGCACTGCCCATCATCGAGACCCAGGCCGGTGACGTTTCTGCCTACATTCCCACCAACGTCATCTCCATCACCGACGGCCAGATCTTCCTGGAAACCGAGCTGTTCAACTCCGGCGTTATGCCCGCAGTTAACCCCGGTATCTCCGTCTCCCGTGTCGGCGGCGATGCCCAGATCAAGGCCATGAAGAAGGTTGCAGGCTCCCTGAAGCTGCTGTACTCTCAGTACCGCGAGCTGCAGAGCTTTGCCCAGTTCGGCTCCGATCTGGATGCTGATACCAAGAGCCGTCTTGCTCTGGGTGAGCGGATCGTGGCTGTTCTGAAGCAGCGCAACGGTTCTCCCAAGGAAGTGGCCCAGCAGGTGTGCATCATCTACGCCGTCACCCACGGCTATCTGAACAACATCGATGTTGACCGGATCCCCGAGTTCGAAAAGCAGCTGGAAGAGCACATGGATAACTACCACTCCGGCGTTCTGGAGGCCATCCGCACCAGCGGCAAGCTGGAGACCGAGACTGAGAACAGCCTGAAGGCTGCGCTTACCGAGCTGGTCGACAAGTTCGCATAAGGGAGGAGGTTACCCATGGCTGGCGTTTCCACCAAGGAAATCAAAAACCGAATCCGAAGCATGGAGTCTACCAAGCAGATTACCAAGGCCATGGAGATGGTCGCTGCCTCCAAGCTTCGCCGCGCCCAGGCGCAGGTTTCCAATTCCCGACCCTATTTCCAGATCCTTTACTCCACCATTCAGGACATTACCCGCAGCAACAAGGACTTCTCCTCCAAGTACCTTCAGGAGCGGGAAGTGAAAAAGGTGATGTATATCGTCATCGCCGGTGACCGCGGCCTGGCTGGCGGCTATAACAGCAATATTCTGAAGATGGTGCACACGGAGATCCAGGATAAGGACGCCGTTGTACTTCCCATCGGCAAAAAGGCCGTGGATTTCTTCCGCGGCAAGAAGATCCCCGCGCTGACCGAGAGCTATGCAGAGGCCGCCGGTGTCTCCATCGGTGACTGCTTCTCCATTTCCAAGCAGCTGAGCAAGGCATTCCTTGCCGGGGAATTTGACGAAGTTTATGTGGCTTACACCAATTTCGTTTCCGTCCTGTCTCAGGTACCTGCTACCATGAAGCTGCTGCCCCTGGCAAAGCCCGAGGCTGCGGAAGCTGCAGATACCCGTGGCTGCGTCCCTGTTTACGAGGGTGAGCCGGAGGAGGTATTCGCCTCCATCGTTCCCGAATATCTGGGCGGCATCCTTTACGGTGCCCTGTGCGAAAGCCGTGCTGCTGAGCAGGCTGCCCGCCGCAGCGCCATGGACTCCGCTACCCAGAACGCCGACGAGATGATCGCTGACCTGAGCCTGAAGTTCAACCGGGCCCGTCAGGCTGCCATCACCCAGGAGATTACCGAAATCGTCGCCGGTTCTTAATTTGTTCATGTCATTCCGAGCCAGTTCTCAGACTGGCGTGGGAATCCCCCGGATCGACGTGACACCCCCCGGCATGTCCGGGAGATTGCCACACCAGTGTGCGCACTGGTTCGCAATGACACTCTAACCAAAAGGAGTTGAATCCCCAATGGCCAATAACAAAGGAACTGTGATCCAGGTCATGGGTCCCGTTCTTGATATCCGTTTCGCTGACGACCAGCTGCCCCTGCTGCTGAGCGCCATCGAAATTCCCGTTGGCGATAACACCATCGTTGCCGAGGTCGCACAGCACATCGGTGACAATGTGGTGCGCTGCATCGCCATGTCCTCCACTGATGGTCTGCAGAGAGGTGCCGAGGCTATCGATACCGGTGCTCCCATCTCTGTTCCCGTTGGTGATGACTGCCTGGGCCGCGTCTTTAATCTGCTGGGCCAGCCCATTGACAACAAGCCCGCTGTAGACGGCGACGCCAAGTGGCCCATCCACCGTCCCGCTCCCTCCTACGAGGAGCAGCAGCCCGCTACTGAAATTCTGGAAACCGGCATCAAGGTTATCGACCTGATCTGCCCCTACGCCAAGGGCGGTAAGATCGGTCTGTTCGGCGGCGCAGGTGTTGGCAAAACCGTTCTGATCCAGGAGCTGATCTACAACATCGCCACTGCACACAACGGCTACTCCGTCTTTACCGGTGTCGGCGAGCGTACCCGTGAGGGTAACGACCTGTACAACGAAATGACCGAGTCCGGCGTTATCTCCAAGACCGCCATGGTCTTCGGTCAGATGAACGAACC
>JAGBAI010000068.1 GCA_017939025.1 Oscillospiraceae bacterium
CCGGACGCAAAGTTTATGGCCCTGTCCAGCGGGACCATCGACCTGTTTTTCTGGAACTTCTACGGGCGGTTTATTTCCGAGGACTATGAGATCTCACAGCCCTACCTGACGGACTACGGCGCTTTCCTGATCCGGGCTGAAACGAAGTGATCAATAAATAACATAAATATAGAAGCCGAAAGGAGTGTACTTACCATGGATCTGGTGATCAAAAATGGCACCATCGTTACCGACAGCGAGATGTTCCGGGCTGACCTTGCGGTAAAAGATGGAAAAATCGCGGCCATAGGAAATGATTTGCCTACGGAGGGCTGTCCCTGCATTGTGGATGCCGCGGGCAAGCTGGTACTGCCGGGAGCCATCGATGCGCATACCCATCTGGAAATGCCCTTCGGCGGCACCATTTCTGCCGACAGCTACTTTACCGGCACACGGGCCGCAGCCTGCGGTGGAACCACCACTGTATTTGACTTTGTGCTTCAGGACTTTGACGAACCTATGGTGGATGCTGTCAAGCGCAGAGAGGCTCTTTGTGCGCCGCAGGCCGCCGTGGATTACGCTTTCCACATTGGCGTAAAGGATGTGCGCGGTGATCTGCTGAATTCTATGAAGGACGCTGTGGAGTACGGTGTGCCCTCCTTCAAGGTGTTCATGGTCTATGACTTCGGCGTGACCGACGGCGTATTCTATCAGGTTTTGGAAAAGTCCAAGGAGATCGGCGCCCTCATCAGCGTCCATGCGGAGAATAACGAGATGGTCAATATGCTCACTGAGCGGTACATCTCCCAGGGCAAGACCGATGCCTGGCACCACTATCTGTCCCGCCCCGAATTTGTGGAGGGTGAGGCCGACGAGCGGGCCATTGCATGGGCTAAATCTCTGAACGCGCCTCTCTACATCGTGCATCTGGCCAACGCCCAGGGCGTCACCGCTGTCACCAAGGCGAAGGAGGAAGGCTATCCCATCTACGCTGAGACCTGCCCCCAGTACCTCCACTTCACCTCCGAGGTCTACAAACGGAAGGATGGACGCAATTTCGTCTGCTCGCCGCCCATTAAGGGGCAGGCCAGCCAAGACGCCCTGTGGGCTGCCATCAGACGGGGAGACATTGACACCATCGCCACCGACCACTGCCCCTTCCGGCAGGAGGAGAAGGACTGGGGGCTCCACGACTTCCGCAAGATCCCCAACGGCTGCGCCGGTATTGAAAACATGTACCCCTACATACTGTCCAAGGCCAACGAGGGCATCATTTCCTTCCCCAAAGCAGTGGAGCTGTGCGCTGCGAATCCCGCCCGTATCTTCGGATGCGAAAGCAAGGGATCCTTGGCTGTGGGCAAGGATGCGGACATCGTGATATACGACCCGGAAAAGGATTTCACCATCACCAATGCGGCCATGCATTCCGATTGTGACCACACCATCTGGGAGGGCATTACACTCCACGGGTATCCGGTGCAGACCTGGTCCCGGGGGCGGTTGGTCTATGACAACGGAGAATTTAAGGGCGAGGCCGGCTGGGGTCGGTTCGTAAAACGCTGCCTGCGGGGAGGGAAGCTATGAGTAAGATCACACAGCAGCGGAAGAATGACCTCTTTGAGCTGACCGAAGAGACGCGGGCGGAGCTCAGTCAGTCCAAATACTATAACGACGACCTCTCGCCCACAACGGTCGCCCAGAGAAACTGGAAAACCGGCAGCATCTGTAACCTTTGGATCGGAATGTCCATCTGCATTCCGTCCCTCTCAGTGGCCTCATCCCTAATTATTCTGGGGGTATCGCCCTTGCTGTCCATCCTAAACGTAATCCTGGGCAATCTGATTGCGCTTATCCCCATTCAGCTCAACTCCCAGATTGGGACCAAGTATGGCATTCCTTTTCCCATCTTCTCCCGCATGGTGTTTGGCAACAAGGGGGCACAGCTGCCCACCATTGCCCGGTCGCTGGTGGCCTGCGGCTGGACCTCGGTGCAGGCATGGGTCGGCGGCGGCGCGGTGGCAGCTCTGATTGGTATTCTTGTTCCCAGTTTTTCCGATCCCGCCATCACCGTGGCCATGCCCGGTAACCCATCCGTGCAGTTCGGCCAGCTCATCGGCTTTTTTATCTTCATGGTCCTGGTCTTTCTGGTGGCCTACAATGGGTTGGATCAGGTCAAATGGGTACAGGATATTGGCGGTCCGGTGCTGCTGGTGGTCATCGTGCTGCTGGGCTACTGGTCCATCGATATGCTCCACGACGGCGGCTATACCATTCTGGATGCCTTCTCTCAGGGCAACGACTGGGCGGCGCTGGAGGCCAACGGAGGCTTCGCCTTCGTCTATATGGCCGGACTTACCGCCAATATCGCTTTCTGGGCCACCATGGCGCTAAACATTCCCGATTTTTCCCGCTATGCTGCCAGCCAGAAAGCCCAATTCCGGGGCCAGCTGCTGGGTATGCCCGGCCCCATGGCCCTGTGCGCCTTCGTGGGCGCCCTGTTCGGACAAGCTACCAAGCTGACTCTGGGGACGGCCATGTTTGATCCCACCGGCCTATTCTACTATGTGGACAGCAAGCTGCTGGTAGCCGTGGCCTCCATCGGTGTGATGATGGCAACCGTCACCACCTGTGTGGCTGCCAATGTGGTTGCTCCAGCAAACGGCTTTTCCAACATAGCGCCCTCGAAGATCAGTTACAAGAAAGGCGTCATGATCACGGTAGTCATTTCCATCTGTGTTATGCAGCCATGGTTCATCTACGGCTCCGGTTCCGCTTACATCTTCACCTGGCTGAATAATTACGGCACTATCATCGCACCCATTGCGGCTATTCTGATCGCTGACTACTTCTTCGTTAAAAAGAAACTGGTGGATGTGGCCAGTCTGTATAAAGGAGAAGGCGGACGTTATTGGTACAGCGGCGGCGTCAACTGGAGCGGAATGCTGGCGTGGCTGTGTTCGTTCCCCATCCCGCTGCTTTGGAACAGCGTGTTCGCCTGGAACGCCGCCTCTGGCGCTGCCCCCAACTTCATGCACTATCTGGCCGCCAACGGCTATATTGTTTCCTTTATCATTGGTTTGGTTGTCTATGTAATCCTAATGCGACGCACACAGGGTAGAACCGGCTATGGCTATGTCACGCAGGCTGAGTATGACGCATTTACCAAGAATGGTTAAGGCATTACAATTAAAAACTTATGTTTTTGATATTTTAGAAAGGAAGGTTCCATCTCATGTATCAATGCGATCTGGCCAGAATGGCCGAAAAGATACATACATTTGCTACCTTTGGTGACGCCGGTCACGGAGGGATCACCCGTTATTCTCTGTCTGAAGCCGCAAGACAGGCCCGGGGGTATTTCACCGATAGAATGACGAAAATCGGCGCTGCCATCACCACAGATGATATGGGCAATATGTATGCCACCATCCCCGGAAGTGACCCCAGTGCCAAGCGGATCGTCATGGCATCCCACTGCGACTCGGTGAAGAACGGCGGTAACTATGACGGTATTCTGGGCGTCATCGGTGCTATGGAGGTGCTGGAGACCGTAGCAGCGGAGAATATCCCCCACAGGCACCCCCTGACCGCCATGATCTGGACCAATGAGGAGGGTTCTTTGTATCCTCCCGCCATGATGTCCTCCGGCGTGGTCTGCTATGACTATCTGCCTGAAAACATCGCCAAGGGTTTCAAGCATGAAAATATGATGGCTTCCAAAAGCGTGGAAGACAAAATGACCACCTTCGGGCAGGCGTTGGATGCCTCCGGTTACAAGGGGGACAAGGCCAACCGTCTGAATCCGAAGCAGTATAAGGCCATGTTTGAGCTGCACATTGAGCAGGGTCCTATTCTGGAGAATGCCGGAAACGATGTAGGCGTGGTCACCTGTGTGCTGGGTATGTTCAATAGTCGCATCCGCTTCTACGGTCAGGCCGCCCACGCCGGGACCTTCCCCATGGAGTACCGAAAGGATGCCCTATACGCTGCCGCCCAGGCCCTTTGCTGGCTACATGAGGAGATCGACAAGCTGGGCCGTCCGGAGTTGGTATACACCACTGGAGAAATCGTGGCCCACCCCTGCGTCCACACCGTCATCCCTGACTATGTGGACTTCTCCATCGACGTGCGCCACGAAGATCCCGATGTGCTTGGAAAGGTCTATGAGATTGTTCACAGCTGCGCCCGCCGTGAATGGGCCAGATGCCGCTGCGAGGTAGCCGACCAGTGGAATCGGGATACGGTGTACTTCGACAAAACTCTGGTGGGCTATGTGAAGCAGGCCGCCGAGGAGCTGGACAGCAAGCACCAGTACATCAATTCCGGTGCTGGACATGACGCCCAGTTTGCCTCCTATATGCTGCCCACTACCATGATTTTTGTCTCCTCTGAAAAGGGCCTTTCCCACTGTGAGCCGGAACATACCAGCGATGAGACCTGTACGGAGGGCGCCAGCGTATTGCTGAACGCTGTTCTGAGATGTGACACCGCCGAATAAGGCATCGGCAGCGATCTACGCGAAAAAAGAATATAAAAAGAAAAGCGTGCATATGAGGCCAATGCCTCAATGCACGCTTTCTTGCAAGCAGATACGTCAGCATATCTGTTTTCCCAAATGCTTATACATTGGAAACCATGGGTAGCCGCAAAGTGAACACGCTGCCCTTGCCCAGCTGTGAACGCACCTCCACCGTGCCGCCATGCTCCAGAGCTATGGCGCGCACCAGGTACAGACCCAGCCCCTCGCCGCTTCCATCCGGTCGGTTGGTAAACCCCCGGTCAAAGACCCGGGACAGATCCTTCGGGGCGATGCCAGCGCCGGTATCCGACACGGTGATGAGAGCCTTGCCCTCTTCCTCCCCCAGAGACAGGGTGATAACGCCGTCCTCCGGAGTAAAAGAGACCGCATTATAGCACAGATTTTCAAGTGCCGAGCGCAAACGCTCAATATCGCCGGAGATCGTTAAGACCTTGTTGGGTAATTCCAGCAGGAAGGATTGCCCGAACAACTCCATATCCGGCCTGTTATCTTCATGGAAACTCTGCAAAAAAGTGTTCAGGCAGACAGGCTCCCCATGGAACAGGCCTCGTTCTCCACGGGAAAATCCCTGTAGCAAATCAAAGCGATCCTCTACCGCTACGACGCGGTCAGACAGGGCGTTTAGGTATCCGGTGGTCTCTCCGTCCAGTGCGACCCCGCCGCCACGTACCAGATCCGCGTAGCTGCGCACGGCGGTGAGCGGATTTTTCAGGTCATGGATCAGATTGGCCAGCAGTTCCTTGCGCTCGGCCAGCAGGGTTTCCAGGGAGCGCGTCTTGCGGTCCACTTCCTCTTGAAGATGCAGGGTCAACCGTCGGTTTTCAGCCGTTAAAAGGACACCTCGGTGAACCATCAGTGCAGCAAAACCTGCCACCAGCGCAAAACCGCCGTATTCCTCCGGCCATGCGCTCCGAATAGGCTCAAAGCGATTCGCTGTCAGCACCGAAACTGCCATTGTCAAGCCGTAGAACCCTGCGGCACACAGCAGATACCGTGACAAAATGCCATCTGCTGAAAGGCCAAGAACAGATAAGAACAGAAGATAGCCTCCTGCCAGCAGCTTCCAGACGAATAGAATGAGCCCATAGCTATTGATAAAAATAGGCGCATATGGTAGAATGAAAAGCGGAAATATGACGGTGACCGCACAAAGACCGGCAGCGGCGGGCACAGCTACCTTGCGGTGGTATTTCCGCATGACCTGTCCGCTCACTTCCCCAGCCAGTAGGATCGCCAGCAACAGGACGGCATTTCCGCAAAAGTCCTCCAGGGCATACAGCGGACGAATGGAAGGAACTCCCAGAGAGCGCAGGAAGGGATAGCACACCCGAAGCGCAAAGAAAGTGCACAAAAGTCCCATGTAGCGGTTCAGCTTATCTCTGGTGAACAACCACAGGGCCAGATTGGAGAGTGCTACAGCCAGCGCCGCAAAGCAAAGGAACCCGTACACAATCAGCCGTACTGTCAGCATTTGTGTGATGGCGGAGGGCGTCCCCACCGCCGGGGGATAATACATCCCGGAATAGTAGTGGGTGTAGTTGGCGCACTGAATCACGATCTCTGTCCGCTCGTCTGCACGGAAAGAATAGATGCCATCCACAACATGAGGGCGGTAAGGCTCCAGCGCCCCCTGCTCTCCCATCAGTGTGCCGTTGATATAGACCCGCCCGGCACACAACAGTTCCGGGAGCCAGAGGGACAGGTCAATCGGCTCTCCCCAGTTCTCCAACACCAGGCGGTAGGTCGCTTCCCCATAGGGGCTGTCCAGGTGCGCGGAGAAGTTGGGATATTGTCCGATATAAATATGCTCTGCCTCCTCGCGGCCGGCCAGAGCGTCCGGATCCAGCAGCTCGCCGGGATAGTATTCCCAGCCATCCACTAGGAACGCCGGATGTGTCAGATCAGCCTGAAGCACATTGTATCCCAGTCCGCCGGGCAGTGCGGAGGTATATTTGTTGTCGACGTAAAACAAGCCGGTAAAGGCCAACGCTCCTATCAGCAGAAAAACAATCAGGAGAAGCAAGCTTTGTCTGCGTTCTCTTTTCATAAGCACACCTCACTGGAGAAAGGTAAAGAAAGAATATGAGGACAAAAAAACAGATCGTCATTTGGATATGCTCTTTGGCACTGCTGTCCAGCTGTGTGTTCTCTCCCACCGCTTTCGCGGTGGAAGAAGAACAGCCATCTGACCAGCCGGTGTCTGAAGATGTACCTTCTCAGAAGCCTGAAAGTGAGGAAGGCATAGACGAACCAGTGTATGGGGGCGTTCCGGATGAGCCTGCGCTCAGTGATTCGGAACAAGAACCGGAGGCTGGCGGTGCAGAACAACCGAATTCCGGGGACAGTCCTGCTGCGGCGGATAGCGATGGCTCCGATGAAAAGGATGAACAGCAGTCAGATTCTGACAATGATATATCCAATGAGCCGGGGCCGGATGCTGACGAAGCAGAAGAAACACAGCCCGGTTCCGCAGATGATACCGATGATACACCCGAGCCGGGAGCTCCGTCCTCAGAGCAACCGTTGCCGGCAAACCCCGTGGATGAGCCGGACAGTTCCGATGACCCGCCCTCTTCCGAAGAACCCGGCACAGAAGAAACCCCGTCTGGTGAGGATGCGCCGCCCGCATCGGAGAACAATATCTACACCATCAGTCTGGATACCCAGATCATAGGCAATGGTGAGTACCTTTTCTATGAGACTGTATCACCGTCCCTTGCGGGAAATCCCTTCGCGGCTGATTATTACCCCGGCGATCTGGTTGTGGAGATCATGGGCCAAATCGTGATCGAATCCGGCGGCAGTCTGGTCATTGGCACAATGTCCGAGGGTGATCCTTCCCAGGCCAGCCCGATCATCCGTAGGGATCTTCTGCAGGATGGGTTGATCGTGGTAAAGGCAGGCGGCAGCCTGACGCTGAAAACCGTGGAGTTTGAGTTGTCCGGCGATGGTCTGTTGATCGTTCAGGAGCCGGGTGGCTCTGTGTACTTCGCGGATACGGAGCTGGATGGGGTTTTGATCCAGTGGGCACCGCCTATGGTGGATAATACATATCATCAGCCAGCGGATCTGTGGCTGGAGGAAGGAACGGTTCTGACCGAAGCTCTGCTGCCTGCATCCCTGAAAACCAATCTGCAGCATCAGGGTGTCCAGCAATGGACAGATATCCCGATTCAATGGGATATGACTGCTTATGAGGAACAATCCAGCGGAGAATTGACCTTGACCGGCTGCTTTCTGGATGAGAATGGCGTGGAGCTGGCGTCAAGCCGTCCTCTGGAACTTTCTGTCCACTGGTATAAGCCTGATCTGATTGTTGTCACCGCCGCCGTATGGATGGGCGAAACAGCTGCGTCGGCCAAGCTGCAGGTGGAACAACTGCCCGACATGGCCACGGATATCTGGGGTGAAGTGTCTGCCGATGGTGGAACGACTTGGGAGCGGTGGGAAGATTTTCATGTTCGGGAAGATGATGAAAGCACCGCCTGTGTCTTTTATCTGCCGGATGATATGCCCCGTCATTTCCGTATCTGTGCTTCTTTCATAAGCAAAAACTATCGCCAATATTGGGCTTCAGACAACTTCTTGTTGCCCGAAGAAGACGGAGATGACGGCGGCGGTAACCGGGGTGGCAGCATTACACCCGTTCCCCCCAAACGGGAGCCGGAAGAACCTGAGACTGAGCCGGAGGAACCCAATCCGGCACCGGAACCGGAAGCCCCGGAGTCTGAGCCGATGCCTGAACCGGAGCCGGAAGATCCGGAGACTGAGCCGACACCCGAACCGGAGCCGGAGGACCAGGAGCCTGATCCGGTGCCCGAGCCAGAGCCGGAGGATCCGGAGTCTGTTCCTAAGCCGGAGCCAGAGCCGAAAGTGGATTCGGAAACCGTTCCTCCTCTTGGCACTGAGCCAACACTTCCGATTTCGGATGATTCGATAGCCGCATCCGGGGAGACGCCTGACCAGCCGAAAGAAAAAAACGGACTGACGCCGTTCTCCCAAGCTGTGCTGGCGGTTGCCGGAGTTGGTGTCTGCGCGGCGACAGGGATCACCGTGACACACAAAGGCATTTTACGGAAAAGAAAAAGTAAATAAAAGACATTGCAAGACCCGTTCCGGATTCATGTTGGGACGGGTTTTCTATTGCCGTGGTTCCTGCCGGAACCGATAGCCCTTCCCTCGCACGGTTTCAATATAATGGGCGCCAGGAGATAGCTGCTCCAGTTTCTGCCGGACCCGAGCCATACAGACCTGCATATTGTGAATACCTTTGTTCACCGGGGCTTTCCAGACCCGGTCATAGAGCTGTTCATAGGAAAACACCTGCCCCGGATTTTGCGCCAAAAATGCAAGCAGATCAAACTCCAGTGCAGTCAATGAGGCGCTGTCTTCCTGACAGCGCACCTCGCGCAAGCCAAGATCGATCTCCAACTCACCAAAACGAAGGACATCCCGCATTTCCTTGTTATGTCGGCGCTGGATCCGCAAGCGGATGCGCAGTTCCAGTTCGGTGAGGGAATAGGGTTTCCCCAAATAGTCATCGCCACCCGCCATCAGGCCCCGGATACGGTCGTCCGTCCTGGCATATGCAGACAGGAAGATGATGGGCACACCGCTCACCTCCCGTATCCGGCGGCAAACCGTGACCCCATCCATCCCGGGCATATCCACATCCAGAACGATAGCGTCAAAGGCGGCAGAAGATGCAGCCTTCAAAGCATCGGCGCCATTGTTTGCGGCGCTGATATGATAGCCCTGCTTTTTCAGATAGGCTTCATTTGTCTTTTGAATGTGGGGGTCATCGTCCACCAGTAGCACTCGATACATGGCCCTACCTCCTCGTTAATTTTATTTTAATTATACCACATGGTTTTGTCCAGAAAAATCACTGGTTCGTCACATTTACCCCAGGATATGGCAACCATGTGGACAGACTATGTTGTTCCCGTTCGCCGCCGCTGGCCGGTTGCACTGATTGCTGTGATCCTTTGTCTGTTTTTAATGGGTGCTGGTGTTGTGGCGGTTATCTACGGCGACAGAATCCAGAACTTGTTTGGTCACTATTTTGAACTGATGACTGGTCAAAACATGAGCGAGGGACAAAATGCATTGATTGACCATTTGAGTCAGGATATCAGTCAGAGTAAAACCGTTGGCGAAACGACTGTGACGGTAGACCCTGTAACTGTTGGCGACGATATTTTCTATTTGCTTCTGCGTGTCGAAGGCGTTGAGTTGTCCAACCGACCCTCTTACAGTTTCGATGGCCGGACTCTGGAGGTGTACCCTGATCCTTTGGAAAGAGTTGACGGTATTGGAAGTCATGGTATCCAGTATCAAGGCATGGATGGAGACGGCGTGGCGTTACTGCTTATGGATTACTCCTATGCGACTCAAGAAGGATTTGAACTGGATACCACACCTTTGGAAGTCCACCTGATTCTGGAGACTTTCATGCACAGCCCGCAATCTGATAATCGCAAAATGATTACAGAGGGCGTATGTGAATTTAACTTTACTATCGACCGCAGCCAGCCTCCTGCAACCATCGCTCTGCCGGACACAGAAGTAATGGCAATGAACTTGGAACTGCGAGAGAAAACTCCTATCACACTGAAGAATATTGAGCTTACAAGTACGTGATTACGTTTTCAGTATGACTAACAGGAAGGCACCTAGGCGACCACATCGTCTATGCGGATCTTATATCGGCGGGTTTTCTTGCCGCTGTCCTGACAGGGAATGTAACCGCCATCGAGGAGCCATTTCGCCTTGCGTTTGCTGATACGGCAGATGCGGTACAACTGATCTGCGCTTATGACTTCTGGATATTCCTCATAGAGGAAGGAGTAATTTGCTTCCATTTTGTTTGTCCTCCGTAGGGTGTGGGTGGTTGATTGATGCTGTCAGTGGCAAGCAACCGTCTACACTTTCCCTTTTGAAGGGATTGGAAACTAAAGTTACTTAAAGGCATATTCGCCTTCCTCACTTCTACGCTTTTTCTACACTTTGCGGAGAGTTTTGCGAATTCAGGTCTAAATCGAGGTATATATGAATCCCTAAAAACCGTTGCTATGACTGGGTTTTTGGGTTACCAGAGTTACCTCAATTCTCTTAAAATCACCCTATACATCGGATTCGAAATCGTGTGGGGCGGTTTTCTCTTTTCTGCCGCTAACCCTTGATTTTACTGCATTTTTGGGGTATCCTTTTGTGCAGGGTAGAGGGCGTTTCTACGCTTTTTCTACACTACCGTTTGCGATTGCATTTGGCGTGGAGTGCGAGTGGTTTGTGTTTTGGAGGGAGCCTAAAGTCTCTTAGCGACTTTTAAGGGAATTTCACTCCATGGCACTCGAAATCGTGGTCGCTATCCGGTAGCCTCCTGAGCGAAAACCCTTGATTTTACGGGGTTTTTCGGGTATCTTGAATTTAATATTTTTCTTTGTTCTCCCCATCAGTTCTCCCCGTTTTCTGAGGTGCTGATGTTGAGATAAATACGGAGATGTATCGAAGTGGTCATAACGAGAACGACTCGAAATCGTTTGATCCGCAAGGGTCCGTGGGTTCGAATCCCACCGTCTCCGCCAGAATGTCCGCCAGTAGCCGGTTTTCCCGGCTGCTGGCTTTTCTTTTTTAGTTCGGAACAAGTCCCAAACCATTGAGCATCGCGTCAGCCGAAGTCAGCTTCGAGCTATAATCCAGATGTGCGTAAATGTTTGCCGTGGTTGAGAAGTCGCTGTGACCAAGCCATTCCTGAATCTGCTTCATGGGAACACCGTTTGCC